>JANOXU010000221.1:0-50176 GCA_031418595.1 Burkholderiales bacterium
GCCGGAAGGCGCGCGAAGCGCGTAGGGGGTGTTTCATTTCAGAGGAACTGCTCGTTGCCGACGATGCCGATCTTGGTCACGCCCAGGCGCTGCGCGCTGGCCAGGATCATGGCCACCACCTTGTACGTGACCAGCTTGTTCGGCCGCAGGTGCACCTCGGGCTGGTCGGCCATGGCAGAGATGGCCAGCAGCTTGCCTTCGAGATCCTCGCGGCCGGAAATGATGACGCCGTTCCAGCCGATGGTGCCGTCGAAGTCAACATCGATGCGCACGATTTCAGGCGGCTTGGGCGGCGGCGCACTCGGGCCCACCGGCATGTTCATTTTCACCGCATGGGTCTGGATGGGAATGGTGATGATGAACATGATCAGCAGCACCAGCATCACGTCGATGAGCGGCGTCATGTTCATCTCGATCATGGGCGCGTCTTCAGCGCCGCTCGAACCTACGTTCATGGACATGTGAATGAACCTCGTTGCTCAGCGCGCCACCGGGCCGGGTGGCGGCTCGGTGATGAACCCGACCTTGAAGATGCCGGCGCGCTGGCAGGCCACGACGACGCGGCCCACGCTTTCATAGCGTACTTCACCGTCACCGCGGATGTGCACCTCGGGCTGCGGCTCCTTCACGGCTTCCTTCTTCAGCCGCGTCACCAGGGCTTCGATGTCGGGCATGCGCTCCATGCCCCAATGCACCTCGCCGTCGCGGTTGACGGCGATGACGATGTTCTCGGGCTTGGTTTGCGTGGGCAGGTTGCGCTCTTTGGGCAACTCAAGCTTCACGCTTGCCGTGACCACCGGAATGGTGATGAGGAAGATGATCAACAGCACCAACATCACGTCGACCAGCGGCGTGGTGTTGATGGTGGAGTTCATTTCGTCGCTGTCGCCATCGGGCGCGCCGACTTGCATGGCCATGTCCGGCTCCTAGGCTGAACGCGAGGGCAGGCTGCCTGCCGGGCAATCTGCGTGCCGCATCACTTCTTGGCCGCCAGCAGCACGCTGTGCACATCAGCGCCGAAGGTGCGCACCTGATCCATGCAGCCCTTGTTGCGCCGGATCAGCCAGTTGTAGCCCATCACCGCGGGCACCGCCACGGCCAGGCCGAAGGCGGTCATGATCAGCGCTTCACCCACTGGGCCGGCCACCTTGTCGATGCTGGCCTGGCCCGAAATGCCGATGGCCGTGAGCGCGTGATAGATGCCCCACACCGTGCCGAACAGGCCCACGAACGGCGCCGTGGAGCCCACCGTGGCCAGGAAGGCCAGGCCGTCTTGCAAGCGGCTGTTGATGCTGTCGATGGCGCGCTGCACGCTCATCGAAACCCAGCTGTTCAGGTCGATGTTGTCGACCAGCGTGCCTTCATGGTGCTCACTGGCCTTCAGGCCTTCTTCGGCGATATAGCGGAAGGCGCTGCCTTTTTCAAGCGTGTCCACGCCCGATTTCACCGAGCCCGCAGTCCAGAACTTCTTCAATGCCGGCCCGCCGGAACGGCCGAGCTTGTATTGCTCCCACAGCTTGGTGAAGATGATGTACCAGCTGCCCATGCTCATGATGACCATGATGATCAGCGTGCCGCGGGAGACGAAGTCGCCTTGGCTCCACAGCGCGTCCAGGCCGTAAGGGTTGGTCACCGTTTCCTTGGCCACCGTGGGTGCAAAACCGGGCGCCACTGCTGCGGGCGCAGCGGCCACTGGAGCCGCAGGCGCAGGCTCCGACGCCGGTTGCGCCCAGGTCGGCGTCGGCACGATGGCGGTTGCGGCCAGCGTGACCAGGAGCGCCGCAGCCAGGCCGCTGCGCAGATTGATCTTTACGAACATGTTGCCTCCAGAAAAAACTTGTGTGGTGCGCGCTGTCGCGCTGCACCAGGGTGGGATGGTTGGATTGCTGACACTTCACGCGCGCGCCGCGCGGGCGCGCCCGCGTTCACTCGATTTTCCAGACGTATTCGACTTCAAAGACACCGCCGACGGGTTTGCCGTTTTCATCGTTGCCAGGCCTGAAACTGCATTCGCTGAGTTTCTGCGTCGCCACGCGATCCATCTGCTTGTGTTCGCGCGACGAACCCGCTGAACGCACCACTTCGGCGGTCGACAACTTGCCCGCAGCGTCGATCGTGAAGCGCACCTTGGTCGTGCCCGTGGCCTCGGCGCGCAAAGCGGCAGCGGGGTAGTCCTCGGCCTTGGGCGCACACGACTGCACGTTGGCAATGGTTGGGCGCGCGGCCACGCGCGGTGGCGCTGGCGGCGGTGGCGGTGCGGGCGGTGCCGGTGCGGCCACGGGTGCTGGCGCTGGCGGCGGGGCAATGGCCACCGGCGGGGCCGGTGGCGGTACCACTTGAGTGGTGGTGATCACTGGCGCCGGCGTGGGCGGCGGGTTCACCTGCACCTCGGGCGGCGGCACGAATGAAGGCGGCGGCGGCGCGAACTTGGGCGGCGGCGGCAGGTTCTCAGGCGGCGGCGGTGGCGGTGGCTTGACCTCTTCGATGATCTTGGTTTCGATCGGTGCCTTGATGACATCGACCACCTTGCGCGCCAGGCCGCTGACCAAGGCCCAACCCAGCAGCAGGTGCAGCAAGACGACCACCGTCAACCCACTCAGGTGCTTGCCCGGGTTGCGTTGTTGTTGGGCGTAATCCACTTGTTCCCTCCGCGTGCTGGCCACACCTGTTCGGGCCACCAGCCGGGTTGTCCACGTTAGTTGGTAGGCCTCATGGGCCACATGCCTGGCCGCGTGCGGCCAGGCTCAAAAGGACTATAGCCGTTGAGGCCAGCGCCTTCGCTCAGTGCATGCCCGATGCCGCAACCTGTGCATCGCGCAGCAAGCCAACGACGCTGCCATCACCGCGCAGGCGCGTCCACCGCCTGCTGCCCAGCACAAGGCAACAAGCGTGCCGTGGCCAGGTACGCTTGCCTGAAGGATTCGAAGTCAGTGTCATCTGTCGCCTCGACTTCGGCCTGGGCGCGCAGCGACGCTTGCGCCGCCTGCTGCGCGGCCTGTTGCGCGGCAGGCGGCCAGGGCAGGTTGAGCAGTGCGCGGCGGTTCTGGCTGCTGCGTTGCGCCACAAAGGCCAGGTGTGAATCGCCATGGTTGGCGGCCATATCGGCCAGCACGCGCGCGCTGGGCAACTGGGCCATGTCGAGCAGGCGGTCACCGGCCCGGGTCAGGGCCTGGGCATGTTCGCCGTGGCCGTGCACGGCGTCCAGGCGCTGCGCAATCGGTTGGCATTGCTGCAGCAGGTGCTGCGCCCATTCGAGCGCGCTCACCTGGCCGGCGCCGCGCAGCAAGCGCAGGCCCGGCTCGCGCCCGCGCGCAGCCACCATGTGTTGATTCAAGCCCAGCATGGCGATCTCGGCGGGCGTGTCGGGCGGGCTGTCGTGCAGCAGGCAGTGCAGCAAGAAGATGTCGATGAAGCGCATGGTGTCGGCCGCGATGCCGACGGGCTCGAACGGGTCCAGATCCATGCAACGCACTTCAACGTATTCCACGCCGCGCTGGCGCAGCGCATGCAAGGGCCGTTCGCCACGGCGAATCACCCGCTTGGGGCGGATCGCGCCGTAGAACTCGTTTTCGATTTGCAGCAACGTGGTGCTGAGCTGGCGGTATTCGCCGCCCGGGCCGCGCAAGCCGATGGCTTCATAGGCCGGGTACGGCCGGGTCAGCGCCTCGTGCAACGACGCGGCGTAACTTTCCAGGTTGTTGTAGCTCACCGCCAGCGTGGCCTGCGCGTCGCTCTGGTAGCCCAGCCGGCCCATGCGCAGCGAGGTGCCGTACGGCATGTACAGCGTGTGCGGGCTCAAGGGCTGCAAGGCATGCTCGCGGCCATCGACAAAACTCTTGCACACCGCGGGCGAGGCGCCAAACAGCAGCAGCAGCAAGAAGAAGTGGCGGCGAAAGTTGCGGATCAGATCGAAGTACGCCTGGTCGCCCACGCCGGGCATGGACCAGTTGTAGTGGATGCCCGAGATGGTCTGCATGCGCCGCCCGTAACGGTGGCCCAGGCCCATGCGGTAAACGGTCTTCATGCGCCCGATGTTCGAGCTGCCGAACTGGCCCAAGGGAATCAACTCGTCGGCCGGCAACTGGCACGGCATGCTGGACACCCACATCGATTCGTCACCGATGGCCGCATACGTGGCCTGGTGGATGCGCACGAGTTCATCAACACAAGCCCGCGCGCTGATGTTAACGCCGGTGATCAGCTCCAACTGCGCTTCGCTGTAGTCGGTGGTGATGTGCGGGTGGGTCAGTGCCGAGCCCAGCAGCGCCGGGTGCGGCGTGGCGGCCAGCAGGCCCTGGGCATCGATGCGCAGGCTTTCCTTTTCTACGCCGCGCTGCATCTGGCCCAGTGCTTGGTCGGGCAGGGCGGCCAGGCGTTGGGTGATGCTGTCCATGGGGGCGTGTCGGGCGTTCGAGGGGGCGCGACGGTAGCAGACGATCACCTACCGTGTTGGCCCAGGGGCAAGCGCTTCGGGGCCGGCCGCGAGATGGGCCACGGCACGCGCCAGGCCCGGGCCGTGCGGCAGCTTGAGCACCTGCATGGCCGCTTCAATGCCGCCCAGGCAACCCAGCACCATGGCCGGGTTCAGGTCGCCCAGGTGGCCGATGCGAAACACCCGCCCGGCCAGCGGGCCCAGGCCGCCGGCCATGGCCACCTGAAAGCGCTCGCGCGCCAAGGTGCGCAGCGCTTCGGGGTCTACGCCCGCGGCCACCTTGATGGTGGTGACCGAGACGCTTCGCGCCGCCGCCTGGCGCGCAAAGAAGTCAAGCGCGCCCGCCTGCGACCAGCCTTGCACCGCGGCCTGCACCGCGCCGGCCAGCAGGCGGTGGCGGGCGAAGACGTTTTCCAGGCCTTCGCTGCTGATCAACCCCAGCGCCGCGCGCAGTCCCATCAGCAGTGCATGCGGTGGTGTGCCGCAGAACTTGCGGTAGCTCAGGTCGTTCGCGCGCAGCGTCCAGTCCCAGTAAAAGCGCGGCGTCTTGTTGCGTTGCGCCACGGTCATGGCCTGCGCGTCGGCGGCCACGAAGGCCAGCCCCGGCGGCACCATCAAGCCCTTTTGCGACGCGCCCAGCACCACGTTGGCGCGCAGCGCCTGCATGTCGAACGGCGTGGCGGCCAGCGAGGCCACCACGTCCACCACCAACAACGCCGGGTGGTCGGCGGCATCGATCGCCTGGCGCAGCGGCGCCAGTTCGCTGGTCACGCCGCTGGCGGTGTCGGTGTGCACCACGAACACGGCCACGATCTCGCGCTTCACATCGCCGCGCAGTGCTTCGGTGATGGCCGCGGCGTCGATCGGCTCGCCCTCGCGCCACGCGGTGCGCACCGCGCGCACGCCCAAGGCTTCCGTCTGCACCGCCCAGCTCTCGGAGAAATGCCCGGTGCCGGCCACCAGCACCGCCTGGCCCGGCGCGGCGATGTTGCTGACCACCGCCTCCCACGCGCCGTGGCCGTTGGCGGCGTAGAGGAAGACGTTGGCCTCGCCCGCGTTCATCAAGGCCTTCAAACCCTGTTCGCAATCGTGGATGAGTTCATCGACCCGCGGGTCGCCCAGGTCCATGGGCTGCTGGCTCATGGCGTGCTGCACCGCTTCGGGCACGCGGGTGGGGCCGGGTGAATGCAGGAAGCGGTGGCCGGGAATGCGGTGATGAACGGTCATGCTGGGCTCAGGTGCAGGTGCAGTTTCAAGGCGGGCGGGCATGGTAGGTCATGCCGGTGAACCGCCTGACGCTCGCAGGCCTCACATGCGGTGGCCGTGAAAGGCGCCGCCATCCACATGCAGCACCTGCCCGGTCAACCAGGCCGCTTGCTCGCTGCACAGAAACACCACCGCGTTGGCGATGTCTTCACCGCTGCCACAGCGGCCCAGCGCAATGCCCTGGCGGATGTAGGCGTCCCAGGCGGCGCCGCGCGGCACGCCGTCCATGCGGCTGGTGTCGACCAGGCCCGGCGCCACGCCATTCACGCGCACGCCCTGCGGCCCGAGTTCACCGGCCATGATGGTGGTGAGCGCATTGATGGCGGCCTTGGACGCCGAGTACGCGGCCGAGTTGGGCAGCAGCGCGCGCGCCACCACCGAGCTGATATTCACGATGGCCCCGCCCGGGCCCTGGCGCAGCATGTCTTGCCCGATGCGGCGCGACATGTAGAACGTGCCGTCGAGGTTGACGTTGAGCACGCGGTGCCATTGTTCGATGGGCAGTTGCGTCACCGGCTGGCGGTCTTCACCGCGGTGCGAGCCGGCGTTGTTGACCAAAAAGTCGATGCGGCCGAACTCGGCCTGCACGCGCGTGGCCAGTTCGTCCACGGCGCCAGCGTTGGCCACATCGCACACCAGCGCCAACGCGCGCCGGCCCAGTGCGCGCACTTCTTCGGCCACGCTGTCTACATCTCGCCAGCCCTCAGCCTGTTCGTCGGCGGGGTAGCGCTCAGGCGCGCGGCCGCTGCCGGTGAGCACCAGGTCGCACCCGGCCTGCGCCAGCGCCACGGCAATGGGCCGGCCGATGCTGCGCATGCGCCCGGCACCGCTGACCAGCGCCACCTTGCCGGCAAAGCCGGTGAGTTCGAACGTCATGCTGGGGCTCCAGGTTGATGGGTTAACGAAGCATGCTATGCCGGCACAGGCAAGCATCGGATCACCTGGGGGGCTGACTTCCCCTTAGACCCGCGCATCAAGCAGCCGGTTACAGTGGCCCGGCATCTCTGCCTGCCGGAGGCTCCCATCACGCATGCTTGCGCCCCAGCCTCACCGCTTCACTTGGCCATACAAGTGGGCGCAGCTTCATGAAGCCGGCCCTGGTGTTGCTGCACGGCATGCTCAACCACCCCGGGGTGTGGCAGGGCGTGCGCTGCGCGTTGCACAGCGAGGCCTCGGTGCATGTGCCACGCCTGACCGAGCAAACCAGCATCACGCAGATGGCGGCCGATGCCTGGCAGGCGCTGGCCCGGTTGCCGCACGGCACGCCGGTGGTGCTGGCCGGGCATTCGATGGGCGGCTACGTGGCCATCGAGATGCTGGCTCAGGCGCGCCGGCCGGTGGCGGCACTGGCCTTGGTGAGCACCAACACGGCGCCTGAGCCGGCTGAAAACCGCGCGGCGCGCGAGCGTTTGATGGCGGCACTGGAACAGCATTTCCAACTCACGCTCGACAATTTCATCGCCTTGAACCTGTGCCCGCACAGTGCCGGCAACACGGCCATCACCCAAGCCATGCGCAAGATGATGACCGAGGTGGGCGCGCAAACCGCCGTGCGCCAGATTCGCGCGCTGATGGCCCGCGGCGACCACCGTTCCTTGCTGGCTGGCTTGAAGGTGCCCACGCTGGTGGCCTGCGGCCGGCAAGACCAGGTGCTGCCGCTGGCGCTGTCGCAAGTCAGCGCCACGCTGATAGCCGGTGCCGAGCTGGCGGTGCATGAAGACAGCGGCCACATGCTGCCGCTGGAACGCCCGCGGGAGTTGGCCGCGCAATTGCAGCAGCTCGTGCAACGTTTGACGTAAGGCGAAGCCGTGAGCGCCACCAACCGGCGGGGCATTGTGTTGATGTGTGCGGCCATGGCCTGCTTCATCATCAACGACGCGCTGGTGAAGTGGGTCAGCCAGGCCTTGCCCAGCGCGCAAATCATCTTCATCCGCGGCGTCATGGCCTCGCTGCTGGTGTGGGCCGTGGCGCGTGCCAGCGGCCAGCGCCTGGTGGGGCGCGAATTGATCCAGGGCCCGGTGGCGGTGCGCTCGCTGGTCGAGGCGGCCGGCTCGCTGATCTACCTCATCTCGCTGTTCAACCTGCCCCTGGCCAACGCCACGGCGATCAACATGGCCGCGCCGCTGGTGCTCACCGTGCTGGCGGTGCTGTTCCTGCATGAAAAAGTCGGCGCCTCGCGCTGGGTGGCCGTGGCGCTGGGCTTTGGCGGCGTGCTGTTCATCATCCAGCCCAGCGCCAGTGGTTTCAATGGTTATGCCTGGCTGTGCCTGGCCGGCACCTTGTTCCATTCGGCGCGCGACCTGCTCACCCGGCGCATTTCGCCCAGCGTGCCGTCCATCGCCATCACGCTGGCCGCGGCGCTGTCGGTCACGGTGGCGGCCGGCGTGTGGTCGCTGTTCCAGGGCTGGGTGATGCTCAATGCGCGCACCGTGGCCGCGCTGGCCCTGGCCTCGGTGTTCCTGGCCAGCGGCTACCACTGCATCATCAGCAGCATGCGCCAGGGCGACATGTCGGTGGTGGCGCCGTTTCGCTACGTCGGCCTGCTCTTTGCCGTGGGCCTGGGCTACCTCGTGTGGGGTGATGTGCCCAACGCCCTGGCCTGGTTCGGCATCGCCTTGCTGGTGGGCTCGGGGCTGTATTTGCTGCACGCGCCCGCGCGCTGAGGCGGCGGGTAGACTGCCCGCTTCCAACTGCGTGGGCATGCCATGGGGCCATTAAAGGGGTTGCGTGTGATCGAGCTGGCCGGCATCGGCCCGGGCCCGTTCTGCGCGATGTTGCTGGGCGACATGGGTGCTGACGTGATCCGCATCGACCGCCTTGAAGCCAGCGGCCTGGGCATTCCCACGGCGCGGCAATTCGATGTCACCGGCCGCAACCGGCGTTCGCTGGCGCTCGATTTGAAACAGCCCGCGGCGCGCGACGTGGTGCTGCGGCTGGTGGAGCGCGCCGACATGCTGATCGAAGGCTTTCGCCCCGGCGTGGCCGAGCGCCTGGGCCTGGGGCCGCTGGACTGCCAGGCGCGCAACGCCAGGCTGGTGTACGGCCGCATGACGGGCTTCGGCCAACACGGCCCCTTGGCGCAGGCCGCGGGCCACGACCTGAACTACATCGCGCTCAGCGGCGCCTTGCATGCCATCGGCACCGCGGGCAAGCCGCTGCCGCCGCTCAACCTGGTGGGCGACTACGGCGGCGGCGCGCTGTACCTGGCCATGGGCTTGCTGGCCGCGCTGCATGAGAGCAAGACCTCGGGCCGCGGCCAGGTGGTTGATGCGGCGATGGTGGATGGTGCGGCGTCACTGATGTCGGTGTTCTACGGCATGCATGCCGCGGGCCGGTGGAGTGATGAGCGCCGCGCCAATTTGCTCGACGGTGGCGCGCCGTTCTACGACACCTACGAAACCCGCGACGGCCGGTTCGTGGCCATCGGCGCGCTCGAGCCCAAGTTCTTTGCCGAGCTGCTGCAGCGCCTGGGGCTGGATGAAGCCTGGGCCGAGCGCCAGCACGACCGCAGCCAATGGCCCGCGCTGCGCGACGCCTTGGCCGCTGCGGTGGCGCAGCGCACGCGCGCCGAGTGCTGCGTCTTGCTCGAAGGCACCGACGCCTGCTTTGCGCCCGTGCTCAGCCTGGCCGAAGCGCCGCAGCATGCGCATGCCGTGCAGCGCCAGGCGTTCGTCAACGTGGGCGGCGTGGTGCAGCCCGCGCCAGCGCCGCGCTTTGAGCGCACGCCCAGCGCCTTGCCACGGGCCACGCCGGCAGCCGGCGAACACAGCCAAGACTTGCTCAGCGAGTGCGGCTTCAGCGCGGCCGAGATCGCGGCGCTGCAAAGCGCCGGGGTGGTGAGACAGCCATGAGCAATCAGATGGAAGTCTCCACACCGCCTGACAACATCCGCATCGCGGCCTCACTCATGGTGCTGCGCGACGGCGCGCAGGGCGTGGAGGTGTTGTTGATGCGCCGGCCCGAACGCGGCAGTGACGACTTTCGCAGCGGTATGTGGGTCTTTCCCGGCGGCGTGGTGGACCCCGGCGACGCGGAACTGGGCGCGCATTGCCATGGCCTGAGCGAGGAACAAGCCCGCGCGCGGCTGGGTGATGCGGCCGGCAGCCAGCGCCACTTTGTGGCCGCGCTGCGTGAATGCTTCGAGGAAGCCGGTGTGCTGTTCGCGTGCGCCAGCGACGGCACGCCGGTTGACGTGGCCGCGCGCCATGACGAGTTGATGGACTGGCGCCACCGCGTTCACGCCGGTCAGGCCAGCCTGGCCAGCCTGTTCAGCACCTTGAACTGGCAGCTCGACTTGCGCGAACTGGCTTTCTTTGCCCACTGGCTGACCCCGCCCACGCGGCCCAAGCGTTTCGACACCCGCTTCTTCGTGACCCGCATGCCCAAACAGCAGCGTGCACAGGCCGATGAGCGCGAGGCGCTGGAATTGCGCTGGGTGCGCCCGGCGCAGGCCGCGCAAGCCGACAGCGGCTTGAACATGCTGCGCGTCACGCGACTCTTGCTCAACCAGTTGGCGGTCTTTGAATCAGCCCAGGCCGGCTATGCCCAGGCGCTGGCCCTGCAGGGCGTGAACCGCATCAGCCCCGAATCACATCAGGCTTGACTGCTTGCGAGTTCTTGCGCGTCGGCCCAGCGGCCGTCCACCAGCAACTGGTGCGGCCGGAAGCGTGCCTTGTAGGTCATCTTCGGGCTTTGTGCGATCCAGTAGCCCAGGTACACGTGCGGCAGTTTGAGCAGCCGGGTCTGCTCGATCTGCCACAGCACGCTGTAGGTGCCGTAGCTGGTGAGCGGCTCGGGCTCATAGAAGGTGTAGACGGCCGAGATGCCGTCGTTCAGCACATCGAGGATCGACACCATCTTCAGCGTGCCCAGGCCGCTGGCGGCGGGCTCGCGGAATTCCACCAGCCGTGAATTGACCCGGCTTTGCAGCAGGAACTGGGTGTACTGGTCCACGCTGTCTTGATCCATGCCGCCGCCGCTGTGGCGCCCGGCCTGGTAGCGCAGGTAGAGCTGGTAATGCTCGGGCACGAAACACAGGCGCAGCACGCGCGCCTGCAGCTTGCCGTGCTGGGCCACGGCGCGGCGCTGGCTGCGGTCGGGTTTGAAAGCTTTAACCGGCACGCGCAGCGGCACGCAGGCGCGGCAGCCGTCGCAATACGGCCGGTAGGTGAACATGCCGCTGCGCCGGAAACCGTTGGCCACCAGGCCGGAATAAAGGTCAGCGTTGATCAGGTGGCTGGGCGTGGCCACTTGTGAGCGGGCCTGGCGTTCACCCAGGTAGCTGCACGGATAGGGCGCCGTGGCATAGAACTGCAGGGACGAAAGCGGGAGTTCTTTCGGATGCGTCACAGGGCTTTTGGGTCCGAGCTGCCGGGCGCCAGGAGGTGCGCCCACAGGCGCGGATCATAGGTCCAACCAAGCACATCACCGGCCCACGCGCCATGGGCCGCATGGCGCTCAAGGTGGGCTTCGAAGGCGCTGCGCGGCACCTCGCGCGCGCCCACCGACGCCAGGTGGCTGGTGCGCTGTTGGCAGTCGATCCATTCGATGCCGTGCTCGCGGCAAAAGCACACCAACGCAGCCAGCGCGATCTTCGATGCATCGGTGCGGTGCGAGAACATCGACTCGCCGAAAAACATGCGCCCGATGCCCACGCCGTACAGGCCGCCGACCAGTTCCCCATCGACCCAGGTTTCGAAGCTGTGCACGCTGCCCAGCTGCTGCCACTGGAGGTAGGCGCGCACCATGTCGGCCACGATCCAGGTGCCCGCCTGGCCGTCGCGCGGCGTGCCGGCGCAGGCGTTGATCACGCGCTCGAAAGCGCTGTCGATGCGCACCTCGCAACCCGGCGCGATGGCGAAGCGGCGCAGCGTCTTGGCCAGCGAACGGTGCAGTTTGAAATCAGCCACCTTCAGCACCATGCGCGGGTCGGGGCTCCACCACAGCACCGGCTGGCCGGCGCTGAACCAGGGGAAGATGCCGCGGCGGTAGGCTTCATCAAGCCGCGCCGGCGTCAGCCGCCCGCCCACGGCCAGCAGGCCCGGCGCCGGGCCATCAATGCCCTGCGCCAGGTGGCTGGGCGGCAGCGGCTCGTCGCCTTCGATCCAGTGCACCATCTTCTTGGCCATGCCGCCATCGTAGCGAAGCGATGCCCCGGCTACCCCCACAGCCCCCGCAGTTGCGCGGGCAAGTCGATGGGCAAAACGCCTGCCTGCGGGGGCGGCGGGTGGCTCGCACCGGCCGGCGCCAGGTGATCGAAACACGCCGCCACCTGCGGCGCGATGAAGCGGCTCAAGCCACCATAGACATGCCGGTCGCCCAGGCGCGCCTGGGCCGAGGGGTAAAAGCGCTGCGGCACGAGCAACTGCAAGTGCTGGCGCGCGCGCGTCATGCCCACGTAGAGCAAGCGGCGCTCTTCTTCGATTTGTTCGCGCTGGCCGGTGGCCATGTCTGAAGGGATGCAGCCATCGACCACGTTCAGGATTGACACCGCTTTCCATTCCTGGCCCTTGGCCGAATGCAGGGTCGACAGCACCAGGTAATCTTCATCGAGCAAGGGCTCGCCGGCCCAATCGCTGCTGGCTTCGGGCGGGTCAAGCGCCAGTTCGGTGAGAAAACGCTCGCGGCTGCCGAAGCCGCCGGCCAGGTGCTGCAACTGCTGCAGATCGGCCTCGCGCACGGCCGCGTCGTCGTGCTTGCGGTGCAGGTGCGGCAGGTACCAGGCCAGGGCCTGCGCCATGTCGGCCGGCCAGGTTAACGCCTCGTTGCACAGGCTGGTCATCAGCTCGGCAAAGGCCGGCCAATCGCGCGCCGCGGCAGGCGGCGGCTTGAAGTTCCGCAGTGCGGCCAAGGGCAGGGCGGCTTGCTCCAAGGTGGCCAGCAGCCGCCGCGCATGGCTTGCGCCAATGCCCGGCACCAGTTGCAATGCGCGAAACCCGGCCAGTTCGTGGCGCAAGCTGTGGCCAAAGCGCAGCAGGGCCAGCAGGTCCTTCACATGTGCGGCCTCCAGGAACTTCAGGCCGCCGAACTTAACGAATGGAATGTGCCGACGCGCCAGTTCGAGTTCAAGCGCGGCGCTGTGGCTGCCGGTGCGAAACAGCACCGCCTGGTCTTTCAGCGCCAGGCCTTCCTCGCGCCGGCCAAGCACCTGTTCTGCCACCCAGGTGGCCTGGGCCGCGTCGTCCAGCACATGCACCAGGGCCGGGCGTTGCGGTGAAGCTGTGTTCGTCCAGAGCTGCTTGGCATGGCGCTCGTGGGCCAGGGCGATGACGGCGTTGGATGCGTCAAGAATGGCCTGCGTGCTGCGGTAGTTGCGTTCGAGTGTGACGGTGCGCGCGGGTGGCGTGAAGCCGGCGGCAAAGTCGAGAATGTTGCGCACCTCGGCGCCGCGAAAGGCGTAGATGGCCTGGGCATCGTCGCCCACCACCATCAGCCCTGCGCCGCTGGGTTTGAGGCGTTGCACGATGGCCGCTTGCAGCCGGTTGGTGTCTTGGTATTCATCCACCAACACGTGGCTGAAGCGAGCGCCGCAGGCGCCGGCCAGCGCGGCGTCACCCAAGGCCTGCCACCAGTACAGCAACAAGTCGTCGTAGTCGAGCAGGCCCTGGCATTGTTTGGCGTGCGTGTACGCAGCGAAGAGCTGCTTGAGTTCGGCTTCCCACTGCGCGCACCAGGGGAACTGGCTGGTTAACGTTTCATTCAGGCTGGCCTGGCGGTTCAGGGTTTGCGAGCAGATCGCCACGCAAGTGTCTTTGAGCGGGAAGCGCTGGCCGCGTTCGGCGTAGCCGCCTTCCTGGCGCACCAGGGCCATCAGGTCTTCGGCGTCGCTGCGGTCGAGCACGGCAAAGCGCTCGTTCAGGCCGATGCGCGGCGCCCACTCACGCAGCAGCCGCGCGCCCACGCTGTGGAAGGTGCCGGCCCAGGCCAGGTGCGGCGGCGCCGCCGTGGCCGGCAGCTTGAGTGCCTGGCGCAGCACCTGCCCTGTGCGGCGCGCCATTTCATGCGCCGCGCGGCGCGAAAAAGTGAGCAGCAAGATGCGCTGCGGGTCGGCGCCCTCAAGCACCAGCCGCGCCACGCGGCAGGCCAGGGTCAGCGTCTTGCCGCTGCCGGCGCCGGCAATCACCAGCAGGGGTTGCTCACCGCGGTGGTTGACGGCGGCAAGCTGCTGCTCGTTCAACGTGGCGAACGGGTCGGTGGGGGTGGGGCTGCGGCGCATGGCGCGCCAGTCTATGCTGGATGGGCATCCAGCCAAATTCGTCAGCTCAAGGCCGCACGCCAGGTGTTTCGATCGTCATGCCCGCGGCGCGCTGCATCAGGTAAAGCTCCAGCGCCACCCACTGCGGCGCATCAGCCGGCCAGGGTTCAGCGCGCACACCCGTGAGGCAATTGCGCAGCCGGCGCTGCAGGCCGCCGAGTGATTGCCATTGCAGGCGGTAGATCGGGTAACCGTTGGCGTGACCTTGTGGGATCAGGCTGCCGCCCAGGCGCAAGCCGGCGCGTTCATCGTGGCAGTGGGCGCAAGACAGATCGAGTTGCCCCAAACGTTGCTTGAACAGCGCCGCGCCCTGTGCGCGGGCGTCTTTCAAGCGCTCATCTTGCGGCGGCGCCACCGGCAGGCCGCGCGAGGCATGGGCCACTGCCGTCTCAAGCGCCAGCAGGTTGGCCGCTGATTCGCCGGCCACGCCCTGGCGCTGGCTGCGGCACTGCGCAATGCGTTGTTGCAAGGCGATCGGCCTTTGGCTGGCGGCATCGAACGCCGGGTAGCGCGCGGCCGTGCCGCGCATGCTGGTGGCCAGCTCACCATGGCAGCCGACGCAACTTTGCTGCTTGCTGCCCGCGGGCTGCGTCCACAAGGCCTGGCCTTCGAGCACGCCAAGCATGCCGGGGTTGGCAGCGTCGTCGCGTTGCAGGGCCTGGGTGGCCGGGCTCATGTCGTCAAAGCCCGAGCGGCGCGGCGCATCGGCGGCGCCGGCACAGCAGGCGGCCAGCGCCAGGGCGGCCCAGGCGCGCCGGATCACGTCACCTCGATGGTGATGGTTTCGGTTTGATTGAAACCTTTGTCGCCGGCCCAATTCAAGCGCAGCGTGGCGCTGGCCGTGGCCAGCACATGAAACGCCACATACGGGTTGGCGGCGGTGGCGGCATACAGCTCGGCGCTGAACACCAGCTCGTTGCCCCAATGGCAGGTGAAGCGGCGAATCAAATCCGCCGGCACCTGCTGGCCCACTGAATCCACGCGCAAGCCGGTTTCCATCGGGTGGCCAATCAGCGCGCGGATTTCGATGACCTCGCCGCGCTTGGCGGTCTTGGGGGCGGTGATGATGGCGCGGGCCATGGCTTACTCGATGCACGCGGCCAGCACGACCACCACTTCCACCGTGTGCGTGAAGCAAGCGCCGTCTTGCATGCGCGCCACCGCCAGCAACTGCTGGCTGGTGGCCAGGCGGATGCGGGTTGACACCTTGGCCACGCCGTTGCGCGGGCTCAAGCTGAAACGTGCCACGTCACGCTGGGGGTTGCGTTGGTTGAAGATGGCAATCTCGCGCACATGGTCGGCCGCGGTCATGGGGCTTTGCACGCTGATGGTGACCGGCACGACATTGCCGTTGTCGATGAGCGGCGCAATGTCCAGCAGCACCCGGCCTTCGCGCACCACAGCACCTTTGGCAAATTCACGCAGCACCCGTTCCAGCTCTTCGGGCAAGGCCTGCGCCGGGCGCACCACGACTACCGCCGCGGCGCTGAAGACGAGATCGCGGCGTTTCATCACGGGCTACTCACGCAGCGTGGACAAGAACGCCACCACGTCTTCGATCTGCTGCGCACTCAGCAGCGTTTGCCCGCGCCAGGCGCTGCCCACCTGGTTCAGGCCGCTGGCACGAAAGTAGGCGGGCATGATGCTGTCGGGGTTGAGGCTGCGGCTGTCGATCATGCGCTGGCGCAATTGGGCCGCATTCAAGCGCGCACCCACGCCGCGCAAATCGGGCGCCAGCGTGCCCTGGAAGCGTTCTTCCGGGAACGGCCCGCTGTGGCACAGCAGGCACAGGCCCTGCGTGCGGGTGGCCACGATGGCGCGGCCGCGCGCGGCATCACCCGGCGCCGCCAAGGGCTCGGGTGCGCCCTGGGCCGCGGCCAAAGCGCTGCTGGCCGCCAACACGCACGCCAGCACCCGCTTCAAGCTCTGGCACGCAATTGATCTTTGAGCGGCAGGTGGCGGATGCGCTTGCCGGTGGCGGCAAAGATTGCATTCAGCACCGCCGGTGCGGCCACCGCGATGGTGGGCTCGCCCACACCGCCCCAGAAACCGCCGCTGGGCACGAGGATGGTTTCAACCTTGGGCATTTTGTCCATGGTCATCACCGGGTAACTGTCGAAGTTACTTTGCTGCATGCGCCCGTCTTTCACCGTGCATTCACCGTACAGCGCGGCCGACAGGCCGTAGGAGAACGAGCCTTCAACCTGATACGCAATCTGCTTCGGGTTGACGGCATGGCCCGGGTCGGTGGCGGCCACGATGCGGTGCACCGTCAGTTCGCCCTGCGGGTTGACCGACACCTCGGCGCAGGCCGCCACATAGCTGCCAAAGCCCATGCACTGCGCCAGGCCGCGGAACACGCCCGGCGCTGCCGGCTTGCCCCAGCCCGCCCCTTCGGCCGCCGCGTTGAGCACGGCCAGGTGCTTGGGGTGGTTGGCCATGAGTTTGCGGCGCAGCGCCAGCGGGTCCTGGCCGGTGGCGTGGGCCACTTCGTCAATGAAGCATTCCAGGTAGATGGTGTTCTGGTTCAGGTTCACGCCGCGCCAAAAGCCCACCGGCACGGCCGGGTTGCGCATGGCGTGGTCGACCAGCAAGTTCGGCACCGTGTAGCCGATGGAGGCTTCGGGCCCCGGCACATTCAGGCCCTGGAAGACCACCGGGTCCAGCCCGTTGCGAATGTTTTGCGGTGCCACGCCCGCGAGGATCGACTGCCCGGCGATGCGCATGTGCAGGGCGGTTAAATTGCCCTGCGCATCCAGCCCCGCTTGCAGCTTGCATTGGGTGACGGGGTGAAAGCGCCCGTGCAGCATGTCTTCCTCGCGGCTCCAGATCAGCTTGACCGGCGTGCCGGGCAGCTCCTTGGCGATCAGCACCGCCTGCGTCACCCAGTCGTGCACCGCGCCGCGGCGGCCGAAGCCGCCACCCAGATGCAGCTTGTAGACCTCGCACTTGGCCGGCGGCAGCCCGGCGGCCTCTGCGGTGGCGGCCAGGGCGGCCTCGCCGTTCTGGGTGGGCGTCCACAGCTCGCAGCGCTCGGGCGTCCAGCGTGCGGTGGCGTTCATGGTCTCCATCGTGGCGTGGTTCTGGTGCGGGTAGCTGTACACCGCCTCCAGCTTGCGCGCCGCAGTGGCCAACGCCGCCTTGGCATCGCCCACGTTGTGGCCCACCACGGCCTCGGGCGCATCGAGCGCGATCTTCAACACCGCCGCCACCGCGGCACTCGATGCTTGCGCGTTCGGGCCTTCATCCCATTCAATGGGCAGGGCGTCGAGCGCGGTCTTGGCGCGCCACCACGTGTCGGCCACCACGGCCACGGCGCTGTCGCCCACGCGCACCACCTTCTTCACCCCGGGGCGGCTGAGCACCGCGGCGGCGTTGACGATCTTGACCTTGCCGCCGAACACCGGGCAGTCTTTGATCGCCGCGTTCAGCATGCCGGGCAGCTTCAGATCCATGCCGTAGACCAGGCTGCCGTCGAGCTTGGGGCGGGTGTCCAGCCGCGGTATTGACTTGCCGATCAGCTTCCAGTCTTTCGGGTCCTTCAGCGTAACCTGCGCCGGCGGCGTGAGCTTGCCTGCGGCCACGGCCACCTTGCCGTAACTGGTGCTGCGGCCGCTGCCGCGATGCGTGATCACGCTGTTGGTGGCCACGCACTCGGCCACTGGCACATTCCATTCGTTAGCCGCGGCCTGCACCAGCATCATGCGCGCGGTGGCGCCGCCCTTGCGCACATAGTCTTGCGATTCGCGGATGCCGCGGCTGCCGCCGGTGGAGAAGTTGCCCCAGATGCGCTGGCGCGCCAGGTTCTGCCCTGGTGTGGGGTATTCGGTGCTGACCTTGGCCCAGTCGCATTCCAGTTCTTCGGCCACCAGTTGCGCCAGGCCGGTGAGCGTGCCCTGGCCCATTTCGCTGCGCGCAATGCGGATCACCACCGCGTCATCGGGCTTCACCACCACCCAGCAATTGATTTCGGCCGCGGCGGTCTGCGCTTCGGCGCTGCCGGGCAGGGCGACGTGGAAGCCGACCACCAGGCCGGCCGCCGTGCCGCCGACGAATTGGCGGCGGCTGATGTCAAACGTTGATGCGGTCATTGGGGTACCTTCATGCTGCGCATTCAGGGATTCGCCCTTCGGGCGGCCGTGCGGGCTCATGCCGTTCTCCCCATCGCGGCGGCCTTCTTGATGCCTTCACGAACGCGGTTGTAGGTGCCGCAGCGGCAGATGTTGGTCATGGCGTTGTCGATGTCGGCGTCGGTGGGCTGCGGCTTGGCCTTGAGCAAGGCGGCCGCGGCCATCAACATGCCGCTTTGGCAGAAGCCGCACTGCGGCACATCGAGTTCGGCCCAGGCCTTTTGCAGGTTGTGCGAGGCGTTGGGCGCCAGGCCTTCGATGGTGATGATTTTTTCCTGCGCACCCACCGTGGACACCGGGCGCACGCACGAGCGCGTAGGCACGCCGTCGATGTGCACCGTGCACGAGCCGCAGGCGGCGATGCCGCAGCCGTATTTGGTGCCGGTGAGGCCGAGCTGTTCGCGCAGCACCCACAGCAGCGGGGTGTCGGGCTCGACCTCGAAGTTCAGGTTAATGCCATTGACGTTCAAGCTCGGCATGTGCGTTCCTTGTTGCCAGTTCATTGCCGACAAAGGCTAGCACCAAGGCATGGCCCTGCCCATCAGGGCAGATTCGGATTCAGCGGTTCAAACTCGGCCCGTGGTTGATCTGAAGTGGCGTCGGGTGTCGAACACTTCATCACGCAGGCGCAGGTTGCCCAGGCGCAGGCTGCGTTTGACGGCCAGGTCAAAGGCCAGGGGGTTGTGCCCGCGCAGGGCTTCCACGCCGGCGCGTTGGTCTTCGTGCAACAGGCCGGCCTGCACCAGGCGCCCAAGCTGGTGCAGCAGGGGCACGCCGGGCAGGGGGTAGTCGGAGCCGTGCAACAGGCGCGCATGCCAATCTTGCCGCTGCAACACCGCGCGCCAAACCGCGGGTTCGCGGTTGAATTGAAAGACGCCGGAAATGTCGCCCAGCAGCAAGTCGTGCCACGCCGGCTCGTCCATCAAGCGGGCAAACAGGTCGAATGCAGCGCGGCGCGGGGCGCTGCGCGCGTCCAGATCAAGCGCATGACCCAGCGATGCGCAATGCGCCACGATCACGCGCACACCCACGCTCAACGCGGCACGCACCAGCAGCGGGTTACCCAGGTCGTCGCGCCTGGCGCCGGGCGCCGCTCTTTCTTCGCCGCAATGCACGATGAGCGGCGTGCGTGTGGCCGCCAGGCGGGCATAGAAGGGCGCTAACCGGGCGTCGCGCAGGTCAATGTTCATGGCGCTGGGCAGCCACTTGATGGCCAGCGCGCCTTGGACCAGGGCGGCATCGAGCCGGGCCAGCGCATCCAGGCGGTAAGGGTGGATCGATGCCACCCACGCAAAGCGCTGCGCATGCTGGTTGGCCACGCTGGCGGCGTAGGCGTTGGGCACGTGGAAGGTGGTGTGTTCGGGGCGCTCGGTGCCGGCATCGTCGAGCGCATGGTCAAAGGCATAGAGCAGCCAGCGCGCGCCGCTCGGAAAGTCATGGGTAAGGTTAATCAGGCGCTGCACATAGGCTTGGTCGATCGACGCCGCGCCGCGCTCCACACAGGCCGCGTTCATGATGACCAGCATGCGCAGCCGCTCCACCGGGTGCCAGCCCTGTTGCATGTCGGGGTGGATGTGGCAACCTGAGCCGGAGTCGCCCGTGCCCAGCAGGTGCGCATGGTTGTCCCACAGCGCCGCGGCATCCAGGCCGTGCAAGGCCTGCGCCCAGGTGTCCTGGCCGAGCATGCCCGCTCGGCCCAGGGGCTCCAGGCAAGGGTTGCGCCACATCGCCTGCGCCGGCTGCGGCGCCAAGGCCGTGAACAAGCCCATGGCGGCGGTGGCGCCACAGCACAGCAGGTGGCGGCGGTTGAAACCTCGATTCATGAGCAGGCCCTTAATGGATGAGTGCGGCGCATCATCCAGCGGGCAGCGAGCCGCGCTGGCCATTGAATCGCACGTTCATCATGACGGCGCTTCGAGTATTCGCCGGCGCACCTTCTGCGCCGGCGCTGCTCACGCTGCCCGGCCAGGTTTGCGCATCTCGCGCATCAAACTCCAGGCCAGCGCGCCCAAGCCGGCAACGGCCGCGGCCAGCGCGCCCCACAGCAGCCAGCGGCGGCGTTGCTCGGGGCTGGCGTCGGCCAGGGTGCCGCTGGATGCGTTCACCTCCAACACCCCCAGCGCGGCACTGGGCAACTTGAACTCATCACCATCTTGGTAGCCCGGCAGCAAGGCGGCGCGCGGCAGGGCCACGCTGCGCGCGCGCTCGCGGCCAACGGCCAGCCGGTACGGCGGCGTGCCGGTGGCGGCGAACAGCAATTGCGGCGCGCGCCAGCTCACGCTCACGGCCTGCGGCCCCGCGGCGGCCTGGCTGCGAAAGCGCAGCTCACGCGCAGCCAGGTCGTTCAGCTCCAGCGGCGGCGAGTGCAAGGTCTGGCCGCCATGCTGCAGCGCGAAGGCGGTGTGGCTGGCCAACGGCTCCCAGTTCGCCGCGCCGCTGCGCTCGGGTTGCAGGGCACGCCGATCGATGCTCACGGGCACCACGGCATTGCCCGGCCCGAGGTGAAACTCGATGCGCGAAAGGGGCAGCGCGGCGCCCAGATCGACCTGGTCTTCACGCAGCGCAAAGCGCACGCTGTCCAGCGCCGCGGCATCGGCCGGCGCCGCCTGGGCCAGCTCGGCTTGAACGCCGCTCAAACCCAACGGCCCATCGGCGCGCAGCCGCAGGTAGCGCGTGCCGGCCGGCAGCGCGGCCAGGGCCAGCCGGTTTTGGATGACCTGGCGTGGCGTGCCGGCAGCGCTGGCCAGCTCGACCAGCATGGCCTGGCCGGCGCCGCGCCAGGCTTGCGCGTCGCTGCTGGATTCGGCGCTCACATTGCGCACCACACCGGCCGCGCCCCAGGCCCACTCCAGCTTCAAAGCCAGGGGGCGGCTCTCGCCCAGGGGCTTCAGGTCGACCAGCCAAAGGCGCGCCGGCGCAGGCAACGGCTTGGTCGTTGCGTCCGCTGCGCCCGCTGCGCCCGCTTGTTCGATCTTCAACACCGTGCCGTCGCTGCGCCACTCCAGCTTCAGGCTAGGCGCTGCAGCCTGGCCTTGGGCAGCGGGCCAATCGAAGTGCGGCAACGCCTGTAAGCTGGGCAGCGCCTGGGCCGGCACGGGTGCCGCCGCCCAGGCCACGGGCACGGGCTTGCCGTTGGCGTCGAACAAGCGCACGTCGGCCCAACCGGTGCTGCGTGACTGCTGCAACACGGCCAAAGGCAAGCGCAGGCGCTGCAAAGCGTTGCTGCCTTGCGGGGTGACACTGGCCGTGGTGGTGTAGTTGGCAACGGTGTCGATGTCGGCGGTCCATGCCGGCGCCGCTTGCGCCAGCAGCAGCGCTGCCGTCATGCCCAGGCTCATTTTCATACCGCCTCCTTGCGCGCTGGTGGCAGCGGCGAGAGGTAGCCGATCAACAGCATCAGCAAGCCCACGGCGATGAACGAGACGATGCGCAGCAGCGCGCCGGTGTGCGACAAATCCACCAGCGCCAGCTTCAGCACCACCCCGCCCAGCAACGCAGCGCCGGCCATCCAGCCCAGGCGCCATTTGCGCCGCGTGGCCACGAACATGGTGGCCAGCGCGCACAGGCTCCACAAGATGGTGAAGGCCGTTTGCACCGCGCCGGCATGCCAGGCGCCGTGCAGCCACAGCGGCGTGCCGGCCCAATGATGCAGGCTGCGTACAACCATTGCGTTGAGCCACACGAAGCCGGCCACCGCGCCCAGCGCCAACGCCACTTTGGGAGCGATGAAAGCCGGGCGCTGCGTGCTGCGCCACAGCCGCCAGGCATACAGCGCGAGCAAGGCATGGCCCAGGTCGATGGGGTTGACGAGGGGCAGGTAGGGCAGTGGCTGCATGGCGCCATCAGCATGCAGGTTCACCGCCAGCAGCCACAGCAGCCCCAGGCCCAGCAGCGGCCAGGCCAGGCCCCACTGCAAGGCCCGCGGGTGCTGGGCGCAAGGCCGCTGGCCGGTACGCTGGCGCGCCAGGAACCACAACATCAAGGCCAGCGGCGCGGCCAGGGCCAGGCTGGGCGTCCAGGCCTGGTGGTGGTTGATGAAGGCGCCGCCCAGGGCGTAAGCCAGCAGCGCTGCGTGCAGCAGCGCGGCGCCATGCCACAGCCCGTGTTCAGCAGGGTGACTGGTGTGGGCCGTGCGGGCGGAAATGTCCAACCGGCGCAGCAACCACAGCGCGGCGGCCAGCAGCGTGGCCAGGCTGAGCAAGGCGCCATCGCGGTAGTGCGGCCACAGTTCCACGTACGCACCGGTGTAGGCAACATGGCGCCAGGCCATCACCGCGCTGAAGCTCACCAGCACCAGGGCCGCGGCCATGGCGCAGCGCGCGGCCACGCGCAATGCCGGCCAGGCCAGGCGCTGCTGCGCCCCTTCCAGGGCCAGCGCAAACGCAGCCAGCAGCAGCGTGTTGCGTTCGCCCAGGGCCGGGTGGGCAAAGGGCGCAAAGGGCAGCTCCGCGCTCAGGCCGGCGAAGGCGTGCAGCAAGCCCAGGCCCAGCGCGGCGTGATGCAGGCGTTGCAGTAACAGCGGCTTGAACAGGCGCTGCACGCCGCGCAAGGGCTCACCCGGCGCAGCCGCTGCCGCATGCAGCATTTGCCGCGCCGTGAACAGGGCCGACACGCCCAGCAGCACCGCACCTGCCAGGTGCGCGTTGGCCATGAACAGCACACCGCTGGCACGCCCGGCCTGGCCCCAGAACTGCACGGCCGCCAACAACTGCAACACCAGCCCCAGGCCGAGTGCTGCGGCGCGGCGCTGGCGCAAGGCCACCCAGGCCACGCCGGCGCCTTGCAGCGCCCAGGCCGCGGCCGTCCAGCGCTCATCCAGCGCCAGGGGCGCCACCAGGGCCAGGAAGACCACGCCCAGCGCCAGCATGCCTTCGGTCAACACCCGCATGCGTTCGCCCAGCCGTTGCCACAGCCAGCGCGCCAGCAGCAGGTACACGCCGGCCAGCACGGCCGCGCTGATCGCCACGCCGTATTCGAGGTGTCGCACCATGGCCGCTTGCATGCCGAAGGCGGCGATGGGCACGCCAAACAGCAAGCTGCCGTCGACGATGGCCAGCTTGGCCGTGGTGGCCACCGTTGCCGAGGCCACCAACAGCCGGCTGTATTGAACAGTTATAAAGAGATACAGCAAGAGGTGAGCGACGAGAAACGGCTCGGTGCTGGCCAGCAACTCGGGCTGCCAGTTGCGCAGGCCCCAAGCCAGGCCGATGCCGAAGGTGAACACAAAGCCCACGGCGTTCAACAGCTTCCAGGCCCGCCGCTGCGCCAGCCAGGCAATGGCCAGGTTGAGCACGCCGTAGTAGCTGAACAACATCACATGGCTGCCCTGGCCGGTAGCGGTGAGCACCGGCGCCAAGAACGCGCCGGCAAAGGCCACCACGGCCAGCACCATGGCGTCTTGGCCCAGGGCCAGCACGGCCGTCAAGGCCGACAGCGCCACCAGCAACGCGAACGCCAGGCCGGGCGGCAACAAGCCGTACAGGCGCAGCGCCGCGAACAACACCAGGTAGATGACGCCGATGCCGCCGCCTTGCAGCGTGAGCGCGTAGTCGCGCCGGCTGTGGCGCAGCCGCCAGCCGATGCCCACCGCCGCCATGCCGCCCAGCACCACGGCGGCCAGGCGCAGCTCGATGGGCAGCAGCGCATGGTCAGCGGCATAACGAACGAGAAAAGCCACGCCCACGAACAAGATCAACACCGCCAGGCGAACGATGGTGTTGCCGCCCAGCACCCAGGCCCTGAGCGTGGCGCCCAGTGAGCTGGTGGTGGCGGGGCTGGTGTCTTCGCTGGGTGGCGTGGCGGCCGGCTGGCGTGGCGCCGAGCTGCGCACCGCTTCAGGGGCGGCCTGCGCGGCGGCAAGTGCTTGGGGCTCGGCGGCGGCGCTCACCAAGACCATGGGCGCGGTATCGATATCGATATCGGTATCGGCCTCGGCCTCGGCCTCGGCCTGGCCCCCAGCCGCGCTGGGTTCCACCGCTGGTGGGGCAGCCTCGGCAACCCCTGGCCGCTGCTGCCGCAAGCGCGCTTCAAGCTGATCGAGCCGAGCCTGCTGGCGCTGCCAGGCCCAGGCGCCCAGTGTGACGGCCAAAGCCAAGGCCACGGTGGGTGACAGCGCATTGGCCGCCACCAGGCTGCCCACGAACAACGCGGCCAACAGCATCCAACTCATGAGTGCGACTCCAAGCCCGGCTAGGGCGCGGCCATTGTGCCCAGCGCAGTGCTTCGCGGCCGCGTGCAAATGCGGGGGGCGCCAGAATGCACGCCCGGTGTCGCCACGTCATACCCCAGCATGTCCACCACCCAAGCGCTGGTTGCGCAAATCAAGGCCGAACTCAAGGCCTCGGGCATCACCTACGCCGCCTTGGCCAAAGAACTCGGCATGGCTGAATCGAGCATCAAACGCATGTTCGCCAAGGGCGAGATGCCGTTGTCGCGTGTGGACGATGTGCTGCGCGTGCTCAAGCTCGACTTCGCCGAGATCGCGCGCACCGTGGCCGAGGCCGCGCCGCGGCGGCGTGAGTTGACGCTGGAGCAAGAACGCGCCGTGGTGGCCGACCGCCGCTTGCTGCTGCTGGCCATTTGCTGCATGAGCCAGTGGACGTGTGAGCAAATCGTGGCCACCTACCGCGTCAGCGAAGCGCAGGCGGTGCAAGGCCTGGCGCAGCTCGACCGCTTGGGCATCATCGAACTGCGGCCGATGAACCGCTACCGCCTGATGCTGGACAAGACCTTCCGCTGGCGCGCGCACGGCCCGGTGATGGCCTACTTCCGCGAACATGCCGTGCAAGACTATTTCAGCGGCGGCTTCGACGGCGACGGTGAAATGCTGATGCTGGTACACGGCCAGATCGGCCGCAGCCTGGCTGCCCTGTTCAATGAGCGGTTACAGCGCGTGGCCCAAGACTTTGCGCAGCAGCACCTGGCGGATCAGAAACTGGCGCCCGAACACAAGCGTGCCTACACGCTGGTGATTGGCATGCGCTCGTGGCTGTTTGCCGAGTTCCGCGACCTGCGCCGGCCCGGCATGTAGCGGTTAGGCGATGCGCAGCAGCAGTTGCCCCGGGCTGACCTGGCTGCCCACCGCGGCGCCCACTTCGGCCACCGTGCCCGAGCAGGGCGCTTCGAGCCGGTGCTCCATCTTCATGGCTTCAATCGCCAGCAAAGCTTGGCCTTGCTCAACCGCCTGACCCAAGGCCACTTCCAGGCGCACCAGTTGGCCGTGCATGCGGCTCAAGACGATGCCGCTGCCGCCTGCGGCGCTGGCCTGCGGTGGCTGCGCGGTGACGTCGGCAAAGCCTTCGCTCAGGCCCAGGGCGTCGAGCCATTGCGCGCCGGTTTGCGTGTGCGCCACGGCGCGCTGGCGCAGGCCGTCCAGCACCACATCAAGCACCCGGCCGTCATCGCCGAGCACCGCCACGGCGTGGTTCGCATTGCCGCACACCACCTGCACGTCGCCCTGCTGCGCATAGCGCAGGCGCAGCTCATGGGTTTGATCTTGCGCCAGCAGTTTGATGATGGATTCGCGCTGCCCACTGTTGCAAAAGCGTGCCAGCGGGCCGTGCTGGCCCGCATGCCGATGCAGCAGGACAGCCGCGGCGATGGCCAGCCATGCGCTGGAAACGGCCGCCGCCTTGAAGGCCGGGCTGGCGGCTTCGAGCCAGCCGGTGTGCAAGCTGGGCGTGGCGGCCCCTGTCGTGCAAAAGGCCAGGGCCGCCAGGCACTGCAAAAGGTAGTCGCGATTCGTGCGCAAACCCAGCACCGTGCTGCCGCGCAGCGCAGCCATCAAGCGGCAACGCGCTTCTTCGCGGTTGCGGCCGTGGGCAATGAACTTGGCGATCATCGAGTCGTAGTGCGGTGGCACCTCGGCATGCGCCGCCAGGCCGTGGTCAATGCGCACGCCGTCGATCTGTGCGAATTGCCAGAAGGCGATGCGCCCGCTTTGCGGCGCGAAGCCGTGGTGCGCGTCTTCGGCGCACAGCCGGGCCTCGATCGCCGCGCCGTGCCAGGTGATGGCTTCTTGCGCCGCCGGTAGCGGCTCGCCCTGGGCGATGCGCAACTGCCACTGCACCAAGTCGAGCCCGGTGGTGGCTTCGGTGACGGGGTGCTCCACTTGCAGCCGGGTGTTCACTTCCAGGAAGTGGAACTCACCGTCGGCACCAAGCAAGAACTCGACCGTGCCCGCGCCCACATAGCGAGCCGCACGCACCAGCTTCACGGCGGCCTGGCCCATGCCTTGGCGCAACTCATTCGTTAAGCCCGGAGCCGGCGCTTCTTCCAGAATTTTCTGGTGCCGCCGCTGCGTCGAGCAATCGCGCTCGCCCAGGTGAACCACGTTGCCGTGGGCATCGCCAAAGACCTGGATTTCGACATGGCGGGCGTGTTCAACCAGGCGTTCGAGTAGCAGCTCACCGCTGCCAAATGAGGCCAAGGCCTCGGCCGCGGCGGCTTGCAACAGGCTGCGCAACGAAGGCTCATCGGAAACGTTGTCGCAGCGCCGCATGCCACGCCCACCGCCGCCGGCCGCGGCCTTGATCATCACCGGCGCGCCGATGCGCTGCGCTTCACGCACCAGGGTGGCCTCGGACTGGTCGGCGCCCGCATAGCCAGGCAGGCAAGGCACACCGGCCTGTGCAGCAATCTGTTTGGCGCGGGCCTTGTTGCCCAGCGCATCAATCGCTTCGGGTGATGGCCCCACGAACACCAGGCCGGCCGCCGCACAGGCGCGCGCGAACTCGGCGTTCTCAGACAAGAACCCGTAGCCGGGGTGAATGGCCTGGGCGCCGCTGGCAAGTGCTGCGGCGATCACGCGCTCGATGTTCAGGTAACTCTCGCGTGCCGGCGCCGCGCCAAGGCACACGGCTGTATCGGCCAGGCTCACGTGGCGGGCGTGACGGTCAGCTTCGGAATGAGCCGCCACGGTGTGCAGGCCCATGGCCTTGGCGCTGCGAATGACGCGGCAGGCGATCTCTCCTCGATTGGCGATGAGCAGCGTGTCGAACATCAGCCTTGCCTGGGAAAGATGCCCATGGTCTTGGCGATGATGCTCATCATCACTTCATCAGCGCCACCGCCAATGCGGCCCAAGCGGCTGTCGCGCCAGAAGCGGTTGACCCGGGTTTCTTCGATGTAGCCCATGCCGCCCCAAAACTGCACGCACCAGTCGGCCACTTCGCAGGCCGTGCGCGCACCCTTGAGCTTGACCATGCTGGCCAGTTGCGTCACGTCGTGGCCCGCCACGTACAGCGCCACCGCCTTGTGGAACAGCGCGCCCACGGCTTCCACTTCAGTCTGCAATTCGGCCAGCTTGTAGTAGATGGTCTGCTGTTCGAGCAGCGGCTTGCCGAAGGCCTGGCGCTCGCGCAAGTAGTCAATCGTCTCCTGAATGATGTGCTTGCTCTTTTGCCAGCCGGCGCCGGCCCACAGCCGCTCTTCCTGGAACTGCTGCATCTGGTAGGTGAAGCCCATGCCTTCTTCGCCGATGCGAAAGCGCTGCGGCACGCGCACATCATTGAAGTGCAGTTGCGCCGTGTCCGACGCATTCATGCCCACCTTCTTCAGCTTGCGCGCCACTTCCACGCCCGGCGTGTTCATCGGCACGCAGATCAGCGTCTTGTTGCGGTGGCCGCCGCCTTCGCTGGTGTTGGCCAGCACGCAGCACCAATCGGCCTGGGTGCCGTTGGTGGTCCACATCTTGCCGCCGTTGATGATGTAGTCGGCCCCATCCTTGCGCGCATTGGTCTTGATGCTGGCCACGTCAGAGCCCGCGCCGACTTCGCTCACGCCCAGGCAGGCCACGTATTCGCCGCTGATCGACGGCGCCAGGAACTCTTGGCGCACTTCATCAGAGCCAAAGCGCGCCAGCGCCGGCGTGGCCATGTCGGTCTGCACGCCAATGGCCATGGGCACGCCGCCGCAGCGAATGGCGCTTAACGATTCAGCAAAGGCGCTGGCATAGGAATAGTCCAGCCCCTGGCCGCCATAGGCCACGGGCTTGTTGATGCCCAGAAAGCCCAGCTTGCCCATCTTGCGAAACAGCTCCTTGGCCGGGAAGATGCCGGCCGCTTCCCATTCGTCGATGTGCGGGTTGATCTCGCTTTCAGCAAAGCGCTTCATCGAGTCTTGCAAGGCGATGTGGTCTTCGGTGTAGAAGCTGGCGGTCATGGTGGTTCTTTCAAGGGCGGGCCACGCCGAACTGCATCGGGCGCAGGGTGCGGGCGTCGGCCTGGCGGCAGATGTCAAAGGTTAACCCGAGCACGCGGCGCGTGTCGGCAGGGTCGATCACGCCGTCGTCCAGCAGCAGGCCGCTGGTGTGAAAGGCATCAGCCTGGCTTTCAAAGTTGTGCACGATCTTTTTCTGCAGCGCATCGAGCTGGGCTTCATCCACCGCCAGGCCTTTGCGCCGGGCGCCGCCCTCGGCCACGATGCGCATGGTGAGGGCCGCTTGTTCGCCGCCCATCACCGCGGTGCGCGCATTGGGCCAACTGAAGACGAAGCGCGGGCCGAAGGCGCGGCCGCACATGCCGTAGTTGCCGGCGCCGAAACTGGCGCCGCACATCAGCGTGATGGCTGGCACGGTGGCGTTGCTCACGGCCTGGATCATCTTGCTGCCGTGCTTGATCATGCCGGCCTGTTCACTGGCTTTGCCCACGATGTAGCCGGTGGTGTTTTGCAAGTACAGCAGCGGCGTGCCGCTCTGGCAGCAGGCCTGGATGAAGTGCGTGGCCTTGGTGGCGCCGGCCGGGTCGAGCGGGCCGTTGTTGGTGATGATGCCCAGCGGCATGCCGTACAGCGCGGCATGGCCGCACAGCGTGGCGCTGCCGTATTGGGCGCCGAACTCGGTGAATTCGCTGCGGTCAACGATGCGGGCAATGACCTCGCGCATATCGAGCGGCGTGCGAAAGTCAACCGGCGCGATGCCGCTCAATTCATTCGTTAGGTGCACCGGCTCCAGCGTTGGGTCTGGGTTGATGAAGCTGGGCGTGCCGAACTGCAAGCGTTGCATCAGCTCACGCGCCTGGCGCAGGGCATCGGCGTCGTCTTGCGCCAGGTAGTCGCCCAGGCCCGAGACGCTGGCATGCATGTCGCCGCCGCCCAGTTCTTCTTCGGTCGCCACTTCGCCGGTGGCGGCTTTCAGCAGCGGTGGGCCGGCCAGGAAGGCGCGCGCGCGGCCCTGCACCATGATCACGTAATCACTCAAGCCCGGCATGTAGGCGCCGCCGGCGGTGGACGAACCATGCACCACGCCCACCACCGGGCAGCCCGCGGCGGACAGGCGCGCCAGGTTGTAGAACAGCCGCCCGCCGTTGATGAAGCCTTCCACCTTGTACTGCAGCAAGTTGGCGCCGGCTGATTCGATCAGTTGCACGAAGGGCAGCTTGTTCTGCAAGGCCAGCTCTTGGGCGCGCAGCATCTTGTCGCGGCCCATGCGCTGGATGGCGCCGGCGTCGATGCCCGAATCGCTCACCACCACCATGCAGCGTGTGCCGGCGATTTCACCGATGCCGGTGATCATGCCGCCGCCGGGCACGCTTTTGTCGGGGTCGCTCGTGTCGCACAACCAGCCGGCCAGGGAAGAAAGCTCCAGCCACGGTGCGCCGGCATCGAGCAGCCGGGCCAGGCGTTCGCGCGGCAGCAACTGGCCGCGCTTGTCGAACAGCGGCTTGGCCTTGGCGCTGGCGGTGACGGTGCGTTGTTCCAGTTCGCGCAGGCGGGCCACCAGGTCATTCATGGCTGCGGCTTGGGGCTGGAAGCTGGCGCTGTGGAGGTGGATGTTTGAGCGAAGGACAGGCACGGTTGAGCTTGAAGATGCGGCGGCAACGGCCGGCATTGTGCGGGCGCCATGGCACCATCGACATGCGGGCATTCCGCGTTCAACTTGAAGCGTCACCATGCCAGAAAAAATCGTTCGCATCGGCAGCGCCTCGGGCTTCTGGGGCGACACGGCCAGCGCCGCGCCGCAACTGGTGGCGCGCGGGGACGTGCAGTACCTGGTGTTCGACTACCTGGCCGAAGTCACGATGTCGATCCTGGCGGCGCAGAAGGCCAAGGATGCGAGCCAGGGTTATGCGCGCGACTTCGTGCACATCACCATGAAGGCCTTGCTGCCGCAGCTCAAGGCGCGCGGCATCAAGGTGGTGGCCAATGCCGGTGGCGTGAACCCGCTGGCGTGCCGCGACGCCCTGGCCGCGGTGGCGGCCGAACTCGGCATCGCGCTGAAGATCGGCGTGGTGCTGGGGGACGATTTGCTGCCGCGCGCCGCCGAGTTGCGCGCACGCGGCTTGAGCGAAATGTTCAGCGTCGCGCCGTTCCCGGCCAAGCCGGCCAGCATCAACGCCTACCTCGGTGCCACGCCGATTGCCGCGGCGCTGGCCGCGGGGGCCGAGGTGGTGATCACCGGGCGTTGCGTTGATTCCGCCGTCACGCTGGGCGTGCTGATGTATGAATTCGGCTGGCGCGATGACGAATACGACAAGCTGGCCCAGGGCACCCTGGCCGGCCACTTGGTGGAATGCGGTGCGCAATGCACGGGCGGGCTGTTCACTGATTGGGAAGCGGTGCCCGATTGGCACGACATCGGCTTCCCCATCATCGAAGCGCAGGCCGATGGCGGCTTCGTCATCACCAAGCCGCCGGGCACCGGCGGGCTGGTGACGCCGGCCACGGTGGCCGAGCAGATGCTGTACGAAATTGGCGACCCGCGCGCCTACCATGTGCCCGATGTGGCGTGCGACTTCACCGCCGTGCGCTACGCCCAGGCGGGCGAACACCGGGTGCGGGTCAGCGGCGCCACTGGCCGCGCGCCGACGGCCACGGTCAAGGTCAGCGCGACTTACATGGACGGTTATCGCAACACCGCGTTCCTCACCATCGCCGGCGAGCAGGCACCGGCCAAGGCGCGGCGCACGGCGCAAGCGCTGCTCACGCGCATCAAGGCCATGCTGGCCGAGCAAGGTTTGCCGGCCTTGAGTGACGAGCGCGTTGAAGTGCTGGGTGCAGAAGACATGTACGGCGCCAATGCCGAGGCGGCGCCGCGCGAGGTGGTGTTGAAGATGGCGGTGAAGTCGCCTTCACGCGCATCACTTGAACTCTTCGGCCGTGAATTTGCGCCGGCGGCCACCTCGATGTCGCCCGGCACCACCGGGCTGGTGGGCGGGCGGCCCGACCCGTCGCCCGTGATCCGGCTGTTCTCGTTCCTGCTGCCCAAGGCAGAGCTGGCGGTGTCGGTGGCGGTGGGTGATGTGGTCCATGCCATCACCCTGGCCACGCAAGGCGGCTTCGATGCTGCGCTGCTGCCCGCCGCCTTGCGCCACGCCAGCGTGCCGCTGGGTGAGGTGAGTGCCCTGCGCCAGGTGAAGCTGATCAAGCTCGCCCACGGTCGTTCAGGCGACAAGGGCGACAAGGCCAACATCGGCATCCTGGTGCGCCGGCCTGAACACCTGGCCTGGCTTTCTGCCTGGCTCACGCCGCAGCGCGTGGCGCAATGCTTTGCGCACAATGGCCCCAGTCTCGTGGAACGTTATGACCTGCTGGGCACGGCCAGCATGAACTTCCTGCTGCACGACGCGCTGGGCGGCGGTGGCATGGCGTCGCTGCGCACCGACAACCTGGCCAAGTGCTGTGCGCAGGTGTTGCTGGGCCTGGCGGTGCCGGTGCCCAATGACTGGGTGCTCTGAACGCCGTCAGCCGCACGCAGGGCGCGCCCCATCCGCGGGGGTTCGCGTTTTCGTGTGTGGGTGCTGGTGGAACGGGGTACTAAGATCGCGCCGCTCGAACGCTGTCAAACAAGGGGGTTCAGGTCATGACGTGGTTCCTTCGCGCGCTGTGTCTCATGGTCATCGCCTGCGTTGCCCCGGCGCAGGCCGCCGAGTCGGCCGCGGGCAGCATCAAGCGGGTTGAAGGCGCGGTCAGCATCTTGCGCGCCGGGGCCACGCTGGGTGCCACGCCGGGCACGCCGGTGCTGGTGGGCGACCGCATCCGCACCGCGGCTGACGGCAGCGTGGGCCTGGCGCTGGCCGACGACACTTTGCTCAGCACCGGGCCGAACACCGAGCTGGTGATCAGCAGCTTCCAGTTCAACCCCACCACACAAGAAGGCAACCTGCTGGCGCGCTTGCTGCGCGGCTCGCTGCATGTGGTCACCGGCCTGATCGGCAAGGTCTCGCCGCAGAACCTGAGCATCCACACGCCCAGCGTGGTGCTGGGTGTGCGCGGCACCGAATTCATCGTGCAGACCGATGGGGAAGGGCCGTGAACGGTCTGGTCTCGCCGCTGCTGGCCGCCATCTTCCTGGCCGCTTGCGCCAGCCCGCCGCCACCACCGCCGCCGCCCGCGCCGCCGCGCGTGAGCGACCACATCGTGCTGCTGCCCCAACCCGGCGGCGCGCCCGGCGCCGTGAGCGTGAAGACCGGGCAGACCGAGCTGGTGCTCAGCACACCTTACGCCACGGCCCAGGTGGCCGGCGGTGCCGCGCAGGCCGGCAGCACCACGGCCGAAGAAGTCAACCAGCGCTTCGGCCAGTTGTTGCAGGCCGTGCCGCCGCGGGCGGTGTCGTACCTGGTGTACTTCAGCAGCGGCAGCAATGAAGTCACGCCGGCCTCACAGGCCGAGTTGACGCGCATGCTGGCCACGCTGGCCACGCGCCCGGTGCCGGAGGTGATCGTCATCGGCCACACCGACCGCGTTGGCGCGCTCGAAGCCAACGACCGGTTGTCGCTGGCGCGCGCTGAACTGATCCGCACCCGGCTGGTGGCCGCCGGCGTGAACGCGCAGAGCATCACGCTGGTGGGCCGCGGCGAGCGCTCACCGCTGGTGCCCACGGCAGACGAAGTGGCCGAGCCGCTGAACCGCCGTGTTGAAGTCAAGGTTCGATAGCGCGCGCCGCTTCTTTCGCCGCTGGGCCAGCCCGCGCCTGGTGCGGCCCATGGTCGGCCTGGCCGTCACGGCCCTGTTGCTGGCGCACACCGCCGGCCTGTGGCCGCAGGGTGCGCTGGTGCGCCTGGACGGTTGGCTGTACGACGCCCGGGTGCGCCTGTTTGCGGTCAACGAACGCGACCCGCGCATCGTCATCGTCGACATCGACGAGCGCGCCCTGGCCGAGGTGGGGCGCTGGCCCTGGGGGCGCGACCGTCTGGCCGATCTGGTGGGCCGGCTGTTCGACGAGCAAGGTGTGAGCCTGCTGGGCCTGGACATGATCCTGGCCGAGCCCGACCAGACCACCGGGCTGCCGCTGATCGAACACCTGGCGCGCGGCGCGCTGCGCGACGACGCCACCGTGAGCACGGCCCTGAAAGCGTTGCGTCCCAGGCTGGATCATGACCAGCGCCTGGCCGACGCCCTGACCCGCCACCCGGTGGTGCTGGGCTTTCACCTCTCGCGCGGCCCCGGCGCTGCGCGCAACGGCGTCTTGCCGCCGCCGTTGATCCGTGCCAAGGAGATGGGGGTGAGCGCCAGCGCGCTGACGAACTGGAGCGGTTATGGCGCCAACCTGGCGCTGCTGCAAGCGGCTGCCCCGCCCGGCGCAGGCGCGCTCAACGCGCTGGTCGACCCCGACGGCGTGACCCGCCGCGCCCCGCTGCTGGCCCGCGTGGGTGAAGAGGTGCACGGCGCATTCGCCCTGGTTCTGGCGCGTGCCTGGCTGGGCGGGCCGGCGCTGCAGGTGCGCACCGGCCTGGACGGTTGGCTCAGTGGCGTGGCGCTGGCCGGGCCGCGCGGCAAACTTCAGGCTGCAGCGGACGCGCAAGGTCTGGCGCTGTTGCCGTTTCGCGGGCCGCAGGGCCAGTTTCAGTATGTGTCGGCGGCCGATGTGCTGGATGCCCGGCTGGCTGCGGGCAGCCTGCGCGGCAAGATTGCGCTGCTGGGCACCACGGCGCCGGGCCTGCTCGATTTGCGCAGCACGCCGGTGGGCGAGGCTTACCCGGGCGTTGAAGGGCATGCCAATTTGTTGTCGGGCCTGCTCGACGGCAGCTTGCGTCACACCAGCGCCGATGCGCGCGCCATCGAAACGCTGCTGGTGCTGGGCATCGGTGGGGTGATGATCTTTGTGCTGCCGCGCTGCCGCAGCATGGTGGCCAGCGTGATCGCGCTGGCGCTGTTGCTCGGGGTGCTGCTGTGGGGTGGCTGGGCCTGGCAGGCATGGCAACTGGCGCTGCCGCTGGCCACCGCGCTGAGTGCGGTGGTGCTGCTGTTCGGCGTGTACATGTTCTTCGGCCAGTTCGTCGAGCTGCGCTCGCGCCGCCGCCTCGAAGCCCTGTTTGGCCGCTATGTGCCGCCCGAACTGGTCGACCAGATGAGTCGCAACCCGGCGCGCTACGACATGCAGGGCCGCGCCGAGGTGCTCAGCGTGCTGTTCGCTGACGTGCGCGGCTTCACCGCCATCAGCGAAACCATGGCGCCCACCGAGCTGGCGGCGTTGATGAATGAGTTTTTCACGACCATGACCACCATCGTGCGCCAGCACCGCGGCACGCTGGACAAGTACGTGGGTGACGCGCTGATGGCGTTCTGGGGTGCGCCGGTGCATGACGAGCAGCATGCCCAGAACGCGGTGGCCGCCGCGCTGGCCATGCAGGCGGCGCTGCCGGCGCTGAATGCGCGCTTCGTTGCGCGCGGCTGGCCGGCGCTGCAAGTGGGCATGGGCATCAACAGCGGCGCCATGGTGGTGGGCGACCTGGGCTCGCAACAGCGCCGCGCCTACACCGTGCTGGGTGACGCGGTGAACGTCGGCGCGCGCTTCCAGACGCTGTGCGCCGAGCAAGGCGCGCACATCATCATCGGCGAGGCCACCCGCGCCCTGTTGCCGGGCTGGCCCTGCCGCGAGCTGGCGCGCGTCACCGTGCGCGGGCGCAGCGCGGCGGTGACCATCTTCGAGCCGTTGGCGCGCTGAACGCCGGTTTGTGGCGCGTCGGCGCATGAGCAAATGTGGCTCTGCCACTTTGCTCATCCCCCTCGGGGGGCCTGGCGCGAAGCGCCAGGTGTGGGGGCACTCCTGAAACCCGGGAATTCTTGGCAGGCATTTCTGCGGCTGGCGCCGCCGCCATGCCGACATCCCTGCACAGGCTTCCTGCATTCATCGGGGCGGCCGGGCGCGGCCGAGGGCGGGCGCGCCGGCTGGCCATTGCGCCCGCATCCACCATGAAAAAAAACCTCACCTGGATCGTTCATCTGCTGGCCTGCGCGGCCTTCATCGCCGCTGCCCTGTGGGGCCGGCCGGTGCACGCCGCTGACGCCGGCGCGGCGTACCGCATCGCGCGCGGCGACGAGCTGAGCTTTCGCTTCTTCCACACGCCCGAGTTGAACACCCAGGCCACCGTGCGCTCCGACGGGCGTGTGGCGCTGCCGCTGCTGGGTGAAGTCAAGGTTGAAGGCCTGAGCGTGGCCGAACTGTCGGCGCTGGTGATGCAGGGCCTGGCGCCGCAGGTCAAGCGCCCTGACGTGACGATCAACGTGCACGGCATGGGCTCGCAGCGCGTCTTCGTCGGTGGCGAGGTGGTGCGCGCCGGCATGCAGCCGCTGCTGGGCCCGCTCACCGTGCTGCAAGCCGTGATGGTGGCCGAAGGGCTGCGCGACAGCGCACGGGCCAGCGACGTGCTGGTGCTGCGCCGCGGCGCGGGCGGTGAGCGCCAGGTGATTGCGGTGGATTTGAAGGCGGCCATGGCAGGCGATACCAACGCCGCCGATGTGCTGTTGCAGCCCTTTGACGTGGTGATGGTGCCCAAGAGCGGCATTGCCAACGTCAACCAGTGGGTCGACCAGTACCTGCGCCGCAACCTGCCCATTCACGTGGGCTTCAGCTACAGCGTCAACCGCGGCGAGGTGGTGCGATGAACATCGACATGGGCCTGGCCGACCCCTGGCTGGCGCAGCAGCAGCAGGCGGCGCCGCGCGGCGCCACGCTGCGTGAATTCCTCACCATCTGCTTCCACGACCGCACGCGCATTTCGTTGGCGTTCCTGGTGCCTTTTGTCATCAGCGTGATCGTGTCGTTCCTGCCGGCGCCGCGCTATGTGGCCGATGCCTCGCTGCTGGTGCGCCTGGGCCGCGAGTACGTCTACAAGCCCGAGGGCAGCGACGCCGGCGCCACGCCCATGGCCTACGACAGCAAGGAGACGCTGCGCGCCGAGGTGGAGATCCTGAACAGCCTGGACATCAAGGAAACCGTCTTGCAGCAGCTCGGCGTGGCCACGGTCTACCCCTGGCTGGCCGCGCAAGCGCCCGATGCACAACGCCAGACCATGGCCGGGTTGAAGGAATTCCAGAGCCGCTTCGAAGCGCGTTTGTTGAAGGATTCGAACGTCATCCAGCTCAGCTTCACGCACCGCGACGCGGCCATTTCAGCGCAGGTGTTGAACAAGACCATCGAGGCCTACCTGGAACGCCGGCGCGCCATCTTCGCCAGCGGCAGCTACGGCAACGCGCAGGCCAAGGTGGCATCGCTGTCGGCGCGCCTGAACGAGGTTGAAGACAAGCTCGAAGGCTTTCGCCGCACGCACGGCATCCAGTCGTTCACTGAACAGCAAACGCTGTTGCTGGGGCGCAAGCACAGCATCGAGCTGCGCCTGGACGACAGCGCGCTGGCCCTGGCGCAAAGCGGCGGGCGCAGCCGCAGCCTGCAGGCCAGCCTCGACTTCGTGGGCGGCGAGGTGACCTTGTCGCGCGAGACCCAGCGCAGCGAGGCGCTGGAAAGCGCGCGCAAGACCATGCTCGAATTGCAGCTCAAGGAGCGTGAGCTGTCAGCCAAGTTTTCCGACACCACGCCGGCGGTGCAAGACGTGCGCGCCGCCATCGCCCGCACCCAGGCCTACCTGGCCGAACTGGCCGCGCTGCCCAACCAGACCGTGCGCAGCGGGCGCAGCCCGGTGCGCGACAACGTCGAAGCCGATTGGCTCAAGACCCGCGCCGACCAAGGCCAGGCCGGCGCGGGCGCGGCGGTGCTGCAGCAGCAGCGCCGCGTGCTCGATGCACAACTGAAGTCGTTCGGCGCCAACCAGCGCCAACTGCAAGGCCTGGAGCGCGAGCGCAGGCTGCTCGAAACCAGCTACGAAGGCGCGGTGCGGCGGCTGGAAGAAGCGCTGGTGCAAGACGAGCTGGACCGCGGCCGCAAGAGCAACGTCAGCGTGGTGCAGGCGGCGCGCGCGCCGTTCGAAGCCAAGAGCATGCAAGGCCTGGTCCTGGCCGTGGGCACGCTGCTGAGCCTGTGCTGCGCGCTCGTCGTGGCCTTCTTCAGCGCCCTGTGGCGCGACACCTTCCTGTCGCCCGAGCAGGTGCAGCGCAGCCTGGGCCTGCCGCTGCTGGCCAGCGTGCCGCACGCCGCAAGCTGAAGGCCGGCGGTCACACCATGCGTGCAGCGATCAAGCGCCGCCAGTTGCTGGCCTGGCCGCTGCTGGCCGCCGCACCGCGCCTGCGCGCCGCGTCCGCGGCTGGGCCGGCCTTGCAGCGCGGCGTCAACCTGAGCCACTGGTTCGAGTACGAATGCAACCTGGGGCCCAGCGCGCAGGAGCTGCATGGCCTGGCGACGGCCGGGCTGGACCATGTGCGCGTGCCGGTCGACCCGCTGCGGCTGGGTTGGCAGCCGCAGCAGGCCAAACCAACGATTGACGTGACTGGCTTGCGCGCGGCGGTGCAAGCCGCGCTGCGTGCCGGGCTCGATGTGGTGGTGGATCTGCACCTGCTGGATGCCACCAAGAAGCTGATCGAGGCCGAGCGTGGCCTGGAGCCGCATCTGGCTGCGCTGTGGTCGCAGCTCGCCGCGGCGTTAGCTGACCTGCCCAGCCAGCGCGTGGCCTTCGAGCTTTACAACGAGCCGCAGTATCACGGCCTGAAGGCGCTGGCCTGGCCGGGTCTGCAACGCCGCTTGCTGGCCGCGGTGCGCGCCCAAGCGCCGCGCCACCTGGTGCTGCTGGCCGGCAACCAGGGCGGCAGCTTCGAAGGCCTGGCCGGCTTGCCGCTGGCCAGCGACGAGCGCGTGGTCTACACGGTGCACTTCTACGACCCCTTTTTCTTCACCCACCAGGGCGTGCCCTGGCTGGACCCACAGCACAGCGCGGCCGGTGCCTTTGCCGCCCTGCGCTACCCGGCGGCCATGGTGGCGCTGGCGCCGCCGCGCAGCCTGCGCGAGCACCCGGGCAGCGGGGCTGAGCTGGCGCGCTACCGCAGCGAAGACTGGAACGCCCAGCTCATCGAAGACAGCCTGCGCAGCGTGGGCCGTTGGGCGCGGCGCAACCAGGTGCGTGTGCTGTGCAATGAATTTGGCGTGTACCGCGACACCGCCGACGCGCATTCGCGCTACCGCTGGCTGGGCGATGTGCGCCTGGCCTTGCAGCAGCACGGCCTGGGCTGGACGGTGTGGGACTTTGCTCATCACTTCGGCATTGCGCACAGGGCCGGCCCGGGTGCGCCGCGCTGGCTTGAACCCGCTGCCTTGCGGGCGCTGGGGTTGAAGGCGCGCGCATGAACACCGCGCCGCGCGCCGTGCCGCCTTCGCGTGCCATGCAGGCGGCGTTCTGGCTGTTCGCGCCGGGCCTGCTTGCCTTCCTGGTGCTGCCGGCGTCAACACTCTTCGCGCTGGGCATCCCGTACGACGCGCCGGGCGGCCCGGTGCTGGCCAAGCTGCACCCGGGCACCACCCTGGTGCTCAGCGCCTGGTTCCTGGCCCTGTGCAGCCTCGGCAACCCGCTGCGCGCGGCCTTGGTGCAACTGCGCGCACAGCACCTGTTGGGTCTGTACCTGGCCTCGACGCTGGCCTTGTTCGGCTATGCGCTGCTGCGCCACGGCCTGGGCGGCGCGGCATACCTGATCGACACCCACATCATGGCCGCTGTGGCCGTGCTGGTGTTGCAGCAACTGGGGCCGCGGCGCCAGCGCCAGACCCTGGTGCTGATGGCCGTGGTGTTGTTGGCCAATGCGCTACTGGGCATCGTTGAAGCCGTGTTGCAGGCGCGGCTGCTGCCGCTGCACATTGGCGGCACGGACGAGGTGGCAGAAGCCTTCTTCCGCGCCTCGGCGTTGATGGGCCACCCGCTGCAAAACGCCCAGCAGACGGCCACGTTGCTGCCACTGATGTTGCTGCTGCCGCTGGCCGCCGGCCTGCGCTGCGCGCTGGTGTTGTGGCTGGGCCTGGCGCTGCTGGCGTTTGGCGGGCGGGCCAGCCTGGGCTTGAGCGTGCTGCTGTACGGCGGCTGGTTCGTGGTACAGGCCTTCAAGCGCGGGCTCGAAGGCCGCTTGAACTATCTGCACATCACGGGCGGCGCCATCGGCCTGCTGCTAGGTGCCGCGGCCCTGGTGGCCGTGGTGGCCGCCAGTGGGCTGGGCGAGCGCATCTTTGCCAGTCTGGCCTGGGACAACAGCGCCAGTGTGCGCGTGCGGGTGTGGGCGGTGCTGGGCCACCTGAGCGAAGAGCAAATGATCTTCGGCGCCTCGGCCGACGGGGTCGATGCGCTGTACCAGCAACTCGGGCTGGACCCGCGCTTCGAGGCCATCGAAAACTTCTGGCTGCTGGCTCTTGTGCAGTACGGCCTGGTCGGGTTCGGCTTGTTCTTGTTCGGCCTGGCCTGTGCGCTGCGCTTCATGTGGCGGCACACCTTTGGCGCGATGCGCGTGGCGCTGGTGCTGTTGGTGCTGGTGTCGTCAACCACCAATTCGCTGGCCGTGAAGACGCCGGCGCTGCTGCTGTTCATGGTGGCGGTGCAGGCCGCGGCGCACCTGCGCCCGCGCCAGCCGGCACCCGCTGCGCTGGTGGCGCAACACTTTGCTGTGCAACGAGGCCTTCCAGGATGAAACAACCCCCACGTCGCTTTGCTCCTGCCCCCCGAGGGGGCGGTCAGTGCCTTCGGGCGGCCGGGCGCCACTGACATGAAACCGGTACGGGTGCGCGTCTTCTATCCCGCCGACCCGCTGGGCGTGGTGCCCGGGGGTATCGACACGTTCTTGCGCGGCCTCATGAAATGGGCGCCCGGCGAACTCGAGTTCAGCCTGCTGGGCATGACCACTGATGCCAAGGCGCGCCCGCTGGGCCACTGGACACGCTGCGAGCTGGGCCGGCGCGAGTTCGCCTTCCTGCCGCTGGTGGCCGTGCCCGACGCCGCGGCGCGCAGCCGCTTGCCGCTTTCAGCGCGCTACACCTGGGCCTTGCTGCGTGGTGGTGCGGCGCTGCGCCAAGGCTTCGATGTCATCGACCTGCACCGCCTGGAGCCCGGCCTGTTGCTGCGCGGTGATGCGCGGCCGAAGAACGCCTTCTTTCACCAAGACCCGGTGGTCGTGCGCTCGGCGCAGAGCGACATCGTCTGGCGCCGCGCGCCCTGGGCCTATGAGCGCATGGAAGCGGCGGTGGTGCCGCGCCTGGCCAGCGCCTGGTGCGTGCGTGACAGCGGCGTGGCCACGCTGGCCCAGCGCTACCCGGCGCAGGCGGGGCAGTTCCATTTCATCTCCACCTGGGTCGACACTGAAATCTTCCACTTGCGTGCGCCTGGTGAGCGTGCCGCGCTGCGCGCGCAACTCGGCGCCGAGCTGGGACTGGCACCGGGCACGCAGCGCATCGTCAGCGTGGGCCGGCTCGACGCGCAGAAAGACCCGCTGCTCATGTTCGACGCCTTCGCGCGTCTGGTGGCCGCAGGCCGCGACGTGGCCTGGCTGGTGGTGGGCGATGGCGTGATGCGCACCGAGCTGCAAGCGCGCATACGCGACGCCGGCCTGACCAGCTTCGTGCACTTCCTGGGCCTGAGGAGTGCCACGCAGATCGCGCAGGTGTTGGCCGCGGCCGATGTGTACGCGCTGTCGTCGGCCTACGAAGGCATGCCCATGGCGTTGCTTGAGGCCCTGGGCAGCGGCCTGCCCGTGGCCACCACCGATGTCGGCGAGGTGCGCCGCGCCGTCTTGCCCGGTGTGAACGGTGCCATCGCAGCCGAGCGCAGTGCCGTGGCGTTTGCGGCCACGCTGGCCGAGGTGCTGGACGGCGCCGCGCAGCTTGGCGGCGCCAATGCGGTCAAGGCCATCCAGAACTATCAACCCGCGCAGGTGCTGGCGCCGGTGTATGAGAACTATCTGCGCCTGGCGCAGGGTGCAGCCGGCCTCGGCCGCAGTGTGAACCTGCCTGGGATTGCACCGCCGAGCGACGACTACTCCCGGCGCCAGCGTGAGCGCGTGATCGGCGTGCCAATCGACGCCCTGAGCGCCCAGCGTCTGCAGCAAGTGGTGCTCGAATGGGCGCAGCAGCGGCAGTCGCGCTATGTGTGTTTCGTCAACGTGCACTCGGTGGTCACGGCCAACCGCGAGGCGCGCCATGGCCGGGTGATTGAACTGGCCGACCTGGCCGCCAGCGACGGCGCGCCCATCGCCTGGAGCCTGCGCCGCAAGGGCCATGCGCAGCAGGCGCGGCTGGACGGGCCCGGCAGCATGTGGCAGCTTTGCGCAGCGGCCAGCGAGCAGGGCCTGGCCATCGGCCTGTATGGCGCCACGGCGCAACGGCTCGCCGAGCTGCAAGCGGTGCTGCGGCGCGCCTTTCCGGCCTTGATCGTGGCCTACAGCCATGCGCCACCGTTTCGCCCGCTCACGGCGCCCGAAGACCAGGCCGTGGTGCAGGCCATCAACGCCAGCGGCGCCGGGCTGCTGTTCGTCAGCCTGGGTTGCCCGAAGCAGGAGCTGTGGATGGCCGACCACCGCGGCCACGTCAATGCCGTGATGCTGGGCGTGGGCGCAGCGTTCGACTTCCACACCGGTGCCGTGACGCACGCACCAGCCTGGATGCGCGCGCGCGGCCTGGAGTGGCTGCACCGCCTGGCCAGCGAGCCGCGGCGGCTGTGGCGCCGTTACGCCGACACCAACACCGCCTTCATCGGCAAGACGGCGCTCGAGCTGCTGCATTCGCGCCGCGTGCGCAGCGGCTTGAGCGTGGCGCCAGCGCTGCAAACCCCGTCGGCGTTCGGCGCCGAGACCGTGTCCTCTCAAGTGAGTGGTTTCATGAACAGCAAACTCGACCTGTCCCACCTGGCTGAACTGTTGGTGCGGGTGGATGCCGCCTTGGCGCACCGCAGCGGCCGGCTGATCGAATTCATCGCCAGCGGCGCCGGTGAAGGCACCACCACCCTGGCGCGCGCCTATGCCAGCCTGGCAGTGGCCAGCATGGGGCGCAAGGTGCTGGTGCTGGGTGGCCAGGCCGCAGCCGGCGCGGGCGAAGGCGTGCTGGGCAGCCTGGCGCGCCAGGAAGACGTGTTGGCCGCGTTGCAGCGCACCGAAGAGGGTTGGTGGAAGGGCAGCCTGCTGCCGCATGTGCCCAGTGACCTGCAGTTTGCGCTGCTCGCCCGCAGCGACCTGTGGCAGGCCTTGCGCGCGCAGTTCGACGAAGTGGTGCTGGACATGCCGGCCACCGCGCTGTCGCGCCTGGGGTTGATGGTGGCGTCGCATTGCGACGGCGTGGTCGTGGTGCTGGAAGCCGAACGCACCCGTGCACCGGTGGCCGAGGCCTTGGTGGCCAGCCTGCGCGCCGTCAAGGCCAACTTGCTGGGCACAGTGCTCAACAAGCGCCGCTACCACTTGCCCGACGCCGTGTACCGCCGGCTGTAAACCCACGGCCCCATGCGTGTAATCGCCCTGCGCATTCCCGGCGGCAGCTTGCCGCTGTGGGTGGCCGAGCTGGCCGCCAGGCTGGCCCAGTTGCCGGGGGTGGACCTGCGCGTGTGGGCGGTGCCCGCGGGCGCGACCTGGGCGCACGGCCCGCAGGCGCCGGCGCTGCTGCGCCCGGGCCCGCCGCTGGCGCTGCAACCCTGGCTGCAAGCCGCGCACGAGCCCCAGGTGGCCGACGTGTTGATCGACCTGTGCCCGCAGGTGCCCCTGCGTGGCATGAGCCCGCCGGGCCGACCCAAGGGCGAATTCCGCAGTGCGCAGCACGAAGGTACACCGTTGAGCATGCCGCGCTGGGTGCCGGTGGACGGCCAGGGCCGCCAGTTGGCAGGGCGCTGGCCTGGCCTGGCGCACCTTGCGTTGGGCCAGGGCGCGCAGTTGACGCTGCTGTGCCAGGCCCCGGGCCAGCGCGGCTGGCGGCGGTTGCACGAGGTGTGCGGCAGCGCCAGCGCGCATTACCGCAGGGGCGTGGACGGCTTGTTCGAAGCCCTGCACCAACTGCTTGAACAAGCCCTGCAACGCTGGGCCGAAGCCGGCAGCGCTGAGGCCGCCGGCGAGGGCACTCACCCGGTTGAGCCCTTGCCCGCGCTGGCGGGGCCGGCGGTGTTGGTGCCGCTGTGGCAGGGCCGCTGGCGCGCGGCGCTGCGCAGCACGCGCGAACGCTGGTTGACTCAACACTGGCGCGTGGGCGTGATCGACGCGCCGATCCACACCGTGCTTGAACGCCCGGCGCTGCCGCGCGTGCGCTGGCTGGCGCAGCACGACGCCAACGGCTATTGGGCCGACCCCTTCGGCCTGCCGGGCGAGCCCACGCAACTGTTCTGCGAACGCTATGACGCCCACGCCGGCCTGGGCCACATCGAACATGTGCAGGCCCTGGGCGACGAACTGGTGACGCTGGCGCGGGTGCCACTGCAGGGCGCCGGTCATGCCTCGTTTCCGAACGTCTTCGAGCACGAGGGCCGGCTGTACGGCATGGCCGAGACGGGCGATCGGCGCGAATGCATGCTGCATGAGGTGAGCCGGGACGGGCGCTGGGCGCCGCTGGCACGCTTGATCAGCGGCGTGGCCGTGGCCGACCCGGCCATCTTTCATTGGCAAGGGCGTTTCTGGCTGGCCTTTAGCAACGCCGACCGCGAGCCCTGGGCCAACCTGTGCCTGTACCACGCTGACCACCTGCTCGGGCCCTGGCAGCCGCATGCGCACAACCCGGTGCTGCTCGATCTGCGCGGCGCGCGCATGGCCGGCAACTTCTTCTGGCATGGCGGGCAGCTCTACCGGCCGGGCCAGGACGCCAGAGGCGGCTACGGTTCGGCATTGGCGCTGTACCGCGTCGAGCAATGCACGCCGCAAACTTATCGTGAAACGCTGGTGCACCGCCTGGCGCCGCAGCCCGGCGGCCCGTGCCCGGCCGGCTTGCACACGCTCAATGCCTGGGGCCAGCGCACATTGGTCGATGGCAAGGCCTGGCGCTTCAGTTGGCGCGAGGTGTGGCACAAGGCGCGCCGGCGGGTGCTGGGCGCACGGCCTGTAACGCAGGGCATGGAGGCGCAATGAGCCCCGCCCGGCCGCCCGAAGGGGCTCGCACCGCAGTGCGCAGCACGAAGGCACGTCGATGACCTTGATGCGTCAGGTGCTCGGCTTCTTGCCGTCGCAGGTGGTGCCGGCCCTGGCTTCGTTCGCGTCGATCTACCTCTTCACGCGCCACACCTCGCCGGGCGAGTACGGCATCTTTGCGCTGGTGATGAGCGTGGTGTTGATGGCCCAGTCGGTGCTGTTTTACTGGATTCAAGTGGCGGTGACGCGGCATGTTGACGCCGCCCAACGCGATGGCCAATTGGCGGCCTTGCAAACCAGCGCCTACCGCTGCCTGGTCGGCACCTGGCTGGCCTTCGGCCTGCTCTTTGCCGCTGCCCTGTGGCTGTTGCCCCTGGAAGCCGAGCTGCGCCGTGGCCTGTGGCTGGTCGTTCCCATCGTCGGCCTGCGCAGCCTGGTGGTCATCAACCAGGCTTTCAACCGCGGCGCGTTGCGCACCTGGCGCTACAACCTCATCGAGTCAGGACACGCCGTGGGCCAGCTCGCGCTGGGCTGGGCCTTGCTGCAAGGCGTGGCGGTGCCCAGCCTGGCCTTGCTGTGCGGCACGCTGGCCGCCGCCGCCGCCGCCGCGGTGGTGGACCTGCCCACGCTGTGGGCCGCGTTGCAGCGCGGCGCGCAGCGCGCGCAGGTGCTGCAGTTGCTGCGCTTCGGCGCGCCGCTGTCGCTCGGCTTCGCCTTGAACTACGTGTTAGCCACCTCGGACCGCTTGTTGGTGCAATGGTTTCTGGGCGCCGAGGCGGTGGGGGTGTACGCGGTGGCCTACGGGCTGATGGACCGCGCGGTGAGTGCGCTGTTCATCGCCATCAGCATTGCGTCGTACCCGCTGGCCATTCGCGCCTTCGAAACCAGCGGTGCGGCCGCGGCCCGGGCGCAGATGAAGCGCACCGGCGAGCTGCTGCTGCTGATCACCCTGCCGGTGTGCGCCGCACTGATGTGCCTGAACCAGCAACTCGCCGCCGTGCTGGTGGGCGAGGCCTTCCGTGCCGAGGCGGCGCGGCTGATGCCCTGGGTGGCACTGGCCGCGTTGCTGGCGGGCTTTCAGATTCACTTCTTCGACCATGCCTTCCACCTGCAACGCCGCACCTCGCTGTTCCTGTGGACCATCGGCCCGGCCGCGCTGGTCAACGTGCTGGCCAACCTGGTGCTGTTGCCGCAAGTGGGCCTGATCGGCGCGGCCTGGGCCACGCTGCTGGGCTATGCCTGCTCGCTGGCGGCCAGCATCTTGATCGGCGCGCGGGTGTTCAAGGTGCCGCTGGCCCTGGCGCAAATTGCTCGCGCCGCTGCGGCCACGACGGTGATGCTGGCCGTGCTGTGGGCGCGCAACGTGCCCGGCACGGTGTGGGGCTTGCTGCAGGCCGTGGCGCTGGGTGGCGCGGCCTACTTGTTGGCGGCCTGGGTGTGCAACGTGGGCGGGCTGCGCGGCCACATTGGCCAGCTTCTCAAACGCTGGCGCGCGGCATGACGCTGCGCGACCTGTTCATCTACACCCCGCGCCTGGGCGTGGGCGGGGGTGAGCTGTCGCTGCTGCGCCTGGCCGAAGGTCTGGCCCGGTTGGGCGTGCAGGTGACGTTTGTGGTGCACGAGTTGACGCCCCTGGCGCAGGTGCGCCGCCCCGGCGTGGGTGTGATTTGCCTGCACTCGCAGCGCACCTTGGCCGCGGTGCTGGGCCTGGCGCGCTGCCTGCGCCAACACCGGCCGCAGGCGTTGCTGGCGGCATTCCCGCACAGCAACCTGGCCGCCGTGGCGGCGCGTGCACTCGCCCGTGTGCCCTGCACCCTGGTGTTAAGCGAGCACGCCCCGCCAACCCAGCAGGTGGCCCACATGGGCGGCTGGCGGTACCGCGCATTGCCGCTGCTGCTGCGCGCGCTGTACCCCTGCGCCGACGCTGTGGTGGCGGTGTCGCAGGGCGTCAAGGCCGACCTGCTGGGCTTGAGCGCCGGCCACCTGGCGCCGCAGGTGATCTACAACCCCGTGTTGCCGGCCGACCTGGCGGCACGCATGGCCGGTGAAGCGGCACACCCTTGGTTGGAAAGTGCCGGCTTGGAAGTGGTGTTGGCGCTGGCGCGCCTGAGCGCTGAAAAAGACTTGCCCACCTTGCTGCGCGCCTTCGCGCTGCTGGCCGCACAGCGCCCGCAGGCCCGGCTGGTGGTGTGCGGTGAAGGGCCGCAACGTCGCGCCTTGCAAACCTTGGCGCAGGAGTTGGGCGTGGCCCCGCGCGTGGCCCTGGTGGGCGTGGTGGCCAACCCCTTTGGCAGCCTGGCGCGGGCGCGCGCGTTCGCACTCAGTTCGCGGTTTGAAGGCTTTGGCAACGTGCTGGTCGAGGCCATGGCCTGCGGCGTGCCGGTGGTCAGCACCGATTGCCCGGTGGGCCCGCGCGAGATCCTGCAAGACGGCCGCTTCGGCACGCTGGTGCCGGTGGGCGACGCGCCCGCCTTGGCCGCCGCGCTGGCGCACGCGCTCGACAGCGGCCAACCTGAAGGGGCGCGCGCGTTCGCGCAGCAGTTCACCGAGGACCGCTGCGCCGCGGACTACCGCGCCTTGCTCGAAACCTTGTTGCCCGCTTAGGCGTCCAACGTCGCTCAGCGGCGCAGCCGCCGCGCCCACGCCGCCAAGGCGGGGTGGCGGCGCAGCAGGGGGCGCAGCAGGTGGCGCGCGCGCCAGGCGGCCACGGCGGGCTGGCCGCGCCACGAGAGCGCCACGCAGGCATCCAGTAGCGGCCGCGGCGTGGTCTTGAAGATGCGCTTGTGGGCGTAGTCGCCAATGGCGAAATCGAACTGCCGGCAACCCTGTTCATGCAGGTGGGCGATGGTGCGTTCGAGAATCAGCTTGCCCGGCGCGCAATGCTTCCAGGCGTCGCCCGCAAAACTGACACGCAGCATGGTGTAGCAGCCGCCTTCAAGCAAGCCGTACAGCGCGGCAATGGCTTCATCGCCGTGCATCAAGGCGGTGAGCACCACCTGGCCACTTTGCAAACCGTCTTGCAGCCCTTCTTGCAGCAAGCCGGCATAGAGCGCGCTGTGCGCAGCGTCGTCAAGTTGGTAGCCCGGCGTGCCGGCCAGCCGGGTGTGTTGCATGGCTTCAAGTTGCTGGTACAAGTTCAGCGCTTGCGCCGGCTGACTGGCGCGAATGAAGTGCGCGCCTTCAATGCGGCTGAACACGCGCCAGGTGCGCTCGAACTCCTTGCGCACTTCCTTGGCCAAGCTGTGGCGCCAGTCGTCGTAGGTGCCCTCAATGCTGAAGTGGTTGCCGAACATGTTGCACGGCTGGCAGGGCAAGGCCAGGGCCAGCGGGTTGGGCTGGCCGCCCACCTGAGGGAGCAGCTTGTCGATGCGCAGCAGGTCGTTGCCGGCCAGTGCCTGCTTCAAGGCCTGCCACAGCGGCCCGGCGCAGCTTGCGTCAAACGTTAGCGACGGGTTCAGCAGCGGGCCGTTGTAGTCGCTCACGCCTCGATCCGGCGGCTCGACGATGGCCAGGCGGCCCTGGCGGCGCCGCACCAACGGCAACAACATCGCGTCAGCCATGTCGCCCTCGCGCCGCGCACACAACAACAGCGGCTCCATGCCGGGCTGGCGGCCCAGCGTGGCATACCAGTGGCGCAGCCAGGCGGCACTGTGAAACGGCGTCGGCGCGGGCGTGGCCAGTTGCTGCCAGCGCGCCAGGAAGTCGTTCAGCGAGGCGATGCGCTGCACGCGCCAGGGCTGGCCGGCGCACTGGCCGGGCGCAGCCGCGGCGCTGGTGGCGGGTGTGTGGCCGGCGGGTGTGTGGCCAGCGGGTGCCGGGCGCGCGCCGGCTGTTGCGCTTGAAGTCGGGTTCACCGGTGGTACGGCGCAATGTCGGTCATGCCGCCGGGCGCATGAGTCGACAGGCGGAAGTCAATCGGCCGCGCCAGGCGTTGCATACGTTGCGCCCAGGGGCTGCGGCGCCAGACGGCTTGCAGCACGGCCTTGGCCCAGAAGCCCGGGCCGCTCAAGGCACGGTTGCGCGGGGTGTGCCCGAGGTGGCGGCGCAGCACGCCGTTGGCCAAGGTGACCATCTGCGAGCGGCGGATGCGTGGCGTCCAGTGTTCGGTGGTCACCGAAATGTTCAGGCTGTCGAGGTTGTCCACCCGGTGCGGCGAATTCAGCGGCCAGTGCAGCATCTGGCCCGGCGCAAGCTCCATCAGCACCGCGTCGCGGTCGAACGCGGGGTCGTACGGCAGCGTGACCTCCACGCCGCTCAGGGCAATGTCTTCCAGCGCCGCGGCCGGCAGATAGGGGGCATGAGGCGGGTAGATGTACACGCGCTTGCGCCCGGCGATCTGCCACAGCGTCTGACCCGGCAAGTCAGCGTGGTAATGCACCTGCGCCAGCGGGCTGGAAATGAGAATGCCCATGCGCAGCGCGCCGGCGTCGAAGCCGGGCAGGGCGGCGCGCAGTTCGGCGTAGGCGGCGTCCTGCAAGGCACCGTAGCGCTCGTCAATTAGGTGCACATTGCGCAGGTTCAGCCACAAGCCGCCATGCGCAATAGTGTCGATCACCTGGCGCCCGCTCAAGCCACCCAGCTCACCTTCGCGCCATTGCCGCGTGGTGCTGCCCTGGCTCGACGTCGCCACCAGTGAACAGTGCTCGGCCGGGTAGCGCTCGATCAGGCCGGCCAGCGCGTCCAGGCTGAACAGCGCGTTTTGCGCCCAGCCGTGATGCAGGCGTTGCGGCGCCTGGCCCCATAGCCGGGCTTGGGCCGCATCGAGATCCTTGAACACGTTGGCTGGCATGGGCGGGCAAACAAATCTGTACAGCCGGCATGCTAGGTTTTGTGCTCGTCGCGCGGGTGAGAAATGGCGTGACTTCCTGGGCGCGCGGCGCGGCCTTGCGCGAGCGTTGCTACCCGCTGCACCGCTGCACCGCTGGAGCGCGGTGTTCTCGTGCAAGCCGGTTTGACCCCACCGCAGCGCGACCTGAACCCGCCATTGGTGACGGTCTGGTCAAAAATGCAGTTCAGGACTATTATTGTCCGCAAGTCCATTTCCGGATCCAGCCATGAGCGCCATCCTCGCCCCGCAAGCAGTTGAATTCAGCCCCGAGCAAATGGCCGCGGCCGGCCTGCGCGCCTATGCCGGCCTGGCCGCAGCGTGGGGCCTTTCCGTCGATGAGCAGTTGGCGTTGTTGGGCGAACCGCCGCGGTCCACCTACTTCGCTTGGCGCAAGCTGCCCGCGCAGGCGCGCCTGCCGCGCGACACGCTGGAGCGGCTGTCCAACCTGCTGGGCATCTACAAGAGCCTGCAAATCCTCTTTCCCGTCCCCGAGGTGGCCGACGCCTGGGTGCGCAAGCCCAATGCCGCGCCCCCGTTCGGCGGGCGCAGCGCATTGCAGCGCATGCTGGCCGGCAATGTGAGCGACCTGAACGCCGTGCGGCGCTACCTTGACGGCGTGCGCGGCGGCGGCTGGTCTTGATCGCGCCCACCCTGCGCCGCGTGCGCTGGGCGCAGGCCTGCCGCATCGTGCCCACGCGCTACCCGGCGGTGAACCTGTTCGACCGCGTGGCCAGCGCCGAAGACTTTGCCGCTCTGTATGCCCTGGAGGCGCTGACCAACGAGCGCCTGCGTGATGAAACCGGGCTGGTCGAATGGGTGCCGAAAGGCGAGCGCATCTTCGGCCCCGGCAGCGGGCCCATCATGGCCGCGTTCACGCATGTCAACACCGAAGGCAGCCGTTTTGGCAACGGCCAGTTTGGTGTGTTCTATGCCGCGCGTGAGCGCGCCACGGCGGTGGCCGAAACCCGCTACCACCACGCCCGCTTCCTGGCCGCCACCAACGAGGCAGCCATGCACCTGCCCATGCGGCTGTACCACGTGGCCATCGATGCCAAGCTGCACGATTTGCGGCCGGTGGGTGCCGTGCCGGCGGCAGTTCA
>JANOXU010000222.1:0-25226 GCA_031418595.1 Burkholderiales bacterium
CATCGAAGCCCGCGCGTCGCCGCCGCGTCTGGCCTTCGCGCTCGAACAGCAGGGGCTGCACCCGCTGCTGGCGCGGCTGCTGGCCGCGCGCGGCGTGCGCAGCAGCGATGACATCGACGACGCGCTGGCCAAGCTGTTGCCACCGGCCAACCTGCTGGGTACACAGGCCGCGGCAAGCCTGCTGGCCGACACCCTGGCCGCGGCGCAACACATTTGCGTCGTGGCCGACTACGACTGCGACGGCGCCACCGCCTGTGCCGTGGCCCTGCGCGGCCTGGCGCTGCTGGGCGCGCAAGCCGGCACGCTGCACTACGTGGTGCCGGACCGCGCCGTGCACGGCTACGGCCTCACCCCGGCCATCGTTGACCTGGCCGTGCTGCACCGGCCGAGTTTGCTGTTGACGGTGGACAACGGCATCGCCAGCACCGCCGGCGTGGCGCACGCCAAGGCGCTGGGCCTGCGCGTGCTGGTGACCGACCACCACCTGCCCGCGCTGGTGGCGGGCGTGGTCGAGCTGCCGGCGGCCGATGTCATCGTCAACCCCAACCAGCCGGCTTGCGAATTCGAAAGCAAGGCCCTGGCCGGCGTGGGCGTGATGTTCTACGTGCTGCTGGCCCTGCGCGCCGAGCTGCGCGCGCGCGGCGCCTATGAAGCCGCCAGCGAGCCACGGCTGGACAGCCTGCTCGACCTGGTGGCCCTGGGCACGGTGGCCGACGTGGTGAAGCTCGACGCCAACAACCGCCGCCTGGTGGCGCAAGGCCTGAAGCGCATTCGCGCCGGGCGCATGCAGCCCGGTGTGGCCGCGCTCTTTGCCGCCGCTGGCCGCGCGCCGCAGCGCGCCGCGGCGTTCGACTTCGGCTTTGCGCTGGGCCCGCGCATCAACGCCGCCGGGCGCTTGGCGGACATGACCCTGGGCATTGAATGCCTGTTAACGGATGACGTGAGCCTCGCCGCCGAACTGGCGGGCCAGCTCGACGCCATCAACCGCGAACGCCGCGAAGTCGAAGGCCAGATGCGCGAACAGGCCGCCGCGCTGGTGGCGCGGCTGGTGCCGGCGCCGGGCCAGGCGGTGCCGATGGCGGTGACGCTGTACGACCCCGAGTTCCACGAAGGCGTGGTGGGCATCGTGGCCGGGCGCGTGAAAGACCAGTTGCACCGGCCGACCTTTGTCTTTGCGCGCGGTTTAGACGGTTTGCTCAAGGGCTCGGGCCGCTCGATCCCGGGCTTTCATCTGCGCGACGCGCTCGACTTGATGGTCAAGCGCCAGCCCGACATCTTGTTGCGCTTCGGCGGCCACGCCATGGCCGCGGGCTGCACGCTGGCCGCCGAGCGGCTGGAACAATTCGAAGCCGCTTTGCAGCAAGTGGCTACCGAATGGCTCGACGCCGCCGCGCTGCACCGCTGCGTGCGCAGCGACGGGCCGCTGGCCGTGGAGTGGTTCAATCCGCAAACCGCGGCGCTGCTGGATGCACAGGTCTGGGGCCAGGGCTTCGAGGCGCCGGTGTTTGATGACGAGGTGGATGTGCTGCAACAGCGCCTGGTGGGCGAGAAGCATTTGAAGTTGCGCGTGCGCCATGCCGGCACGCTGCGCGATGCCATCTGGTTCGGCCGCACCGAGCCGCTGGCCGCGCGCGTGCGCCTGGCCTTCCGCCTGGGGCTGGACGAATGGAACGGCCAGCAGCGGGTGCAAATGTTGGTGGAAGCGGCGGAGTAGCAAACATGTTGATGCACACGATGACCTCTGCAACCCAGTGCTGGCGCGCGCTGCTGCTGGCCGCGGCCATGGCCGCTGCGGCGCACGCCACCGCCGCGGTGAAGACCGAAACCGTGGCGCACCGCTTGGTCAACCCCTGGTCGTTGGCCTTCATGCCCGACGGCCGCATGCTCGTCACCGAACGGCCCGGGCGCTTGCGCATCATCAGTGCGACGGGCCAGGTCGGCGCGGCCGTGGCCGGCGTGCCCGAGGTGGCTGCCAAAGGCCAATGCGGGCTGCACGACGTGCTGCTCGATCCGCGCTTCGCTGAAAACAACCTGCTTTACCTCAGCTACGCCGAACCCGGCGCGGGCGGCAACAGCCTGGCCGTGCTGCGCGCGCGCCTGGTGGGCGGCGCCCTGGCGGATGTGAAGGTGATCTTTCGCCAGTTGCCCAAGGTCGACAGCCCCGCGCACTGTGGCGGCAAGCTGGTCTTCGGCCAGGACGGCAAGTTGTTCATCACCCTGGGCGACCGGTTCGCGCGCAAGGACGACGCGCAAACGCTGGCCAACCACCTGGGCAAGATCGTTCGCATCGCGCCCGACGGCAGCGTGCCCGCCGACAACCCGTTCATCAAGACGCCCGGCGCCATGCCCGAGATCTGGAGTCTGGGCCACCGCAACGTGCAAGGCGCCGCCTTGCACCCGGCCACGGGCGAGCTGTGGGCCACCGAACACGGCCCGCAAGGCGGTGACGAGTTGAACCTGGTGCAGGGCGGGCGCAACTACGGCTGGCCGCTGGTCACCTATGGGCGCAACTACGGCACCGGCACGCGCATCGGCGAAGACGGGCCCAAGGCCGGCTTCGAGCCCCCGCTGCGCCACTGGGTGCCGGTGTCGGTGGCGCCCAGCGGCCTGGCCTTCCTGACCAGCGAGCGCTACCCCGGCTGGAAGGGCAACCTGTTCATGGGCACGCTGCGCGCCGAGGCGCTGCTGCGCCTGGAACTCGACGGTCAGCGCGTGGTGAAGGAAGAACGGTTGCTGACCAACCTGAAGGAGCGCATCCGCGATGTGCGCCAGGGGCCCGATGGCTACCTGTACCTGCTCACCGACAACGCCGACGGGCGCGTGTTGCGGCTGGTGCCGGGGCCCTGACCGGGCGGGCAACGAGCTGCCGCGCCCGGCACCTGCACGAGCTTGGCCATGAATCAAGCGCCGGCCTTGCCGCCCAGCGCCGATTGGGCGGCGTTCGAGCCGCTGCAAAGTGACCCCGAACGTTGGTGCGCGGTCATCACTGCGATCGCCGCGCCGTACTCGCCGGCACCGGTGCAGCCCACCACGGCCGGCAGCGTGCTGGTGGCGCTGGTGGGGCAAGCGCTGGTCATCAAGCTGTACCCGCCGTTCCTGCGCGACCACTTCGAATTCGAGCGCGAAACCCTGAGCCGGTTGCACGGCTCGCTGGGCGTGCCCACACCGCGCCTGGTGGACGCCGGCCAGCGCGACGGCTGGCCCTATCTCGTGATGACCCAGCTGGCCGGCGCGTCGTTGCTGGACGTGTGGCCGACGCTGGACGAGGCGCACAAGTGCAGCGCGCTGCGGGCCATCGGCAAGCTGGCGGCGCAAGTGCATGCGCTGCCACCGGGCAGCCTGTGTGCACTCGCCCCCGACTGGCCCGTCTTCATGCAAAGGCAACGCCAACATTGCCTGCAGCGCCAGCAGCGAACTGGCCTGCCGGCGCATTTGCTGGCAGGGCTGGAAGCATTCATCGCAGGCGAGTTGCCCGATGGCCCAGCCGTCATCCTCACCGGCGAATACACGCCCATGAACCTGCTGCATGGCCCGGGCGGCATCGTCGGCATGTACGACTTTGGCGACGGGCTGGTGGGCCCGCGCGAATACGACTGGCTCGGGCCGCTGTGCTTCCTGGCCGCCGGCCACGCGCAGCGCCGCGAGGCGTTCTTCGCTGGCTACGGTGACACACCTGGCCCAGGCTGGCCCACGCTGCGCTTGCGCCTGCTGCGGTTGTTGCTGCTGCACCGCTACAGCTGCTTGCGTGCGCAGATCGCGCAGGCGGGTTGGCAGCAGGCTGAGAGTTTCGAGGCACTGGCCGAGATGATCTGGCCTTGATGGGTGATGCGGTGGAATTGATGCTGCGGGCCGGCAAAGAAGCCGGTGCCATACAACGCGCTGAGCCCTGATTTGCCTGTGCGCGTGCAACTTGGCCGCCGCGCCCACGCGCCGCGCTGCTACGCTATGCCTGCCGTCGCAACCCGCATCAAGGAGGCCAGACCATGCCCACCGCCCTGCGCGATATTCCCGACGAGGGTGTGAGCCTCATCAAGGCCTTTGAAGGCATTCCGGACGGCGACCCCACCACCGTCAAGCTCGACCCGTATCTCGACCCGGTTGACATCTGGACCATCGGCTGGGGCCATGCCATCGCCGCGCCCACGGGCGGGGGCTGGTTGCGCGGCAAGGCCAACCGCGGCGTGGCGCGTTCGCTGTACCCCGGCGGCATCACCCTGAAGCAGGCTGACCTGATGCTGCGCGCGGATTTGCTCGACACCGGCCGAGACGTGCTGGCCCTGGTGAAGAAGCCGCTTGACGATGGCCAGTACGGCGCGCTGGTGAGCTTCACCTTCAACCTGGGGCGCGGCGCGCTGGCGCAATCCACCCTGCTGCGGCTGCTCAATGGCGGCGACTACCCGGGTGCCGCCGAGCAGTTCCCGCGCTGGAACATGGGCACGGTGAACGGCAAGAAGGTTGAACTCAAGGGCCTGACGCGGCGCCGCGCGGCTGAGCGGGCGATGTTCCTGGGCTTGTAGGCTGAGAGCGCCCCCAAACCTGTCGCTACGCGCCAGGCCCCCCGAGGGGCATGAGTAAAGTAGCCAAGCGACATTTACTCCTGAGGCTGTGAGCTAACGTTTCAGGCCACTCGCCCGAACCACCACAACGACAGCGCCGCGGCGATGGCGGCCAACAAGGCACCCACTGCGGCAAACAGCGCCGTGATTTCGGTTTCCTTGCGCTCCACCACCAGCTTGGAACTCAAGGACTGGTAGACCTTCTTCAGGTCATCAGCCGTGCCGGCATAAAAGTATTCGCCTTGTGTGAGCAGCGCGATGTTCTTCAGCGTTGCTTCATCGAGCCGCACATGCATGCTCCAGCCTTCGAAGCCAATGGTTTCGCCCTGCGTGGTGCCCACGCCCACGGTGTAGACCTTGACACCGCGGTCGGCGGCCATCTTGGCCGCTTCGATGGGGTCCGGGCCCGTGGTGCGCTGGCCATCGGTGAGCAGCACGATGGCGGCCGATGAATATGAGCCCGGCGCCACCGGCGTGGGTTTTTCTTTGTCTTTCTTTTCGCCCAGAGGCTTGGGCATCAAGCGCTGGCCGGTGATGGACTGGATGTCGATGCCGGCATCGGGGAAGATGGTGGCCAGCGAGAGCACGATGCCGCTGCCGATGGCGGTGCCGCGCTGCAACTGAAAGCGGTCGATCGCGGCGATCACGTCTTGCCGGCTGTCGGTGGGCGCTTGCACCACGGCGGCGGTGCCGGCGAACGACACCACGCCCACACGCGCTTCGCGTGGCAAGTCGTTCACGAAGGCCTTGGCGGCTTCTTGCGCGGCCACGATGCGGTTGGGCTTCACATCGGTGGCGCGCATGCTGCCCGAGACATCCATGGCCAGGATGAGCGTGCGCTGCGACAGCGGCAGCGTCACGGTGGCCATCGGCCGGGCGATCGACAGCGCCAGCGCCGCCAAGGCCAGCAGCGTCAGCGCTGGCGGCACATGGCGGCGCCACATGCGCGCGCCCAGTGCGGCGGCGCGTGCCACGCCCAGGCTGGGCAGGCGCACCGTGCTCTTGCGCCGGCGCGCCAGCAGCCAGAAATACGCCCCCACCAGCAGCGGCAGCAAGGCCAGCAGCCACAACATGTTGGGCCATTGAAAACTCATGAGGCTGCTCCAGCGGCCGCGGCTGTGCCACGCGGCCAGCGCACGGAAGGTTTCACGCGCGCACGCTGGCGGCGCAGGTGGGCAAAGCGCAGCAGGGCTTCGAGCAGGTCGTCACCCGTGGCCAGTTCCAGCGTGTCGGCGCCGCTGCGTTGCAAGCTGGCCACCAGCTCGTCTTCGGCTTGCGCGGCCAGCTCGGTGTAGCGTCGGCGCAGCGTTGCATCGCCCGCGTCCACAAACAGTTGTTCGCCGGTTTCGGCGTCTTCCAGCGTCACCAGGCCCCAAGCGGGCAGATCAACATCAGCGCCGTCGTTCAACCGTACGGCCAGCACCTCGTGGCGCTGCGCCAAGCGGGCCAGCGGCGCTTCCCAGCCGGGCGCGGAAATGAAATCGGACACGATGAACACCAGGCTGCGCCGGCGCACCAGGCTTTCGGCGCTGCGCAGAAGATCGGCCAGAGCCGTGCCTTGCGGGTTCTTGGGCGCGGGGCGGCGCAGCGCGTTGATGACATGCAGCACCTGCGTGCGGTTGCTGCGCGGTGGCAAGACGGTATCGACCTTGCCGGTGTAGCGCAGCGCACCCACGCGGTTGCCGTGGCGGGTGAGCACGCGCGCCAGCACACCCACGAAGCCCGCAGCCAGGTCGAGCTTGGTCGTTTGTTCACTGCCGAAATCGACGCTGGCCGTGGCATCGAGCAAGAACCAGCAGGTGAGGTCGCGGTCTTCGATGTAGCGGCGCACATGGGGCACGTCGAGCCGCGCGGTGACGTTCCAGTCGATGTGGCGCACATCGTCGTGTGGCTGGTATTCGCGCAGGTCGGCCAAATCAACGCCCTGGCCGCGGCTCCAGGTGCGGTAGTCGCCCTGAAGCAGGCCATCGAGCCGCTTGAGCACGGTGTACTCAAGCTGGCGCAGCAGCGAATCAGCGCTCTTCATGGGCCGCGTTCGCCGGCGCTTCGGGCACGGGAATCTTGCGCAGCAGTTGCTGCACGATCGAATCAGCCGTGAGGCCTTCGGCCAGCGCTTCGTAGCTCAGCACCAGGCGGTGGCGCAGCACATCGGCCGCGAGTTCGGTCACGTCTTCAGCCCGGGCATGGCGCCGCCCGTTGATCAGCGCCAGCGCCTTGGCGCCTTCCACCAGGCTGATGGTGGCGCGCGGGCTGGCGCCGTAGGTGATGGCCGCGGCCAATTCAGGCGCGCCCACCTTGGCCGGGTTGCGCGTGGCCGCCACCAGCTTGACGGCGTATTGAATGATGGAAGGGTCAACGTACACGTCAGCGCAGGCGCGCTGCAAGGCCGCCAGTTGCGAGATGGTGGCCACGGCCACCACATCCACCGGCGCGGCAATGGCGCGCTCGGCAATGACGAACTCTTCTTCTTCGTTGGGGTAGTCGACCACCACCTTCATCATGAAGCGGTCGACCTGCGCCTCGGGCAGCGGGTAGGTGCCTTCGGTTTCGATCGGGTTTTGCGTGGCCATCACCACAAAGGGCAGCGGCACGCGGTGGGTTTCACCGGCGATGGTGACTTGCCGTTCCTGCATCACTTCGAGCAGCGCGCTTTGCACCTTGGCCGGGGCGCGGTTGATTTCATCGGCCAGCAGCAGGTTGGCAAACACCGGGCCCAGCGTGGTGCCGAACACGCCCGTGCGCTGGTTGTAGATGCGCGTGCCCACCAAATCAGCCGGCACCAGGTCGGGCGTGAACTGAATGCGCTTGAAGCTGCCACTGACGGCGCGCGCCAAGGTCTTCACGGTCAGCGTCTTGGCCAGGCCGGGCACGCCTTCCACCAGCAAGTGGCCCTGGGCCAGCAGGCCCACCAGCACGCGCTGCAAGAAGCGGTCCTGGCCGACGACCACGCGCTTGACTTCATAGAGAATTTGTTCGAGTTGCCTGGCAGCGGCGTCGGTTTCGGCGTGTGACATGAATGAAGGGCTTCGTGATGAAGTGGTTTGAAACGTTAGAACGGCGGCATGCCCGCCGCCGCCGCGGCGTTTTCGATCGGCACCGCAAAGCCGATGCCGATGAAGGTGCGGTGCCGCGTGGGGTTGAGGATGGCGGTGACGATGCCCACCACGTGGCCGTCGGTGGTGACCAGGGGGCCGCCCGAATTGCCCGGGTTGGCCGCGGCGTCGAACTGAATCAGGTTGGTCAGGATGCGCTGGCCTTCGGGCGAGCGGAATTCGCGCCGCAGCCCCGACACCACGCCCGCGCTCACCGAAGGCCCAATGCCGAACGGGTGGCCCACGGCAATCACTTCATCGCCCGGGCGAAGATCAGCCGTGGAGCGCATGGTGGCGGCTTCCAGGTCGTCGGGCAGGCTGCTGGCCTTGAGCACGGCCAGGTCGTTCTCGGGCTGGGTGCCTACCACCGTGGCGTCTGACTCGTGCCCGTTGTGAAAGCGCACGCGCAGCTTCTTGGCGCCAAAGGCAACGTGCAAATTGGTGAGGATGGTGCCGTCGTCTTTGATGACCACGCCGGTGCCCACGCCGCTTTCGCCATTGCCTCTTTCGGTTTTTTCGGCGTCGGCAGATTTGTCGCCTGCACCGGGCGGTTTGGTTTCACTGGCCTCGTCTTCATCCATGCCCATCACCCGCACCACCGAACCGGCCACCGCCTCGTAGGCGCGCGCGGCGGCCGAGGGCAGGGGCTTTTCTTCGAGCGACTGGCGCACCGCGGCGTCAATGTCTTCTTGCGTGATGACCGGCTGGCGCGGCACCAGCACCAGCATGGTCACCACTGCCAACGCGGCGCCGGCCAGGCCCCACAGCGGCGCTTGAAAGCGGGCCAGCAGGCGGCGCCATGGCGGTGTCGCGCGCGCCACCGGCGGCGCCGCCACGGCGGGCGAAGCGGTGGACAAGGCCGCTGCGGCCTGGCGCGAACGGCTGTACAGCGCGGGGCGGCGTTGGGGCGTTGGCATGGCGGGTGGGGGGGTGGATCGGCCCAGGGCGGGTGCGCGGCCCAACAGTAGCACGCGCCACCCCCGGCTGTGCAGGGTGGGTTTCCTGCATGATGGCCGCATGCTCGAATGGATCGACAGCCACTGCCACCTCGACGCCATCGAGTTCGACGCCGACCGCAACGCCGTTGTCGCGCGCGCCGCCAGCGCAGGCGTGGCATGCATCGTGATGCCGGCGGTGCGCGCGGCTGACTTTGCGCGGCTGATTGAACTGGCCCATGCGCTGCAACAACCTTATGCGCTGGGGTTGCACCCGCTGTTTGTGCACGAGGCCGCGGCCGCTGACCTGGACGCCCTGCAACAACACCTGCGTGCCCAGCGCCACGACCCGCTGCTGGTGGCCGTGGGCGAGATCGGGCTGGACTTCTTCGTGCCCGGCCTGGACGCAGCGCTGCAGGAACGTTTTTACCTGGCGCAACTGAAGCTGGCGCGCAACGCGGGCCTGCCGGTGATCCTGCATGTGCGGCGTTCGGCTGACCGGCTGCTCATGGGCTTGCGCCGCATTGAAGTGGCCGGCGGCATTGCCCATGCCTTCAACGGCAGCGCGGTGCAGGCCGGGCAGTTCATCGAGCGCGGCTTCAGGCTCGGCTTCGGTGGGGCAATGACCTTCGAGCGCGCCAAGCAGATTCGCCACCTGGCGCAGACCCTGCCCGACACAGCGCTGGTGCTGGAAACCGACGCGCCCGACATGCCGCCGCACTGGCTGTACCGCACGGCCACCGAGCGCGCGGCGGGGCTGCGCAGCCGCAACGAGCCGGCCGAGTTGCCGCGCATCGCCCAAACGCTGGCTACGCTGCGCGGTTGGAGCCTGCAAGACGCGGCGCAAATCACCAGCTCCAACCTGCGTGCCGCGCTGCCACGCTGCGCTATCGTGCCGCCATGCCCAGCGCCGAGCTTGCCACTGCACCCGAACTCGCCCCCGCCACCTTGAGCGAATACGACGGCGTGCGCAGCCTGCACCTGGGCACGGAATGGATTCAGGGCTCAATGCGCATCAAGCAGCCCAACGTGGTGGAGCTGGAATATGTGCAGCGCATGCTGGCCAGCCTGCTGTGGTTGCCGTTCGAGCACATCCGCGCCGGGCATGCGGTGCAGTTGGGCCTGGGCGCCGGCGCCATCACCCGCTTCACGCACCGGGTGTTGAAGATGCGCACCACGGCAGTGGAACTGAACCCGCAGGTGATCCTGGCCTGCCGGGTCTGCTTTGAATTGGGTGATGAGGATGAGCGCTTGAGCGTGCAGCGCGCCGACGCCGCGCAATGGGTCGCCGACCCCGCGCACGCCGGGCTGGCCAGCTTGCTGCATGTCGACCTGTACGACCATGACGCCGCCGCGCCGGTGCTCGACGATGAAGCCTTCTACGCCGCCTGCCGCGCCGTGTTGGCCGCAGGCGGCGTGATGAGCGTCAACCTGTTCGGGCGCGACGCCAGCTATGCCAACAGCGCGGCGCGCATCGCGGCGGTGTTCGGAGCCGGCCACGTTTGGAGCCTGCAACCCACCCGCGAAGGCAACACCACGGTCATTGCCGCCAAGGGCGTGGGCCTGCCCGAGCGTGGCGAGTTGCAGGGCCGGGCGCAGCGCATCGAGTCGGCCTATGGCCGCTATGGCGCCCCGGCGCGCAAGTGGCTGCGCATGCTGCGGCCCTACACGGTGAGCGCGGCATGAAGCGCGCCACGGCCAGCGCCACGCCCGCGGTGAAGGGCCGGCTCGATTGGCGCGTGCTGCTCGAATGGCTGGTGCAAGACGGCCTGCTGGCCGCGGCCGAGAGCGAACGCGTGCAGCGCCGCTTCGGCGCCGGCGATTCGAGCCAGCACCCCTTGGTGCGCCTGGGCAGCGCGGGCTTGCAGCGCGAGGGCGGGCGCACTGCGCTCGACACCGAAGCGCTGACCGAATGGCTGGCCCGGCGCGCCGGCTTGGCCTACCTGCGCATCGACCCGCTCAAGGCCGACGTGGGCCGCGTGGCCGAGGTGATGTCGGTGCACTACGCCGAGGCCCGCGTCGCCCTGCCTGTGCAGTGGAGTGTTAGCGAGGTGACCATCGCCACCGCCGAGCCCTTTGACGTGGGCTGGGTCGGTGAAATCGAAGGCCACCTGCGCAAAAGCGTGAAGCTGGTGCTGGCCAACCCGGTGGACATTCGCCGCTACACCACCGAGTTCTATGCCCTGGCGCGCTCGGTGCGCGCGGCGCAGAAGACCGGCGAATCCTCGGCGGCGGCGAACTTCGAGCAACTGGTGGAACTGGGCAAGACCGCCAAGCAGCTCGACGCGAATGACCAGGGCGTGGTGCAGGTGGTGGATTGGTTGTGGCAGTACGCGTTCGACCAGCGTGCCAGCGACATCCACTTAGAGCCGCGCCGCGACATGGGCGTGATCCGCTTTCGCATCGACGGCGTGCTGCACACCGTCTACCAGGTGCCGCTGGGGGTGATGAACGCCATGGTCTCGCGCATCAAGCTGCTCGGCCGCATGGACGTGGTGGAACGGCGCCGCCCGCTCGATGGCCGCATCAAGACCAAGCGGCCCGACACGCTCGACCTGCCCGGCGCCGAAGTTGAAATGCGTCTGTCCACCTTGCCCACCGCGTTCGGCGAAAAGATGGTGATGCGCATCTTCGACCCCGACACCGCGGTCAAGAGCATCGAGCACCTGGGCTTTGGCGCGCACGACGGCCCACGCTGGCGCGAGCTGATGGCCCGCCCGCACGGCATCGTGCTCGTCACCGGCCCCACCGGCTCGGGCAAGACCACCACGCTGTACGCCACGCTGAAGGCGCTGGCCACTGATGAAGTGAATGTCTGCACGATTGAAGACCCGATCGAAATGATCGAACCGGCCTTCAACCAAACGCAGGTGCAGGCCGCGCTCGACCTGGGCTTTGCCGAAGGCCTGCGCGCGCTGATGCGGCAGGACCCCGACATCATCATGGTGGGCGAGATCCGCGACCTGGCCACGGCTGAGATGGCGATCCAGGCCGCGCTCACCGGCCACCTGGTGTTCAGCACGCTGCACACGAATGACGCCGCTGCGGCCATCACCCGCCTGGCTGACCTGGGCGTGCCGCCGTACCTGATTGCCGCCACCGTGGTGGGCGTGCTGGCGCAGCGGCTGGTGCGCACGCTGTGCCCGGCATGCAAGGCGCGCGACGACGCCACCACGCGCGAGTCGCTTGAAACGTTGACCAAACCGTGGCGGCTGTCGGGTGGCCTGCGCGCCTACAAGCCGGTGGGCTGCCTGGAGTGCCGCCACACCGGCTACCGCGGCCGTGTTGGCTTGTACGAGCTGTTAGCAATCACCCCCGCGGCGGCGCGCCACATCCACCCCGCGCTCGATGCCTCGGCGCTGCGCAGCCAGGCGGTGAAAGACGGCATGCGCCCGCTGCGCCTGGCCGGGGCGATGAAGATCGCCGAAGGGCTGACCACGCTCGAAGAAGTATTGCGCTGCACGCCTGAACTGGGCGTGTGAGGCGCGCGTCCAGGGTGGCCTGAGGGTCACGCGAGCGCCCGCTTACGTGGAAACCACAGCCAGCGCATTGGGGTGCGCTGCCTAGAATCCGCGCCGACACCCATAACGAGGAGACCAGCGTGAAGATCAAGAGCCAGAAAGACTTCTGGTCGGGGCTGATGTTCATGGTTACCGGCGTGGCCTTCGCCATCGGTGCGCAAACTTACAGCATGGGCAGCAGCGCCCGGCCCGGCCCCGGTTACTTTCCGTTCGGGCTGGGCATTTTGCTGGCCTTGTTGGGTGGAGTCGTGCTGTTCAAGGCGCTGACGGTGGAAACCGAAGGCGGCGACCCCATTGGCGGCGTGCCGTGGCGGCCCATGAGCCTGATCACCGTGGCCGTGTTGGTCTTTGCCGTGGCGCTGCCGCGCCTGGGCATGGCGGTGTCGCTGCCCTTGTTGATCATCGTGGCCAGCCTGGCCGGCGATGAATTCAAGTGGAAGGAAGTCATCATCAACAGCGCCGTGCTCACGGTCGGTTCGTGGTTGATCTTCATCAAGGGGCTGAATCTGATCATCCCGCTGTGGCCCACCTTCCTGGCTGGCGCTTGAGAATCGAGACGATATGGAACTCCTGAACAACCTGGCCCTCGGTTTTGGCGTGGCCTTCACGCTGCAAAACCTGATGTACGCCTTCTTCGGCGCGATGCTGGGCACGCTGATCGGCGTGCTGCCAGGCCTGGGGCCGGTGGCCACCATTGCCATGCTGCTGCCCAGCATCTACGCGCTCGACGCCACACCCGCGCTCATCATGCTGGCCGGCATTTACTACGGCGCGCAGTACGGCGGCTCCACCACGGCCATCCTGATCAACGTTCCAGGTGTGTCAAGCTCGGTCGACACCGCGATCGACGGCTATGCCATGGCCCGAAAGGGCCGCGCCGGCGCCGCGCTCGCGGCCGCCGGCCTGGGCTCGTTCTTCGCCGGCTGCGTGGGCACCATCGTCATCGCCGCGTTTGCCCCGCCGCTCACCGAGCTGGCGTTCAAGTTCGGCCCGGCCGAGTACTTCTCGCTCATGGTGCTGGGCCTGATCGGCGCGGTGGTGCTGGCCTCGGGCTCGCTCATCAAAGCCATCTGCATGATCCTGCTGGGCCTGCTGCTGGGGCAGATCAACACCGACGTGATCTCCGGCGTGCCGCGCTACAGCTTCGACATTCCCGAGCTGACCGACGGCCTGGGCTTTGTGGCCATCGCCATGGGCGTGTTCGGCTTTGGCGAGATCATCATGAACCTCAGCCGCGAGCCCGAGCACCGCGAAGTCTTCACCAAAGACGTGAAGGGCCTGTGGCCCACCAAGCAAGACTTCAAAGACGCCTACCCCGCAGTGTTGCGCGGCACGGCGCTGGGCTCGATCCTCGGCGTGCTGCCGGGCGGCGGTGCGCTGCTGGCAGCCTTTGCCGCGTACACGGTCGAGAAGAAGATGAAGGCCCGGCCGGGTGAAGTGCCGTTCGGCCAAGGCAACATCCGCGGCGTGGCCGGCCCCGAGAGCGCCAACAACGCCGGCGCGCAAACCAGCTTCATCCCCATGCTCACGCTGGGCATTCCGCCCAACGCGGTGATGGCGCTGATGGTGGGCGCGATGACCATCAAGGGCATCCAGCCCGGCCCGCAGGTCATGACCAGCAACCCGCAACTGTTCTGGGGCCTGATCGCCAGCATGTGGGTGGGCAACGCCATGCTCATCATCTTGAACCTGCCGCTCATCGGCATGTGGATCAAGCTGCTCACCGTGCCCTATCGCTTCTTGTACCCGGCGATCATGGCCTTCTGCGGCATCGGGCTGTACACGCTGAACAACAACACTTTCGACGTCTACCTGGCCGCCGGCTTCGGCCTGGTTGGCCTGGCGTTTTACAAGCTAGGTTGTGAGCCGGCGCCGTTGCTGCTGGGCTTCATCCTCGGGCCGATGATGGAAGAGAACTTGCGACGCGCGCTGCTGCTGTCGCGCGGTGACTGGACGACCTTCATGACCCGCGGCCTCTCAGCCGCGCTGTTATTGGCCGCCTTGATCATGATCATCGTGGTGTCGTTGCCGTCGATCAGCAAGAAGCGAGAAGAAACCTTCGTCGACGATTAGCGTTCACCGGCGCACCTGCCGCTGGCCCTGCCCGAACCGGCAGGGCCTTTTCGTTTGCGCTGCCCAAGCGACTATCCTGCCGCGATGCCTGACCTGTTAAGCGCCCTGCGCCGCAACCCCACTTTCGCGCCGCTGGGTGGCAGTGTCTTTCGCGGCCTGTGGCTGGCCAGCTTCATGGCCAACATCACGATGTGGATGAACGACGTGGCCGCGGCGTGGCTGATGACATCGTTAACCACCAGCCCGGTGCTGGTGGCCATGGTGCAAACCGCGTCCACCTTGCCGGTGTTCCTGCTCGGCCTGCCCAGCGGCGCGCTGGCCGACATAGTGGACCGGCGGCGCTACTTTGCCAGCACGCAACTGTGGGTGTCGCTGGTGGCGCTGACGCTGGCCGCCTTGGCCCTCACCGAGCACCTCACCGCGCCGCTGCTGCTGGCGCTCACCTTCGCCAACGGCATCGGCCTGGCCATGCGCTGGCCGGTGTTCAGCGCCATCGTGCCCGAGGTGGTGCCGCGGCCGCAACTCGGCGCAGCCATGGCGCTGAACGGCATCTCGATGAACCTGTCGCGCGTGATCGGCCCGGTGGTCGCGGGCGCGCTGCTCGCCGCGCTGGGCAGCGGCGTGGTGTTCGTGCTCAATGCGCTGCTGGCGCTGGTGGCGTTTGCCATGATCCTGCGCTGGCGCTCCGTGCCGCGCGTGAGCACCCTGCCCGGGGAGCGCTTCGTGGGCGCCATGCGGGTGGGCTGGCAACACGTGGCGCAGTCGCCGCGCATGAAGAAAGTGCTGTGGCGCATCTTCATGTTCTTTTTGCAGTCCACCGCGTTCCTGGCCTTGCTGCCGCTGGTGGCACGCAACATCCACGGCGCCGGGCCGGGCACCTACACCGCCATGTTGGCCAGCGTGGGCGGTGGCGCGGTGCTCGCGGCGCTTTACTTTCCGCGCTGGCGCGAGCGTTTCAACCGCGATCAATTCGTGCTGTTCGGCACCCTGGGCCATGCCGCCATGTCGGTGCTGGCGGTGTTTGCGCCCAATGTGTGGCTGGCGTTGCCGGCCATCGCGGTGCTGGGCATGTGCTGGATCTCCACCGCCAACTCGCTCACCATGGCCGCGCAGGTGGCGCTGCCCAACTGGGTGCGCGCGCGCGGCATGGCCATCTACCAAATGGCGTTGATGGGCGGCGCGGCCGCGGGCTCGCTGCTGTGGGGCCAGGTGGCGGGCTTGTACAGCGTGAAGACCGCGGTGATCTGTGCCGCCATTGCCGGGCCGTTGGTGCTGTTGGCCACGCGCAAGATTTCGGTTGAAGGCGGCGCTGACCCCGATTTCAGCCCCGCAGTGGCCGGCCCGGTGCCCGAAACCGCCATCGACATCCAGGGCGATGAAGGCCCGGTGATGGTGACGGTTGAATACTTCATCAACCCTGCCCAGGCGAGCGAATTTGCCGCGGTGATGCAGTTCACCCGCCGCGCCCGTTTGCGCCAGGGTGCGCTGTCGTGGGGCCTGTTCCGCGACACCGCTGTACCGGGGCGTTATATCGAGTACTTTCTTGACGAGTCCTGGGTCGAGCACCTGCGCCGGTTGGAGCGTTTCACCGCTGCCGACGCCGGCCTGCGCGAGCGCCGCCTGGCCTTTCACACCGGGCCCGAGCCGCCGCGCGTGCAACGCTACCTGGCCGACGGTGACCGGGCCGGCGCCTTCGGCCTGCGCTGAGCCCCGAGCGATGGAGCGGGTGGACGTGGCGGTGGTGGGCGCCGGCGTGGTCGGCCTGGCCGTGGCCCGCGCGCTGGCGCAGCGGGGCCACGAAGTGGTGCTGCTCGAAGCCACATCAGCGTTCGGCAGCGCCACCAGTTCGCGCAACAGTGAAGTCATTCATGCCGGGCTGTACTACCCGAGCGGCTCGCTCAAGGCGCGGCTGTGCGTGCGCGGGCGCGAGCTGTTGTATGCGTACTGCGCCGCGCATGGTTTGGCGCACCGCCAAGTGGGCAAGCTGATCGTGGCCACGGCGGCCGAGCAAGAGGCTGGCCTGCAAGCCCTGATGCAGCGTGCCCAAGCCTGCGGCGTGAACGAGCTGCAAGCCCTCAGCGCCGCGCAAGCGCAGGCCCTGGAGCCGGCGCTGCGTTGCACGGCCGCGCTGCATTCACCGCGCACCGGCATCATCGACAGCCACGGCTTCATGCTCAGCCTGCTGGGCCAGGCGCAAGACCATGGGGCGATGCTGGCCGTTAACAGCCCGGTGCACAGGATGGTTCAGCGCGCCGGCGAATGGGTGCTTGAAGTGGGCGGTGCGCAGCCCATGGCACTGGCTGCGCGCTGCGTCGTCAACAGCGCCGGCCTGCACGCCCCGCACCTGGCGCAGCACATCGAAGGCCTGGCCGCCGCGCATGTGCCGCCTGCGCATTGGGCGCGCGGGCACTACTTCAGTTGCACCGGCAAGCCAGCCTTCAGCCGCTTGATCTACCCCTTGCCCGACGAACACGGCCTGGGCATCCACCTCACGCTCGACCTGGCCGGCCAGATGCGCTTCGGGCCCGATGTGCAGTGGGTGCCCTGCACCGCGCTCGGCGCCGAGGACTACAGGGTCGACCCGGCCCGCGCCGCGGCCTTTGAACACAGCATCCGCCGCTACTGGCCGGACCTGCCCAATGGCGCGCTGCAACCCGCCTACGCCGGCTTGCGCCCCAAGATCAACGGCCCGCACGAGGCAGCGCGCGACTTCCTGATCAGTGGCCCCACCGAGCATGGCTTGCCCGGGCTGGTGAACCTGTTCGGCATCGAATCGCCGGGGTTGACGGCGGCGCTGGCGATTGCCGAGCAGGTGCAGGCCGCGTTCGGGCGGCAGTTTTGACTTGGGCGGTGCAGTCGCAGGCCGTGCCGCCATGCCCCCGCGGGCACAATCGAACGGATGACTGCAACGCCCGTTCAAGCGGACTTGTTTGCGCCGCCCACGGTTGGGTTGCACGCGCCAGCGGCGAATGCTGAATTGCATTGCGCGGGGCTGGCACCTGAGGCTCGGCGCGCTCAAGGCATCACGCTCACGCCGCACTGGTTGATCGAATTGATGCTCGATCACGCGGCAGCGTCAGGCTCGTTCGACACCATCGTCGACGCCGGCGCTGGCACCGGGCGCTTCACCTTTGCCGCTGCGGCGCGGTTTCCCAAAGCCAGCGTGCTGGCGGTTGAACAGAACCCTGAGTTGGCTGCGATGTTGCGCGAGGCCATCCAGCGCGCCGACCTGCAAGGCCGTGTATTCGTGATCGAGGGCGACTTTCGAACCACTCACCTCGAACTGGCCGGCCGGATCCTGTTCATTGGCAACCCGCCCTATGTTCGCCATCACGACATCGGCGCTCAGTGGAAGGCCTGGTACCGCGACGGCATGGCGCAGCGCGGCATTGCGGCCTCGCAATTGGCCGGCTTGCACGCCCACTTCATGCTGCGCACTGCTGCGCTCGCGCGGCCGGGTGACTCCTGGTGTTTGGTGACAGCGGCCGAGTGGCTCGACAACGGTTATGGCTCGGCCTTGCGGCAACTGACCACCCAGCCGCATGGCCTGGGTTTGCAGGCCTTGTGGCTGGCGCCGCCGGGCGAGCCGGTGTTTGTGGACGCACTGGTGTCGGCCGCCGTGTTCGCGGGCACGGTGGGCGTGGATGCGCCCGGTGTCAGCTTCGGTCGGGTGGCGGGGCGCCGGATGACGCCCTTGCGCCAACTCGACAGTGCGGCGGTACGGGCCAGCGTGCGTTGGTCTGAGCTGTGCCAGTTTGATGAGCGGCCGCCCAGCAGCGGGGTGGAAGTCGGCGAACTGTTCAAGGTCACCCGTGGGCAGGTCACGGGCTTGAACGCGGCATGGATTCTTCCGCCAGACGCGCCATCGCCCTGGCAGGCGCTGGGCGTTGCAGCCGTTACCCGAGCGCGCGAAATCATTGATGGCACGGTGTCGGCCAGCGACGCGGCCAGCCGGGTGCGCCGAGTGATTGATTTACCAAGCGACCTTGACCAGCTTGCCCCGCATCTGCGCGCTGCGGCCGATCAACTCGTGGCGCGAGCGCGAGCGCTGGGCGCGCACAACAGTTATGTGGCGCGACAACGCGCGGCCTGGTTCAGTGTTGGCATGCGCGCGCCACCGGCGGCATTTGTCAGCTACATGGGCCGCAGGCCACCGGTGTTCAGGGCAAACCCGCAAGGCCTGAGCTATCTCAATATCGCCCATGGTCTTTACCCGCGCGTGCCGGTGACACCCAGCGAATTGAGCCGCCTACTGGATCACCTGAACGCCAACACAGCGCTCTTTTCCGGGCGCGTGTACGGCGGCGGCCTGGCCAAGTTCGAGCCCAGCGATATCGCACGGCTGCGGCTGCCCCAGGCCGTGTGGGAACCGCGCCCGTGACCGCCCATTGGCCCCATGGCGCAATACGTTGGACTGATCAGCAGATTGATGCCGATGTGTTGGCCAGCCGTGGCGAATTCCGAGCCCGCCGGTTAGGCGAGCCACTACAGCGCTACCTGGATGCCTTTGATACGGCTAGCCCGGTGATCGCGCCGTTGGTTGCGCAGCTAGCGGCCTTGCTTCAAGGCAGCCCCAATATGGGTGGCGAGTTGCGAAAGCTCTGGCGCGACGACTTGGGGCGTACCGCATTTCGCTACCTCGGCGCGCCGCCCATTTCCACCGACGATCTTGAAACACTGGCCGAAACGACGTTGGGTGTGCGCGCACTCGAAGGCGACGCACAAGGCGCCAACAGACTGCTGGAAGTGATGCGGGTGATCGCCGATCCGCGGCGCTTTCCGTGGCTGGCGAGTGGCCGCCCACCCAGCCCTGAAGAGTTGCACGCCGCGCAGTTGGCCAGCGCCGTCTTGATGGCTTCGCAGCGAGTACAGACGTTGCGGCGCGGCGATGAGAAGTCGGCTGTCGAAGGCGCGGTCAAGGGCCTGCTGGTCGGCAGGGGTTGGCAGCATGTGCCTGCACGACTGGCCAAGGGCGTTCAAAAGCTGCTCACAGACTCGCCTGAGCCCCGCACCTTTGTCACCCAGACGAACCTGGGCAGTGACAACGCTGATGTCATCGTGCGTTTGGACGATGCGCGCTTGCTGGCCATTGAGTGCAAGGGTTCGAACAGCGAGATCAACAGCCGCAAGCGGCTCAACAAGGAAGCGGCGCAAAACGCGCGGGTCTGGCTGGCAAAGTTTGGTTCTGACCAAGTTGTGCCTGCCGTGGCATTGCAGGGCGTGTTCAAGTCGCGCTACGTGGCTGAAGCGCAAGACACGCCCATGGCGATCTTCTGGGCGCACCGCCTGGGCGATCTGAAATCATTCATTCTTTCGGCTCATTGACACCATGAACAACACCTTCGACTGGAACAACCCCTACCCCAGCAAGCGCAGCCCCGTGTTCGCGCGCAACGTGGTCTCGACCTCGCACCCCTTGGGCGCGCAAGCGGGCCTGCGCATGTTGGCCAAAGGGGGCAACGCGGTGGACGCGGCCATTGCCGCGGCGGCCGTGATGACCGTGGTGGAGCCGTGCAGCAACGGCCTGGGGTCGGATGCCTTTGCCATCGTCTGGGATGGCCAGCGCTTGCAAGGCCTTAACGCTTCAGGTCACTCACCAGCGGGTTGGACGCTTGACCGCTTCCAGCGCAAGCACGGCATGGATGCCGCCAAGCCCCCGCAGCGCGGCTGGGACACGGTCACCGTGCCCGGCGCCGTGGCCTCTTGGGTGGCCTTGAGCCGACGTTACGGAAAACTGCCCTTCAGCGACCTGTTAGAGCCGGCGATCGACATCGCCGAGCGCGGCTACGCCGTGCCGGTGATCGTGGCGCAGAAGTGGCAGCTGGCGTTCCAGGTGCCCGAACTGATCTCCCAGCCCGGCTATGCCGAAACCTTTTTGCCGCGCGGCCGCCCGCCCGAAGTGGGCGAGCTGTTTCGCATGCCCGGCGCGGTGCGCGCTTTGCGTGCCATTGCCGCGAGCAAGGGCGAGGCGTTTTACAAGGGCGAGATCGCGCAGGCGCTGGTCAAACAGGCCGCTGCACAGGGCGGCGCGCATGTGCTGGCCGACCTGGCCGAATACCAGGTGGAATGGGTGGACACGATCGCCAAGGACTACCGCGGCCACACCCTGCACGAGTTGCCGCCCAACGGCCAGGGCATTGCGGCGTTGATGGCGCTGGGCATCTTGTCGCACTTCGACCTGGCCGCGATGAAGGCCGACAGCGTGGCCGCGCAGCATGTGCAAATCGAAGCCATGAAGCTGGCCTTTGCTGACACCTACCGCTACGTGAGCGAGCCAGCGAGCATGGAACTCACGCCGGCGCAGATGCTCGATGACGCCTACCTGGCCGGCCGCGCCAAGCTCATCGACCCACACCGCGCGCAAGTGTTTGGCGCCGGCAAGCCGCCGGGCGGCGGCACCATCTACCTCAGCGCGGCCGATGAGAGCGGCATGATGGTCAGCTTCATCCAGAGCAACTACATGGGCTTTGGTTCGGGCGTGGTGGTGCCCGAATACGGCGTGAGCCTGCAAAACCGCGGCCATGGCTTCAGCTTGGTGCCGGGTGGGCCCAACACCGTGGCGCCGCGCAAGCGGCCGTTCCACACCATCATCCCGGCCTTTTTGATGAAAGACGGCGCGCCGCAGATGAGCTTTGGCGTGATGGGGGGCGACATGCAGCCGCAAGGCCACATGCAAACGCTGGTGCGCATGCTCGACCATGGCCAGAACCCGCAGGCCGCGTGCGACGCGCCGCGCTGGCGCTTCACCCAGGGCCGCAACATCAACATCGAGCCCGGCATGAACACCGAAGTGGTGGCGGGTTTGAAGGCCCTGGGCCATGAGTTCGACACCATTGCCGACAGCTACCAAGACTTTGGCGCCGGCCAGTTCATCTGGCGCCTGGGCGACCCGGCCGCAGAAGGTTATGCCGCGGCCAGCGACCCGCGGCGCGACGGCCTTGCAGCAGGGTTCTGAAGCCGCGCCGGGCGCCGCCACCGGCTTGGCCCTGGCCATGCTGGGGGCGGTGGCGTTTTCGGGCAAGGCCATCATCGTCAAGCTGGCCTACCGGCATGGCGTGGATGCCGTCACGTTGATCATGCTGCGCATGTTGTTCGCGCTGCCGCTGTTCGTGGCCCTGGCCTGGTGGGCCGGGCGCGGCCAGGCGCCGTTGGCGCCGCGCGATGTGAAGCTGGTGGCACTGCTCGGCTTTTCAGGCTACTACCTGGCCAGCATGCTCGATTTTCTGGGCCTGCAATACGTCAGCGCCAACCTGGAACGCTTGCTGTTGTATCTCACGCCCACCATCGTGTTGCTGCTGTCGATGCTGCTGTTTAAGCGCCGCGTCAGCGCCCGGCAGGTGGCGGCGCTGCTGGTCAGCTATGGCGGCGTGGCGCTGGTGTTCGGCCGCGAACATGGCGAACAGGGCGGCCATGTGGTGTGGGGCAGTGCGCTCATCCTGGCCAGCACGCTGAGCTATGCGCTGTACCTCATTTACAGCGGCGAACATGTCAAGCGCCTGGGCGCGCTGCGCCTGACGGGCTGGGCCAGCAGCGTGGCCTGTGTCCTGTGCATCGTGCAGTTTTTATTGCTGCGCCCGTTCAGCGCTGCGCTGGATTTGAACGCCGCCGTGTGGTGGCTGTCGCTGCTCAACGGCACGCTGTGCACCGTTGCGCCGGTGCTGCTGGTGATGATGGGCATTGAGCGCATCGGCGCGGCCAAGGCGGCGCAAGCCGGCATGATCGGGCCGCTGAGTACCATCGCGTTGAGCGCGCTGCTGTTGGGCGAGCCCTTCACGCCCTGGCTGGCTGCGGGCACCGCCCTGGTGCTGGCTGGCGTGATGCTGCTGGCGCGCGTGCGCTGAACAAACTCGGAGACAAACATGGACATGGGAATCGCCGGCCGCTGGGCCTTGGTGTGCGCGGCCAGCAAGGGCCTGGGCAAGGGCTGCGCCACGGCGCTGGTGCGCGAAGGCGTGAACGTGGTGATCACCGCGCGCGGTGAAGAGGCCTTGCTGGCCACGGCGGCCGAACTGAGGCGGCTCAACCCGGCGGTGCAGGTGCATGCCGTGGTCGGTGACATCGCCACCCCGGCCGGCCGCACGGCGGCACTGGCGCAGTGCCCGCAGGTGGACATCTTGGTCAACAACGCCGGCGGCCCGCCGCCGGGTGACTTCCGCGACTGGGACCGCGAGGCTTGGCTCAAGGCGATCGAGGCCAACATGCTCACGCCCATCGAGCTGATCAAAGCGGTGGTTGACGGCATGGCCGAGCGTGGCTTCGGCCGCGTGGTGAACATCACCTCGGGCGCGGTGAAGGCACCCATCGACACGCTGGGCCTTTCAAACGGTGCGCGCAGCGGCCTCACCGGTTTCGTGGCGGGTGTGGCGCGCCAGCAGCGCCTGGCCAGCCGCAACGTCACCATCAACAACTTGCTGCCCGGCGTGTTCGACACCGACCGCATTCGCACCGTGATGCAGGGCGTGGCCAACAAGGCGGGCAAGCCTTACCAGGAAATGATCGACCAGCGCGTGAACAACGTGCCGGCCAAGCGCCTGGGCAGCGCCGACGAATTCGGCGCCACCTGCGCCTTCCTGTGCAGCATGCATGCCGGCTACCTGACCGGGCAAAACATCTTGCTCGATGGCGGCGCCTTCCCGGGTACTTTCTGATGAACGTTTCAAACGTTAACCCCGGCCGGCATGACTTCGGCGCCGTCCACGCGGCGTTGCGCAAGTATGTGCAGGCGCAGCTGCTGCCCGGCGTGTCGGTTGCCGTGCTGGTGGGGGGCGAGTTGGTCGATGTCCACACCGTGGGCTTTGCAGACATCGAAGCACAGGTGCCCCTGCGAACCGATCATCTGTTCCGCATGTTCTCCAACACCAAGTTGGTGACTTCAATGGCGGTGCTGATGCTGTTCGAGGCGGGCCAGCTCGACCTGGACGAACCCATTGACCGCCACTTGCCGCAACTCGCCCAGCGCCAGGTGCTGCGCCCCGGCGCCACGCGCCTTGACGACACCGAGCCGGCGCGCCGCGCCCTCACCGCGCGGCACTTGCTCAGCCACAGCGCCGGCCTGAGCTATGGCCTGTTCGACCCTGGTACCACCCTCTACAAGGCCTACAACGACAGCAAGCTGCTCAACCCGGCACGCACCCTGGCGCAGATGCTGGACGGCCTGGCCGCACTGCCGCTGCTGTTTCACCCCGGCGAATCATGGGAGTATTCGGTGGCCACCGACGTGCTGGCGCGTCTGGTGGAAGTGATCAGTGGGCAACGCTTTGATGCCTTCATTCAAGCGCGCATCCTGGGGCCTTTGGGCATGCACGACACCGGCTTCACGCTGCCCGCGGCGCAGGCGCATCGGCTGGCGGCGTATTACGCCGGGGCTGACTGGTTCGACCAGATGAAGCCGGGCTTGACGCGCACCGATCAGGCCCCTTACCCCGGCGCCTACCTCACGCCCGTGCCGCGTTTGAGCGGCGGCGGCGGTTTGGTGTCCAGCCTGGCCGACACCCTTGCACTGGTGCGCAGCCTGCTGCCTGGCGGCGCTGGCCTGTTGCAACCGGCCACGCTGGCGCAAATGATGACCAATCAATTGCCGGCCGGCGTGTGGCAGCGATTTGCCGCGCTGGGTGAGCTGACCGGCCGCGGCCACGGCCTGGCCGGTGGCCTGGTGGTCGAGCCCACGCCGCTGGACGACCTCGACGCTGCGGGCGAGTTCTACTGGGGCGGCGTGGCCGGAACGCTATGGTGGCTGTCGCCCCGGGCCAATCTGGCGGCGGTGTTGATGACGCAGCGGCAGATGGCCTTCGCCCACCCCTTCGTGCCCGAAGTGAAGCGACTGATTTACGAAGCCGCCCGCCATGCGCGCTGATCACCCTTTCGCATGACCAACAGGAGACCTGCAATGACGACCCAAAGTACAACGGTTCAAATCAGCCAATACGGCGGCCCCGAAAACATGCAGCTCGTGCAAGTGCCAGTGGGCGAACCCGGCCCGGGCGAGATCCGCATCCGCCATGAAGCCTGCGGCCTGAATTTCATCGACGTCTACCAGCGCACCGGCCTGTACAGCAACCCCTTGCCGCTGAACCTGGGCATGGAAGGCGCGGGCGTGGTTGAAGCAGTGGGCGCGGGCGTCACGCACCTGAAGGCCGGTGACCGCGCGGCCTACGCCAGCAACCCGCCGGGCTCGTATTCAACCGCCCGCGTGATGCCGGCCAAAAATGTCTGCAAGCTGCCCGATGGCATCAGCTTCGACACCGGCGCGGCCATGATGTTGAAGGGCCTGACGGCGCAATACCTGCTCAAGCGCACGCTGCCGGTGGAAGGCCTGCAAGCCGGCGACTTTGTGCTGTTCCATGCCGCCGCCGGCGGCGTGGGCCTGATCGCCTGCCAGTGGGCCAAGGCGCTGGGCCTGCAACTCATCGGCACCGCGGGCAGCGACGACAAGTGCAAGCTGGCGCTTGAACACGGCGCCGCGCATGCCATCAACTACAAGAGCGAAGACTTCGTGGCGCGGGTGGGTGACATCACCGGCGGCAAGAAGGTGAAAGTCGTCTACGACTCGGTCGGCAAAGACACGTTTGAAGGCTCGCTCGATTGCCTGCGCCCGTTCGGCCTGCTGGCCAGCTTCGGCAACGCCTCGGGCCCCGCGCCGGCCTTTGCGCCGGCCATGCTGGGCGGCAAGGGCAGCCTGTACGTGACGCGCCAAACCCTGTTCACCCACATCGCCACGCGCGAAGCCAACCAGGCCATGGCTGACGATTTGTTTGCCGTGGTGCAAAGCGGCGCAGTGAAGATTCGCATCGACCAGCGTTACCCGCTGGCTCAAGTGGCGCAGGCGCATCGGGATCTGGAAGCGCGCAAGACGACGGGGTGCACGATTTTGTTGCCTTGACTGACTGCGACCCGCCGCTTCGGAGCGGGATCAGGCCGGTGGGGCGTGCTGCTGCGCTCGTGCATGGGGCAGAGCCCCATGCGTTCGCCAGACACAAACAGTCCACTGGACTGTTTGTGTCCGGGATCAATCATCCGTCGGCGGCCGGGCGGCCGCCGACTCCCCCTTTA
>JANOXU010000223.1:0-21494 GCA_031418595.1 Burkholderiales bacterium
ACGGCGAGTTGCCCTTGAAGCTCTTGACGTAGAGCGCTGTGTTCAGCGGCCACGCAGGTTGGTTCGTGAACAGAACTGTCCCAAGGCTCCCGGAGCGGCCCGTTGTCACCACTGGTGCATTGACCTTCGCGACGTTGTGGAAGCCTTTGATGGAAGTCGATGCGACGACGGGGATATCGCCAGGTTGCATGGCGCTATCCGGCAAATCGAATCCCCGTTGCAGTACGCAGAGTTCGTCGAAGGGTCGGAGTTCGCTCGTGGTCGATCCGTTGGTCATGGCAATGGGGCAGCGCATCCGCACAAACCACTCGCGGTAGATCTCCTCGGCCATGGTCTCCAGCAGCGCGATGCGCCGCTGATTGTTGGCAATCAGGTCGTCGTAGGCGGAGAGGATCGCAGCGATCTTTTCCTGCACCTTCACATGCGGGAACCAGAACTTCAGTTTCAACAACTTGTCCAGACTCAGGTTGTCTTGCGTGGTCCCCTGGGAGATCAGCTGAATCTGCGACTTGAACGCATCCAGACAGTACTTGACGTAGCGAACGTCTGCTTCACCGGCCTTCGGTCGAAAGCCCAAGATGCTGTCGGGAAAGCAAGCCGGCACTTCGAGGATGGCGGTGTCCCCAATGTTTGCCGCGATAGTGATGCACAGCGTGCCAGCGGGCCAAAGTTTGCTTTGCGCCAAGCCCCTGTCGTTGTAGGTTTGGCTGGATTCGCGAAGATAAAACGTGGCGTGCTTGACATCGCCTGTCTGCACGAATGGGTAGTCGCCGCCGTACAGATCGGGATCGTTGCGCGGTCTGTGTTTGGACTTTCCACGCCCAACAGTGCCCACCTGTGCGAGCGACTTGAATTCGCCTTCTCGCAGACTCATACCGCTTCAACGAGCTGGCGAACGTTGTCAGCGATCACCGCCTGCAATCTGCCTGAGTCATCCTGAAGCGCCTGCAATTCGTCCTGCGCAGCGAGCAAGTCAGACAGGAACTCTTCTTCAGTCTTACCGTCCTCCTCAATCACAACCCCCACATACCGCCCCGGATTCAACGACCAATCCTGCTCCTCAATCTCCGCGGGCGTCGACAGCTTGCACAGCCCCGTGACATCCTCATAACGCGCCGCCGGAAACCGCGCTTGCAGCCACTCGATGTGCGCATAAAAACTCTCGGCCGCTTTCACCTCATCGTGCAGCGCCTGCACCGTGTCCTTCACGCCCTTGGTCTGCCGGTTTCCGCCGCCGCGCTTGCCCGCCACCGTGGCCGCTTCGGCCTTGCGCTTGTCCATCTCGCGAATGGCTTTATCCAGTTGCTTCAGGCTGGCGTGCAGAGCAGTGAAGAAAGGTGTGAATTGCTGGTGCAGCGCATGCTGGGCGGCGTTGCGCGCGTCCACCGCTTCTGATGCCCCATGCGCCTTCACATGCGCCCGCTGCGCCTGCACCAGCACGCCCAAATTCGCCCACTGCGCATTCAGGTGCGCCACGGCCTGTCGGCCTGCCGCCGCGGCCTGCACATCGTCTTCTTCGCCCAGCACCGCCAGCAGCCTTTCAGCCAGCGCCGGTATGTGCGCCTGGCTTTCCACCAGCCGTGCCAGGCCCTGGTGGAAGTAGCCGTCAATCAGCGCCACGAATTCTTGCCGCCGCCCCTTGTGCAGACGCGGAATGACGGCGATGTTTTGAATCTGCTCTTCGTTCAGCTCACGGTGCGCACGGTCGATCTGCGTGAAGACGTTGCGCGCATCGATGAACAGAATCTTGTCGTCGGCCTTGCCTTTGTCAAAGAACCACAGCGTGGCCGGCAGGGTGACGGTGTAGAACAGGTTGGACGGCAGTGTCAGCATGCCGTAGATGAGGTTGTTCTCCACCAACGAGCGGCGAATGTCGGCTTCGGAATGCCGCGCGTCTGAGGCCGAATTGGCCATCACCAGGGCGGCGCGGCCTGCGGGCTTGAGTGACGTGGCAAACAGGTTGATCCACAGGTAATTTCCGTTAGGCACCGTCTCCTTGGCTTCATCCCCCTTTTTACCTTTGCCTTTGTTGCGCGGCACGCCGTAGGTGTTGAAGCGCTTGTCTTTCTCCACCTGCTCCAGCGACACATCGTCCACATTGAACGGCGGGTTGGCCAGCACGTAGTCGAAGTTGCCGAAGCTGCCGAACGGGTCTTCGTAATAGGCGTTGGCCTGCTTCACTTCACCGCGCAGGCCGTTCACGGCCAGGTTCATCTTGGCCAGCTTCACCGTTTCCAGCGTCTTTTCGCTGCCATAGACATACACGTCGAGGTCAGCCGCGGCGTCTTGCCGATGCTGCTCGATGAACTGCGCGGATTGCACGAACATGCCGCCCGAGCCGCAAGCCGGGTCGAAGACCTTGCCGCCATGCGGTTCGATGATCTCCACCATCAGCCGCACCACCGAGCGCGGGGTGAAGAATTCGCCACCGCCCTGGCCTTCACTGAGCGCGAAGTTGCTGAGGAAGTATTCGTAGATCTGGCCGAAGACATCGCCCGAGGCATCGAGCGGAATGTCACTGAACAGCTTGAGCAGTGCCTTCGGGATGTGGCGGTTGTTTTCACTGCGCGTGAAGCGGTCGAACTCTTCCTGCGGCAGCACGCCCAGCAGCTCGGGCTTGCTGGCTTCGATGCTGGCCATGGCCGCACGAATGGCCTTGGCAATGTCTTCCTTTTCGGGCAGGTTCAGCAGGTGGTCATAGCGCGCAAAGGGGCCCAGGGCAAAGCCGCAGCGTTCGATGGCGATTTCTTGCAACGCGCGTTCGCGGCGAGTGCCCTTGAGCTTGCTGTACTCGGCCAGGATGGCGTCTTCATGCTGGCGGTACTTGTTGTCGGCGAACTTCAGGAAGATCAGGCCCAGCACCGGGGTGCTGTACTCGCTGGCTTTCAGGTCGCTGTTGGCGCGCAGCTTGTCTGCGGCACTCCACAGGTCACGCTCCAGTTTTTTGAGTTGTTCGCGGTTCATGGGTGGATCGTAAAGGAGGCTCTGGCCTGTCTTCGCCATGCCGGTTGATTGGGCGGCGCAAGGCAAAATCCCCGCTTTGCCCGCTTTCGCATCCATGCACCCGCTACTCACCAGCACCCTGCACAGCCTGCCCCTGCTCGCCCGCGGCAAGGTGCGCGACAACTATGCCGTGGGCGCAGACCGCATCCTAATGGTGGCCAGCGACCGGCTCAGCGCCTTTGATGTGATCCTTGACCAGCCCATTCCCGGCAAGGGCGAGATGCTCACCCGCATGGCCTTGTTCTGGTTCGAGAAGTTGAAGCACGTGGTGCCCAACCACCTCACCGGCGCCGCGCCTGAAAGCGTGGTGGCAGCGGATGAAGTGGCCCAGGTGCGCGGCCGCTCGATGCTGGTCAAGCGCTTGACGCCGCTGCCCATCGAGGCCGTGGTGCGCGGCTACCTGGCCGGTTCGGGCTGGGTGGAATACCAGCGCAATGGCCAGGTCTGCGACGTGGCGCTGCCACCGGGCCTGCGCAATGCCGAAAAGCTGCCGCAACCCATCTTCACGCCGGCCACAAAGGCCGAGGCCGGTGACCATGATGAAAACATCAGTTTCGAGCGGACAGTGCAGCTCATCGGCGCGCCGCTGGCCCATGCGGTGCGCGAGGTGGCGATCCGCTTGTATAGCAAAGCCGCTGCCTACGCACTCGAGCGCGGCATCATCATTGCCGACACCAAGTTTGAATTCGGGCTGGATGCGCACGGCACGCTCACGCTGATGGACGAAGTGCTCACGCCCGATTCATCGCGCTTCTGGCCACTGGCGCAATACACCGTGGGCACCAACCCGCCGAGCCTGGACAAGCAGCCCGTGCGCGATTGGCTGGAAAGCGTTCGCATCAACGGCGCGCCCTGGAACAAGCGCCCGCCCGCGCCGGCCGTGCCGCACGAAGTGGTTCAGCGCACGGCCGCCACGTACGCACAGGCCTTGACCGCACTGGGAGTGCCGCTGCATGACTGAACCTCTGATCGGCGTCGTGATGGGTTCGTCCAGCGACTGGGAGGTGATGAAGTGCGCCACCGAACTGCTGGCCGAATTCGGCGTGCCGTTTGAAGCGCAGGTGCTCTCGGCGCACCGCATGCCCGACGAAATGTTCAGCTACGCCGAGGCCGCCGCCGCTCGCGGCCTGCGCGCCATCATCGCCGGGGCTGGCGGCGCTGCGCACCTGCCCGGCATGCTGGCGGCCAAGACGCTGGTGCCGGTGCTGGGCGTGCCCATTCCCGGCCGCCATCTGCAGGGGCTGGATTCGCTTTACGCCATCGTGCAAATGCCCAAGGGCGTGCCGGTGGCCACCTTTGCCATCGGCGCGGCCGGCGCGGCCAACGCGGCGCTGTTTGCCGTGGCGCTGTTGTCGGCTCAAGACAGCGGTTTGATGGCCAAACTGCAAGCTTTTCGCCAGCGCCAACATGACGCGGCGGTGGCGATGACGAAAGAACTCAAATGAAACCCATCCTCCCCGGCAGCACCGGCACCGACGGCCGGCCCGCCACGCTGGGCGTGATGGGCGGCGGCCAGCTCGGGCGCATGTTCGTGCAGGCCGCACAGGCCCTGGGGTACTACACGGCGGTGCTCGACCCCGACCCGATCAGCCCGGCCGGCAAGGTGGCGCACTACCACGTGGCCAGCGAATATGTGGATGAGCAGGGCCTGGCGCAACTGATGCAGCGCTGCGCGGCCATCACCACCGAATTCGAGAACGTGCCGGCGCCGGCGCTGGTCACCTTGGGCGCGCACCGCGTGGTCGCCCCCAACTCGCAGGCCGTGGCCGTGTGCCAGCACCGGGCGCGCGAGAAAGCCTTGTTCGTGCGCTGCGGCGTGCCCTGCGCGCCGCATGCTTTTTTGCAGACCGAGGCTGACTTGGCGGAGGTGAGCGACGAGCTTTTTCCCGGCCTGCTCAAGACCGCCCAGCTCGGCTACGACGGCAAGGGCCAGCTCACAGTCGTCAACCGCGCTGAGCTGGCCGCAGCCTTTGCGGAACTCAACGGCGTGCCTTGCGTGCTGGAAAAACGGCTTGAGCTAACGTTCGAGATCAGCGTCATCGTGGCCCGCGGTTTTGATGGCGAGTGTGTCAACCTGCCGGTGCAGCAAAACCTGCACCGGGCCGGCATCCTGGCTGTCACGCAGACGCCCGCGCCCGATCTGCCTGCCGCCACCGCCGCCCAGGCCATTGCGCTGGCGCACAGCCTGGCGCAGGCGATGGAATACGTGGGCGTGCTGTGCGTGGAATTCTTCGTTCTCGCCGACGGCAGCCTGGTGGCCAACGAGATGGCGCCGCGCCCGCACAACTCGGGCCACCACAGCCTGGACAGTTGCGATGTCTCGCAGTTCGGCTTGCAGGTGCGCACCCTGACCGGCCTGCCGCTGGTGGCGCCGCGCCAGCATTCGGCCGCCGTCATGCTCAACCTGCTGGGCGAGCTGTGGGGCCCACCCGGCGCGCAGGCCACGCCGCATTGGGATGCGGTGTTGGCGCTGCCCGGCGCCCACCTGCACCTTTACGGCAAGACCAGCGCGCGGCCGGGCCGCAAGATGGGGCACCTCACGTTCACCGCGCCCCAGCCCGAGCACGCGCTGGCGGTGGCGCGTGAGGCCGCGGCGCTGTTGGGCATCACGCCTTTTTGACGCCGATGCCGGTGCTCGATGGCAACCAGGCCGCCGCTGTGCAGCAGGCCGCTCAGGCCCTGGCCCGCGGCGAGTTGGTGGCCTTCCCCACTGAAACCGTCTATGGCCTGGGTGCGCGCGCCGACAGCGCCGCCGCGGTGGCGCGCATCTTCGCCGCCAAGGGCCGCCCGGCCGATCACCCCTTGATCGTGCATGTGGCCGATGCGCAAGCCGCCCAGGCCTTCAGCGCCGACTTCAACCCGCTGGCCCAAAGGCTGGCTGCCACGTTCTGGCCCGGGCCGGTGACGGTGATCGTGCGCCGGGCCACCGGCGTGGCGCAGGCCGCAGCAGGTGGCCAGGCCAGCATCGGCCTGCGCTGCCCGGCGCACCCGGTGGCGCAAGCCCTGCTGCACGCGGCTCAAGCCCTGGGCGTGCCCGGCGTGGCCGCGCCCAGCGCCAACCGCTTTGGCCGCGTCAGCCCCACGCGCGCCGCGCATGTCGAGGCCGAGTTCGGGGCCGGCTTGCTGGTGCTGGATGGCGGCGAGTGCGCGCTGGGCATTGAATCGGCCATCGTCGATTGCTCGCGCGATGTGCCGGTGCTGCTGCGCCCGGGCACGCTGGCACGCGGGCGCATCGAAGCCGTCCTGGGCCAGCACCTGCAAGAGCCCGACGCACACGCGCCGCGCGCACCCGGCACGCTGGCCTCGCACTACGCCCCGCAAGCCCGCGTGCGCCTGATGAGCGGCGAGCAAATCAGCCAGGCCCTGAACGTGCTGGGGCCTGAAGCGCCGGCCTTGAGGCTGGGGGTATATTCCCGCACCGTTCGCCGCACCCCGGCCGGTGTGGCGCTCAAACCCATGCCAGACGACGCCGGCGCTGCGGCCCAAGAACTGTTTGCCGCGCTGCGCGAATTCGACGCCCACGGCGCGCAGTTGATCTGGATCGAACACCCCCCCGCCGACCCAGCCTGGGAAGGCGTGCGCGACCGCTTGCAGCGCGCAGCCACTCACTGACCCAACCCGATGACCTTGAACATGAATGCTCACCAGCGGTTGAAGGCCTTTGCGGCGAAGACTTCGCTGGCGGCTGTGTTGGCGGCCGCGCTGACGTTGGCCGCTTGCGGCGGTGGCACCTCGCAGTTGGAGCCGTTCCAGGCCCAGCGCGTGCTGGCCTTTGGCGATGAAGCCAGCCTGCTGCTGCCCGACGGGCGCAAGTACAGCGTCAACGCCCTCGATGAAGCCGGCGCCCGGGCTTGCCTGAACAGCGCGCTGTGGGTGCAGGCCGTGGCCACGGTCTACAGCTTCGTCTTCCCGCAATGCAACCCCGGCGCCGTGGCCGCACCACAGGGCGTGATGCGCGCCGCGCTGGGCGCCAAGGCGGACGACCTGAAATCGCAGGTCGATGCCCAGGTGGCCGCGGGCGGCTTTGCCGCAGGCGACCTGGCCACGGTGATGGTCGGCGCCAACGACGTGCTGGAACTGGCCGCGCAGGTCAGCGCCGGCAGCCTCACCGAGGCCGCGGCCACGGCCGAACTGCGGCTGCGCGGCGAGCGTGCGGCGCAACAGGTGAACCGCATGGTCGACTTGGGCGCGCGCGTGATCGTGGCCACCGCCATCGATGTCGGCCTGAGCCCGTTTGCCCTGGCCCAGGGCACCGACAACGCGGCACTGATCAGCCGCCTGGTGCTGGTCATCAACGGCCGCGTGCGCGTGAACATCCTGAATGACGGCCGCTTCGTCGGCCTGGTGCTGGCTGATGAAGCGGTGCAGGCCGCCGCCCGTGCCCCGGCCGTGTTCGCGCTGGCCAACGCCACCCAGGCCGCCTGCGCCACCGCCTTGCCCGACTGCACCACCAACACCATGGTGACCGGCGCCGTGGCCTTGAACTGGTTGTGGGCTGACGCCACCCACATCGGCCCCGCGCTGCAAATCTACATCGGCAACCTGGCCGCGGCGCGGGCACGGGGCAACCCGTTCTGAAGGCGCGCCGCGCGCAGGCGCGTCAGGCCAGGCCGGGCAGGCGCCCGATCAGCGGATAGGCCGGATCGTTGTAGCCCGGCGTGGACGGGTGGCCGCTGGCCACCAGCGAATCCACCAGCGCCTCGTCTTCTGCACTGAGCTTGAATTCGAGTGCTGGCGCATAGGCCTGCCACTGCGCCAGCGTGCGCGGCCCGGCAATCACCGAGCTGATCATGCGGTTGGCCAGCACCCAGGCCGTGGCGAACTGCGCCAGGCTGACCCCGCGCGCCGCGGCATGCTCGCCCAGGCGCTGCGCAATGGCCAAGGACTCGGGGCGAAACTCGGTCTGCATCATGCGCGTGTCGGCGCGGCCGGCGCGTGTGCTGGCCGCGGGCGCTGCGCCGAGCGTGTACTTGCCGGTGAGCACGCCGCGCGCAATCGGGCTGTACGGCGCCACGCCAATGCCGAAGTGTTCACAGGCCGGCAGCACTTCCACCTCGGGCATGCGGTTGAGCAAGTTGTAGTAGGGCTGGCACACCACGGGGCCGGGCACGCCCAGTTGGCGCGCCAGGGCCACCACTTCGGCAATGCGCCAGCCGCGGAAGTTGGAAACGCCCCAGTAGCGAATCTTGCCGCTTTGAACCATGTCGCCCAGCGCACGCAGCGGCTCTTCCAGGTTCATGCCGGGGTAGTCGCGGTGCAGGTAGTAAATGTCGATGTGATCGGTTTGCAGCCGGCGCAGGCTGGCGTCCAGCGCGCGCAGCATCCAGGCACGTGAGTAATGTGTTTCGTTAATCCGGGCCGACATCTTGTTGCCCAGCTTGGTGGCCAGCACCCAGTCGTGGCGCTGCGGCTTGATCAGTTCGCCGACGACTTCTTCACTCACCCCGGTGGTGTAGACATCGGCCGTGTCGATGAAATTCACGCCCTGGGCGTGGGCATCGGCCACGATGCGCGCGGCCTCGGTGCGGTCGGTCTGGTCACCGAACATCATCGTGCCCAGGCACAGGGCCGAGACCTTCAGGTTGCTGTGTCCAAGGGATCTGTATTTCATGGTGGTCTGTGGTTGCCTGGGCGCAAGCATAGGTCACTTGTGTTCAACTTCGCGCCATGGCCAAGCACCCACCCCCTTCCAAGCCACGGCGTCAACTGCTGGGTGGCGCCGCCGCGCTGATCAGCGCGCCCTGGTTCATTCGTGATGCGCGCGCCCAAGCGGTGCTGCGGCCCACACCGGCGCAAATGGAAGGGCCGTTCTACCCCGTCACCCTGCCCGCCGACAGCGACGCCGACCTGCTGACCCAGGGCAACGTGCGCTACAGCCGCGGCCAGGCCACCTGGCTCGAAGGCACGGTGACCGACCGCACCGGCCGGCCGCTGCGTGACGCGGTGGTTGAAATCTGGCAATGCGACCAGGCCGGCCACTACCACCACCCCGGCGACCGTGGCGCCGACCCGGCGTTCCAGGGTTTCGGCCGCGTGCAGGTGAACGCCGAGGGCGAATACCGCTTTCGCACCATCCGGCCCGCGCCCTATGCGGGGCGCACGCCGCACATCCACGTCAAGGTGAAACTGGGCCCGCGCGAACTGCTGACCACACAGCTCTACGTGGCCGGCGAACCCAGCAACGAGCGCGACTTTCTCTGGCGCAGCTTGTCAGCGGCCGACCGCGCCACGCTGGGCGTGGCCTTCCAGGCTGAAGGCGACGGGCTGCGCGGGCGCTTCCCGATCGTGGTGGCGGTTTGAGGCCGCTGGCTCGTTGCCAACCAGTCTAACGTTTCAGTTGATTGGAACGGTCGACCCGCACTTTGACGAACAGGATGATGCTGGCCAACGCCAGCGTGACGACGTTGGCTATGATGATCGGCCACTCGCCCAGCATCACGCCGTAGGCCAGCCACAGCGCCACCCCCAGGGTGAAGGCGCTGTACATGGCCAGCGAAATGCCGCTCACGTCGCGCGTGCGCAAGGTGTGCAGCGCTTGCGGCAGGAACGACGCCGTGGTCAGCGTGGCCGCCAGCGTGCCCAGTAAATCAATCGAGCGCATGGACGCCTTTCATCTTGGGGTTAGGTCACGCATCGTCCACTGCACCAGGGCTTCGAGCGCCGGGCGGGCGGCGTTGGCATTGGGGTGGTTGATGATCGCCACCAGCGTGTAGTGCCGCCCGCTGTCGCCCAGCACATAGCCGGCCAGTGCGGCCACATCGCGCAGGCTGCCGGTCTTCAGGTGCGCCTGGGCGCTGGTGTTGCGCTGGCGGCGCAAGGTGCCGTCGGTGCCGCTGACGGGCAGCGAACTCATCAACTCGCTCATCCACGGGCTGGCCCAGCCCAGTTGCAGCAGGCGCGTCAACTGCTGGGCTGACAGGCGTGTTTCGCGCGACAGGCCCGAGCCGTTGTCCAGCGTGACCTTGCCCGCCGCCTCGCCCAGGCGCTGCTGCCACCAGGCTTGCAGCGATTCGCGCGCCGCCTCGGGCGTGGCCGGCGGGTTCACGCCCAGGGCCAGCGGCAGGCTCAGAAAGAGCTGCTGGGCCATCACGTTGTTGCTGTACTTGTTGATGTCGCGCACCACCTCGGCCAGGGGCGGCGAGTTGAACTCGAAGCTGGGTTTCAGGCCCGAAGGCGCCGACCCGTCGCGCACGCTGCCGCTGAGCTTGCCGCCCATTTCGCGCCACAAGGCTTCAATCAGGCGGGCGTTGTAGCTCGCTGGGTTGGCATCGGCCACGGGCCAGAATTTCTCACCGCAGGCCGCGGCGTAGCTGCCGGCGAAGCGAACGCGGGCCGGGTCGTTGAAACTGGCGCGCAGGCCGGCGCGCCAATCGCCGCATTCACCGGTGGTCAATGGCACGGTGCGATCCACCGGCGCGCCGGCCAGCGTGGGCTCGGTTTGCACCACCGCCACGGCGCGCGCGGTGTCAGGCACGAAGGTGTAGGTCACCGCCTTGAAGTTCAGCAGCAGTGAGTCAGGTCTAACGTTATACGGGCGCAGCACTTCACCATCGAACTCGCCCAGCGGCGCTTCGCTGGCGGCAAAGGCGCTGCGGTCGAGCACGACATCGCCCCTGATTTCGCGCACGCCGGCCTGCTGCACGCGGCGCAGCAGCAGCCAGATGCGTTCGAGCACCAGCTTGGGGTCGCCGCTGCCCTTGATGTGCACCGAGCCTTCGAGCACGCCGCCTTGCACCGTGCCGGCCAGCCAGACCGGTGTGGCCCAGGCCCAGGCCGGACCCAATTGGTCGAGTGCGGCCGCGGTGGTGAGCAGCTTCATCAGCGACGCCGGGTTCATCGGCAAGCCGCTTTGATGCGCCAGCAACTGGCGCGCGCCGCCGGCTTCTTGCACCAGCACCGCCAGCGCCTCGGGCGGCACCTGGGCGCGCCGCAGGGCTTGCAACACCGGCTCGGGCAGGGGCTGGGCCAGTGCCAACACCGTGCTGAAAATGCAAAGCGCGCCAGGCAGCGCGCGTTTCAGAAGGAGCATGGGGCAGGATGATCGCACGGCTAAACTGCCTTCATGCCTACCCCGCCCAAGCGAGCCCGTCTCGTTGGCGGCCTGTGCGCCCTGGTGGTGGTGGCGATCTGGACTTCCTTCATCCTCATCGCCCGCGCCAGCGCCGCGCACAGCCTGCTGCCCTTTGACATCGCCTTCCTGCGCTTTGCGTTTTCAGCGCTGGTGGGGTTGCTGCTGCTTGCGCGCTTCGGCCCCGCGATGCGCGCCCAGCTCGCCCAGGGCGGCGGTTCACCCTGGGCCCGCGGCGCTGCCCTCACCGCCCTGGGCGGCGTGGGCTATTGCAGCCTGGCCTATAGCGGTTTCTTCTTCGCCCCGGTGGCGCATGCCTCGGTGCTGTTGCCGGGTTCGTTGCCGCTGTGGACGACGCTGATCGCCTTCTTCTGGCTGCACGAGCGCGTCAGCCCACAGCGCGCGCTGGGCCTGGCCTTGATCGTTGCCGGCGGCGCCTTGGTCGGCGGCGCCAGCCTGCTGCTGGCCTTTGCCGGCGGCAACGTCTGGAAGGGCGACCTGCTGTTCATGGCCGCCTCGGTGTGCTGGTCGATGTACACCGTGCTGTGCCGGCGCTGGCGCTTGGGCGCCATGCCGGCCACGCTCGTGCTGGCGTTGGGCGGTGGGCTCAGTTTCGTGCCGCTGTACGGCCTGGGGGCCTGGGCCGGCGCCATCCCTAGCAATCTGGCACAGGCGCCGTGGGCCGAGATCGCCTTCCAGGCGGTGTACCAAGGCGGGGTGTCGATGTGGCTGGCCGGGCTGGCCTTCACCCAGGTCATCGTCGCCTTCGGCCCCACCCGCACCACGCTGCTCACTTCAGTGGTGCCGGCGCTGGCCGCGTTGCTGGCCGTGCCGCTGTTGGGCGAAGTCTTGCAAGGCTATGCCGTGCTGGGCCTGGCCTGCGTCACGCTCGGCGTGGTGCTGGGCCTGCGCGCACCCGCGGCGCCACTCAAGGCCAAGCCGGCATGAAGCTGCTGGCCTTCGACACCGCCACCGAGGCCCTGGCCGTGGGCCTGTGCCACGGCGCACGCAGTTGGGTGTTTGATGGCGAAGGCGGCCCCAAGGCCTCGGCCGAGCTGCTGCCGCGCATCCAGGCGCTGCTGCGCGAAGCCGGGCTGGCTTTGGCCGATCTGGACGCCATCGCCTTCGGCCGCGGCCCGGGTGCCTTCACCGGCCTGCGCACCGCCTGCTCGGTGGCGCAAGGCCTGGCCCTGGGTGCGGCCAGGCCGGTGCTGGCCATCGACAGCTTGCTGCTGGTGGCCGAAAGCGTGCGCGCCGGTGCGGTTGAGTTTGATGTGGATGTGGCGATGGATGCGCGCATGGGCGAGGTCTACGCCGGCCGCTATGCCCATGGCGGCGGGCATGCGAATGCAACCTGGCGCGTGGTGCGCGAGCCGGCCTTGCTCAGCCTGCCGGCAATGAACGCCGTGTGGCAGCTTGAGCCGCCGCGGGCCGTGGCCGGCAGCGCCCTGGCCGCGTTCGGCTCAAGCCTGGTGTTTGGTGCCGCCAGCGCGCTGGCCAACCCCACAGGCCGCGCCGCGGCGCTGCTGCGCTGTGCCCAGGCGGCCTGGGCTGCGGGTGCGGCGGTGGACGCCGCGCTGGCCTTGCCGCTGTACCTGCGCGACAAGGTGGCCCAGACCACCGCTGAGCGCGCGCTGGCCAAGGCGCAAAAAGCATGATCCAGCGCGCCATGACGCTGGCCGACGTCGACGCCGTGCAGGCGGTCGAAGCGCAGGCCTACCCGTTCCCGTGGAGCCGCGGCAACTTCGTCGATTCGCTGTTGGCCGGCCACCTGGCGCCACTGCGCCTGAGCGCGGCCGGCGCGGTGCAGGCCTACGCCGTGGCCATGCCGGGCGTGGAAGAAATGCACCTGCTCAACCTGACCACGGCGCCGGCCGAGCAACGCCGCGGCCATGCCCGCGCCCTGCTGGGCGGGTTGCTCGATGAATGCCGCGCACGCCGCCTGCACAAGCTGTGGCTGGAGGTGCGCGGCAGCAACGCCGCCGCGCTGGCGCTGTACGCCGCCTGCGGCTTCACGACCCAGCATGTGCGCCGCGGCTACTACCCGGCTGGCCGCGGTGAGCGTGAAGACGCCGTGGTGATGATGCGTGCCCTCGACGGCCAGGCCGAGCATGCCCTGGACTGAAGCGCAGATCGCCATGCTGGCGGAAATGGGGCTGCCGGTGTGGCAGCCGGCGGCGGCACCTGCGTCCGCATCCGCGTCCGCACCTGCGCCAGTTGCACTCGCTGCCACAGCGGCGCCGGCCGCAGCCAAACCGTCACCGCCCGTGCCGGCGCCGGCGCCGGTGGCACGCCCCGCCATGCCTTCACCGGCGTCATCCCCCGGGTCGGCCCCTGTACCCGCCACGCTCACCCGCAGCGACACCGCAGTCATCGCACAACTCGGCTGGCCGGCGCTGCGCCAGGCCGTGGCCGATTGCCGCGCCTGCAAGCTGTGTGAAGGCCGCAAGCAAACCGTGTTCGGCGTCGGCCATGAGCAAGCGCACTGGATGATCGTGGGCGAAGCGCCGGGCGAGCACGAAGACGCGCAAGGCGAACCGTTTGTCGGTGACAGCGGCAAGTTGCTCGACCGCATGCTGGCCGCATTGAAGTTGAGCCGCAACGCCGGCACGCCGCAGCAGCAGGTCTACATCGCCAACACGCTGAAATGCCGCCCGCCGCACAACCGCAACCCCGAACCGGCCGAGCTGGCGCAGTGCGAGCCCTTCCTGGCGCGCCAGGTGGCGCTGGTGCAGCCCAAGATCATCGTGGCCATGGGGCGCTTTGCCGTGCAGTCGCTGCTGCGCACGGGCGAGCCCATCGGCAAGCTGCGCGGGCGCGTGCACCGCTACCAGGGCGTGCCGCTGGTTGTGACGTATCACCCCGCCTACTTGCTGCGCAGCCCGGCCGAAAAAGCCCGCTCCTGGGAAGACCTGTGCCTGGCGGCGCAGGCCTATGAAGATAACTGTTAGGGCTTCACGGCCTTCTTCGGCCGCTGCCACCCCGCCAGCGTGGCCTGGCGCGCGCGGGCCACGGTGAGCTGGCCGGCCGGCGCATCCTTGCTGATGGTGGAGCCGCCGCCGATGGTGGCGCCCGCACCCAGCGTCACCGGTGCCACCAGCACGCAGTTCGAGCCCACATGCACATCCGCGCCGATCACCGTGCGGTGCTTGTTGGCGCCGTCGTAATTGGCGGTGATGCTGCCGGCGCCGTAGTTCACGCGCTCGCCCACCGTGGCGTCGCCCAGGTAGGCCAGGTGGTTGGCCTTGGCGCCGCGCGCCAGCGTGCTGTTCTTCACTTCAACGAAGTTGCCGATGTGCACCTCGGCGCCCAGCTCAGCGCCCGGGCGCAGGCGGGCGAAGGGGCCGATCAGCGCGCCTTCGCCCACGGTGGCGCCTTCGATGTGGCAGAACGGGTGGATCACCGCGCCGGCGGCCACGCTGCAATCGCGCAGCACGCAATTGGCGCCGACGCGCACGCCGTCGCCCAGCACCACGCGGCCTTCGAAGACGCAGTTCACGTCGATCTCCACCTCGGCGCCGCACAGCAGTTCACCGCGCACATCCAGCCGCGCCGGGTCGGCCAGGCGCACACCGGCGGCCATCAAGGCTTGCGCGCAGCGGCGTTGAAAACAACGTTCCAGTTCAGCCAGTTGCGCCGGGCTGTTCACGCCCAGCACCTCGGCTTCATCGGCCACCGCGCTGGCCACCACCGCCACGCCTTCGGCCACGGCTGCGGCCACCACGTCAGTGAGGTAGTACTCGCCCTGGGCGTTGTTGCGCTTCAACCCAGTCAGCCAGCGCTTCAGCGCCGCGGTGGGCGCGGCCATCACGCCGCTGTAGACCTCGTTGATGCCGCGCTGCGCAGCGCTGGCGTCTTTGTGTTCGACGATGCCTTGCACCGCATTGCCGGCGCGCACGATGCGGCCGTAGCCGGTGGGGTCGGCCAACTGAATCGTTAACAACGCGAGCTGCTTGCCGCCGCAGGCCTGCGCCAATGCAGAAATGGTTTCAGCGCGGATCAAAGGCACATCACCGCTGAGGATCACCGTGGTGGCGTTGCCATCGTCCAGCGCCGGCACCGCCTGCTGCACGGCATGGCCGGTGCCCAGTTGCGGCATCTGGCGCACAAAGCGCGCGCCGCTGGCGGCCACTGCGGCTTCCACCTCGTCAGCCCCATGGCCGGTGATCACCACCGCCTGGCCGAGTGCTGCAGTGCTGTCCAGAACATGCTGCAATAAGCCCTTGCCGCCAATGCGGTGCAACACCTTGGGCAGGGCTGATTTCATTCGCGTGCCCTTGCCCGCCGCCATGATCACGATGTTCAACGCCATGCACCGGCCCCACTGGTTTGTTCATTGGAAGGCCCTGATTATCGGCACCGCCTTGCTCGCCCTGAGCGGCTGCAGCGCCGTGCGCTTGGGCTACGGCCAGGCACCACAACTGGCGTATTGGTGGCTCGACGGTTATGCCGACTTCACTGCCGAGCAAGCGCCCAGAGTGAAGGCCGCGCTGGCCCAATGGTTCAACTGGCATCGCAGCACGCAGCTCGGTGACTACGCCGATTGGCTGGCACGCCAGGCGCGGCTCGCCGAGCACGCCACCACGCCCGAACAGGTGTGCCGCTTGAGCGACGAGCTGCGCGAGCGCTTCAACACTGCGCTGGCCCAAGCCATTCCCCTGGCCACGCCCTTGCTGCCCAGCCTGAGCGCGGCGCAGTTCAAACACATTGAGCGACGCAACCAAAAAGCGCTGGATGAATTCCGCAGCGATTACGGCAAGGGCGACGCGGCCGAGCGCCGCGGCCGGCAGATCAAGCGCGCTACATCACGCTACGAAGATTTTTATGGCCGCTTGAACGAGGCGCAGCGCGGCGCGCTGGCCGACAGCGTGGACAACTCACCCTTCAACGCTGAGGCGGCCCTGGCTGAGCGCCGCGAACGCCAGGCCGAAACGATGCAGGCCTTGCGCCAAATGGCCACCGAGCACAGCGCCCACCCCGACCGCGCCGCCGCCGCCTTGCACGCCCTGGCCGCGCGCGTGCAGCGCTCACCGCGCGCCGAGTACCGGGCCTATGAGCGCCGGCTGATCGAACACCAGTGCCAGTTGGTGGCGCGGCTGCACAACCTGAGCAGCCCGGAGCAGCGCGGCGCCCTGCGCGCCAAGCTCAAAGGGTGGGAAGACGATTTGCGCGCGCTGGCCGCGCAGCCGGCGAATGGTGCTCAACCCGGCGCGCCGTTCGGCCCGGCGCCCAGCGTGGTGACACCGGGCTGAGGGTTCAGTTCGCGGGCACGGCCACCACCACGCGGTGCGGGTTGATGCCGGTCTTGGGAAAGTCGGTCAGCGCGGCGTCGAACAGCGCGGCCAGCGTGGCAGCGCTGCCGCCGGTGTTGCTGTCATGGCTGGCACGCGCTTCGTACAGCGGCTTGCTGCTGGCGCGTTCACGAATCAGCACCGCCACTTCGCGTTCATAGCGCAGGCCACCGGGGTAGTAGGTGGCCACGCCCCAGCCCGGGCCAACCCAGGGCCGGCCGCGCCAGTGGCCCAGGCCGCCGCGCCACCACAGCGGGTCTTCCCAGGCGCCGGCAACGCTGCGCGACAAACGCGAACCCACCTGCACCAGCACATCGGGCTGCTGGCCCGGGGCCGCAGCGCTGAAACCCGCTTTCTTCAATGCACCGCGGGCAGCGTCTTCCAACAACTGCTGCTCCTGGGCCTGCGCTTCTTGCGACGGCAGCCGCTCGAAGGCATAGCTGCCCGCAGCACGATCCGCCGGCCAGGCGCCGAAGGATGAGACATCGGCGCTCAAGGTGTTCAGGCCGCTGCAAGCAGCCAGGCTGGCGCCAAGCAAGGCGATGCACATAAGGCGAGTGGCGGACTGCATGGTGCTGACTCCTTGGCTACACACTCAAGCCGTGCAAGGCAATGGGCACGGCGCTCTTTGACGGCGTGACGCAACCCTCATCGTCATCGAAGGCCTTGTCGCCGGCAGCGTCGGCCACGCCGCTGGGTTGGAGCGTGGCGAAGGGGTACAGGTTCCGGTCCAGCAAATGCGACGGCGTGACCTGGCTCATGGCTCTGAGCATGTTGTCGCTGCGCCCCGGGTACTGGCGTTCCCACTCGCGCAGCATGGCCTTGATCTGCACCCGCTGCAAGTTGGTTTGGCTGCCGCACAGCGTGCACGGAATGATCGGGAAGGCGCGGTGCGTGGCCCAGGCTTCCAAATCGGTTTCAGCCACATACGCCAAGGGGCGGATGACGACGTTGCGGCCGTCGTCGCTCACCAGCTTGGGCGGCATGGTCTTGAGGCGCCCGCCGAAGAACATGTTCATCAGCATGGTGACCACGATGTCGTCGCGGTGGTGGCCCAGCGCGATCTTGGTCGCACCCAGCTCGCCGGCCACGCGGTACAGGATGCCGCGGCGCAGGCGCGAACACAGCGAGCACATGGTCTGGCCTTCGGGCACCAGCCGCTTGACGATGGAGTAGGTGTCTTGCTGCTCGATGTGAAACGCCACGCCGCGTTCGCGCAGGTAGTTGGGCAGCACGTCTTCAGGAAAACCGGGCTGCTTCTGGTCGAGGTTCACCGCCACCAGCTCGAAGCGCACCGGCGCGCGTTCGCGCAGGTTCACCAGCACGTCGAGCAGCGCATAACTGTCTTTTCCACCGGACACGCAGACCATGACCTTGTCGCCGGCCTCGATCATGTTGAAGTCGGCAATCGCCTGGCCCACCTGGCGGTGCAGCCGCTTGCTCAGCTTGTTGGCCTCGATGGCGGGGCGGCGCGGGTCGGCACGGACTGAAGGGTTCATGAATGTCGCGTCAGGTTGATTTGGTTTGTGGCTGGCCGCAGTGCGACCCCAGGGCAGGCGATTCCTTGGGCGATTGAGGCCGGTGCGCCCGCACCTCCACGGCAACGCCATCGCAATCGGGAAAGACATTGGGTTTGGCGACTCGCACGCGGCTGCTGTCAACACCGGGCAACGCCAACAGTGACGTGGTAATCCTGCCGGCCAATGTCTCCAGCATATTGATGTGCGAGGACTGCGCTTCCCGAATGCCGATGTCGCGCAGCCGCCGGTAGTCCAGCACCTGGGTCACTTCGTCGCACGATGGCAGCACGGGTGCGCTTGCCATGTCCACAGACATTGAAATCAACAGCGGCTGTTTCGACGAAAGCTCATGCTCAAGAATGCCGATGCTGGCCAACACTTTGAGCGAGTCAACGCTGATGGTTCTCATGACAGGTAGGCCAGGTGGGTCAAAGCGGCGATGGATCTGACTTTGACACCAACACGCCGCTGCGCAACGCCGTGCGCCAAAACGACTCGGTCAGCATGGCCAAGTCTTGCAGCCAGAACAGGCGCTTCGCGGGTTCGGTCAACAGGTTGTGCCCCGTTTCAACGCTCGACCATACGGAGATGATGTCTTCACCGTCGTTCAAGGTGGCCGGTTCGTAGTACGTGTGATAGCCCACGTTCTGTGCGCCGCCAAAGGTGAACGCAAAGGTCGCTTTGATCCTTTCGCTGTGCTCCTGGAAGCTTGTGCCAGCGGGCACCTTGAGCCAAAAAATCACAAACAGGCGGCTCACGTTCAGCCCAGCCCAGAGCTTCATTTGGTGTTCGCCCGAACTCAGGCCATAGGCGGCGCCAAAAATGTCGCTGCGCCCTAGGCGATCAATCACAGCAGGTTGGTGGCGCAATGCATAACTTGCGCTCACGCGCGACAACGCCTGCGGGACACTTTCAGTCAGAAATTCGTGCGTCCTCAAGGCCAGCACCTCGGCATTGGCCTGGCGTTCCGAAAAGAACAAAACAAGCGCTACCGCCAAACCGGAAAGCGTAAGGTGGATCAGTGACATGCCGACCAGGATCCAGTCCGCGAACTTGGGGTCAGCGGGGTTGTCCTTCCAGGCGTAATGAATGGTCAAGCCCATTGCCGCGATCAGGGCACTGAACAGCAAAATCAACGCCACCCAGCGCACGGTTGCGGGGACATGAATCAAACCCTTTGAGTCAATCATCAAGTGCTGCCCAGGAAGGCGAAGTCACGGCGCGCCGGCGCAAGGTGTGACCCGCTATCAACCACCAGATTCACCCCGGTGATCGACGGGTTCTCAAGCAAGAAGCGCACTGCTTGTGCAACATGCTCGGGCGCCACGCCTTGTGCCAGGGGTGTCGCTTGTTGCAGCGCCTGCAGCCGCGGGCTGGTGATGAATTCGCTCTCAAGTACCAGGCCAGGTGACACCCCGCACACCCGCACCGCCGGCGCCAGCGCCTGGGCCAGCATCGTGGTGGCGGCATCGAGCGCGGCCTTTGAAAGCGTGTACGAAAAATAGTCCGGGTTCGGGTTGGCCAGCTTCTGGTCGAGCAGGTTGACCACGCAGCCCGTCTCACTGCAACCCTTCAAGTGCGCTGCGAGCGCCTGCGCCAACACAACGGCTGGAGCCGTGTTGGCACGCCAATGGATTTCCATTGCGGCGTACGAGAAGCTCTCGGCGTTGTCGTACGCGAAGTGCGAGGCGTTGTTGACGACGGCATCGATGCGGCCCAGGCGCGCCGCCACCGCAGGCAGCAGTGCGCGGCAGGCCGCCTCGTCGGCGAGGTCGGCCTGGAAACACTCGCCACGCACGCCGAGCGCACGCACATAGGCGGCGCTGGCTTCGCACTCAGTGGCCGAGCTGCGGTAGTGCAGCGCAATGTCGTAACCCGCGCGCGCCATTTCGATCGCGATGGCGCGGCCGACGCGGCGCGCGGCGCCGGTCACCAAGACGACGGGACGAGGGCTAGTGGAGGACATTCCTACAATGCGCCGATGACGCAGCCAACAGAGGCACAGAGTGTATCGGCGCAGTCCTCGCCGCTGCGGCGCTTGATCCATCGCGCCATTCACACGGCGGGTGGCTGGCTGCCCTTCGATCGCTTCATGGCCCTGGCCTTGTATGCGCCAGGGTTGGGCTACTACGCGCGCGGCAGCCGCCAGTTCGGCGCCATGCCGGCCTCGGGCAGCGATTTCGTCACCGCGCCGGAGATGAGCCCGCTGTTCGGCGCGGCCCTCGCGCGCCAGATCGCGCAGGCGCTCGATGCCACCGGCAGCGACGAAGTCTGGGAGTTCGGCGCCGGCTCGGGTGCGCTGGCCTCACAACTCCTGCAAGCGCTCGGCGAGCGTGTGCAGCGCTACAGCATCGTCGACCTCTCGGGTGCCTTGCGCGCGCGCCAGCGCGAAATCCTGGCGCCCTTCGGCGAGCGCGTGCGCTGGCTCGATGCGCTGCCCGAGGCGATGCGTGGCGTGGTGATCGGCAACGAAGTGCTCGATGCGATGCCGGTGCAATTGCTGCACTGGGATGGCGCGGCGTGGTTCGAGCGCGGTGTCGTCGAACACCGCGACACGCTGGTGTTCGCCGATCGGCCGACGGCCTTGCGCCCGCCGCTGCAGGCCGCCTTCGTGCCCGGCACCACAACGGAAATCCACCCCCAGGCCGAGGCTTTCATCCGCACCCTGGCCGATCGGCTCGACCGTGGCGCGGCCTTCTTCATCGACTACGGTTTTCCCGACGCCGAGTACTACCTGCCCGAGCGCAGCGGCGGCACGCTGATGTGCCACCGTGCGCATGTCGCCGACACCGATCCGCTGATCGAGGTGGGCGAGAAAGACATCACGGCCCACGTCAACTTCAGCGCCATCGCCCTCACCGCGCAGGACGCCGGCTTCGAGGTCCTCGGCTACACCTCGCAGGCGCGCTTTCTGCTCAACTGCGGGCTCGCGCAAGCGATGGCGCAGGCGCAGGAAAGCAGCGATTGGCCCGCGCTCGCCGCAGCCCAGAAGCTGATCGCCGAACACGAGATGGGCGAGTTGTTCAAGGTCATCGGCCTGGTGCGCGGCGCAGCGTCGTTCGATGCCATCGGCTTTGCCACCGGCGACCGCAGCCACCGACTTTGATGCGCTGGCTGCTCGTCTTCGTCATCGCCTTCGTACTTTTCAACGGCCTCGCCGGCTGGCTGCGCAAGGTCGGCCTCGGTCGCCTGCCGGGTGACTTCAGCTTCACCTGGCGCGGCCGCGAATACTTCGTGCCGCTGACCAGCAGTGTCCTGCTCAGCCTGCTGGCCATGCTGGTGAGTGCCCTGATCTGAGGCCGCGCGCTAGGACCGCGGGCGCCGCCGCGTGTTGTCCGGCACCGACTGCACGGCCAGGCCGACCGTCAGCAAGCGATGCAGCGCCGCGACGACGGTCGCCGCATGGTTCGGCGCCACTGCCACCGGCGCGGCGACAGGCGCTGCGGGCTCGACGTGCGCTGGAGCGCACGGGCGCGCGGCCGATGCAGGGAGCGCCACAGCCGCGGCCGGCGTGCCACGCCGCCTGTAAGTCAAGCCCAGGCCGACCAGCAAACAAGCTGCGCCCAGCGCCAGCGGCGCCATGCGCGACCACGGCGGCAGCGCCCAGGCCAT
>JANOXU010000224.1:0-4325 GCA_031418595.1 Burkholderiales bacterium
AGCGTGGCCTTGAAGTCGATGTGGCCGGAAAGCGGGTGGCCGCCAATTTCTGCACCGTCGTGCGCGGCGCGTTCCACATTCACCACGCTGCCTGCGACCAGCGCGCCCAGGGTGGTGAGGTTCAGGCTTTGCAGCATCACATCGCACGCGGCCAGGCCCGAGCCAGGCAGATCGGTGACGGTGAGGCACACCCCGTCGGTGGCCAGGCTGGCACCGATGGCCAGACCCGCATCCAGCCCCGGCGGCAGTCTTAACAGCAGCGTGCGCAGGCCGGGTCTGTCTTGAATCTGCGCGACCGTGGCCACGCCTTGAACGATGCCGGTGAACATGGTTGTGAGCTTACGGCATGATCGTGCCATGGCCTGCACGCCCACCGCCCACGCCGATTGGATTGACGGCTTCAGTTTGACCCAGCCGCCGCCCGGCTTCATCGACAACCCCTACCCGTTTTACGCCGCACTGCGGCAGCACAGCCCGGTGCATGAACTGGCGCCGGGCACCTGGCTGCTCACCCGCCATGCCGACGTTGCCGCGCTGTACCGCGAGTGCGCGGCCAGCTCCGACAAGCGGCGCGAATTCGCGCCCAAGTTCGGCGCCTCGCCGCTGTATGAGCACCACACCACCAGCCTGGTGTTCAACGACCCGCCCTTGCACACGCGGGTGCGCCGCTTGCTGCTGGGGGCCATGAACCAGCGCGCCATTGCGCGCATGGAGCCGGGTGTGATCGAGCTGGTGAACAGCTTGCTTGACGGCCTGCAACACACCGGCGCGGTGGACTTGATCGAGGACTTCGCGGCGCAGATTCCGGTGGAGGTGATCGGCAACCTGCTGGGTGTGCCGCGCGGCGAACGCGGGCCGCTGCGGGCCTGGTCGCTGGCTATTCTGTCGGCCTTGGAGCCGCTGCCCAGCGCGGCGGTGTTGGCCACGGGCAACCTGGCGGTCACCGAGTTCGTGGCCTACCTGCGCACGTTGGTGGCACACCGCCGCGCCGCGCCGCTGAACCCTGATGAAGATGTGCTCACGCGGCTGATTCAGGGCGAGGTGGCCGGTGAACGCCTGAGCGAACCCGAGCTGCTGCACAACTGCATCTTCTTGCTCAACGCCGGTCACGAGACCACCACCAATCTCATCGGCAACGGCATGCTGGCCTTGTTGCACCACCGCCATCAACTCGAACGACTCGTGGCGCAGCCGCACCTGATCCACAGCGCGGTGGAAGAGCTGCTGCGCTATGAAAGCCCGCTGCAACTGAACAACCGCGTGGCCACGGCAGCGCTGCAAGTGGGCGGGCGCGAGTTGCCGGCTGGCAGCTTCATCACCCTGGCCTTGGGTGCGGCCAACCGCGACCCGGCCGCGTTCGATTCTCCCGATGAACTGGATGTGGCACGCAAGCCCAACCACCACCTCGCGTTCGGCCACGGCGGTCACGCCTGCGCCGGCCTGAACGTGGCGCGCATGGAAGCGCGAGTGGCCTTCAGCTTGCTGTTAGCGCGTGCGCCGCACATCGCCCTGGCTGGCGAAGCAGTGCGCGACCGGCGGGTGCGGTTTCGCGGCCTGAAGCACCTGCCGGTGCGCTTCGCAGGACCAGGCTGATTACCAGCTCACCTCGCGGTCGGGCGTGGAGCCGATCTTGTGGATGGACAGATCCGCGCCTTCGAATTCCTCTTCGGCGCTCATGCGCAGGCCCATGGTGGCCTTGAGCGTGCCGTAGACCAGCAGGCCGCCCACCAGCGCCCAGGCCACGCCCAGCAGCGTGCCGATGAGCTGGGCGCCGAAGGTGACGCCGCCTAGGCCGCCCAGTTCCTTCAGGCCAAAAATGCCGCAGGCGATGCCGCCCCAGGCGCCGCACAGGCCGTGCAAGGGCCACACACCCAGCACGTCGTCGATCTTCCAGCGGTTTTGTGTGAGTGTGAACATGAACACGAACACCGCACCGGCCACGCAGCCCACCACCAAGGCACCCAGAGGGTGCATCACATCTGACCCCGCGCACACCGCCACCAGCCCGGCCAACGGGCCGTTGTAGGCGAAGCCCGGGTCATTGCGGCCCAGCATCACCGCCACCAGGGTGCCGCCGGCCATGGCCATGAGCGAATTCACCGCCACCAGGCCGGAGATCTTGTCGATGGTCTGCGCACTCATCACGTTGAAGCCGAACCAACCCACGGCCAGCACCCAGGCGCCCAGCGCCAGGAACGGAATGCTCGACGGCGGGTGCGCGCTGATGCCGCCGTCTTTGCGATAACGGTTGCTGCGCGCACCGAGCAAGAGCACCGCCACCAGGCCGATCCAGCCGCCCACGGCATGCACCACCACGCTGCCGGCAAAGTCGTGAAACTCGGCGCCGGTGGTGGCCTTGATCCAGGCCTGCACGCCAAACTGCCCGTTCCATGCGACACCTTCGAACAACGGGTAGATCAAGCCCACCAGCACACCGGTAGCAATGAGCTGCGGGCCGAAGCGCGCGCGCTCGGCAATGCCGCCCGAAACGATGGCCGGAATGGCCGCGGCGAAGGTGAGCAGGAAGAAGAACTTCACCAGGTCGTAGCCGTTCTTCGCGGCCAGCGTTTCAGCGCCGGTGAAAAAGCTCACGCCATAGGCCACGCTGTAGCCAACGAAGAAGTAGGCGATGGTCGAAACCGAAAAATCGACCAGGATCTTGACCAGCGCATTGACCTGGTTTTTCTTGCGCACCGTGCCCAGCTCAAGAAAGGCAAAGCCGGCATGCATGGCCAGCACCATGATGGCGCCGAGCAAAATGAACAAGGCATCGGTGCCTTGCTTGACCTGTTCCATTTCGTGTCTCCTGTTGGGTTTGGCGCGCCAACGTTGGGCGCACCGCACCAGGTTAGCAATTCATGTGCCCGAAGTGGTGCCTGGGGAGGGCGGGGCGATGAGCATTAACAGGGCATCAGGCACCGCCACGGTGCGTGCCCGGCCCCAAACGGGTGCAGTCAGGTTTTGCGCGCAGCCCATTGGGTGGCGTCGAAGCCGACCGTCACCTGGCCGTCGGCCCAGACCACCACCGGCCGCTTGATGACACTGGGTTGGGCCAGCATCAGGCGCAAGGCACCGGCGCGGTCTTGCGCCTCGGCCTTGGCCGCATCGTCCAGCTTGCGCCAGGTCGTGCCCTGTCGGTTCAACAGCAGCTCCCAGCCAACGCTGGTTGCCCAGACAAGCAAGTCGCGTTGCGGCAAACCGGCTTTTTTGAAGTCATGGAAGTGACAAGCCACTGAGCGAGCGTCAAGCCACGCCCGGGCGCGTTTGACGGTGTCGCAGTTGGCGATGCCGTACAGCGTCACCCCCATGGCGTTCAAGGCACCAGGCCTTGTTCGCGGGCATGGGCCAACGACACCGTGAGCCGGCGCTTGCCTGCGCCCACGTTGGCAATCGCGGTCACCTCCACCACATCCACGCGCATGCCTGGGCCGCTCTTGGCTTGAACACGCTGGCGCAGCTTGTCTTTCTCTTCCTCGGCCCAAGGCTGCGCCACCACCAAGCGAAACTGCACACAGTCTGGCGCGGTCTGCACCACCTGCCACTTCTTGACCTCGGGCCATTCGAGCATCACGTAGACGAAGAACTCGCCGAGCAAGGCGCGGCCATCGGGCGTGCGGATCATGTCCAGCACGCGGCCGTCCACGGACTCCAGCAGAGGCAGGCCGCGACCGCAGGCGCAGGCGCTCTGGCTCAAGGTGGCACGGTCGCCATTCAGGTAGCGCACCATGGGCATGCCCAGGTTGTGCAGATCGGTCACGGCCACGGCACCGGACTCGCCTTGCAGCGCACGCCCGTCGTCGGCCACCGTTTCAACCAGCAGGTGGTCAGCGCTCAGATGCAGGCCCTTGTGCTGTGCGCATTCGGCCGCCAACAGCATGACCTCGCGCGTGCCGTAGGTGTTGAACACGGGCGCGCCGAATGCGGCTTCGATGTCGCGCCGCTCGGCGCCATACAGCGCCTCGGCTCCGGTGATCACCCCACGCAGGCCGCTGAGCTGGCGCCCGGTTTGCAGCATGCGCCGCGCCAGCAGCACCACGGGCGCAACGTAGCCCACCAGGGCTTTGGGCCGGTAGGCGGTGATGTCGTCGATGTACTGGTCGACGTTGGTGTCGCTCAGGCCGAAGGCATCGAAGAAGCGGCGGTTGAAGGCGTTGTGATAGAGCTTGTCTTTCAAACCTGGCCAGCCGCTCTTGGGCGGCCCGGAGCCCCACAGGTAGGCCGTGCGCGTGCCCAGGCTGGCACCGGCCCAGCCGTAGCCGCGCCACATCACCGCCGTGCGCCGGGCGTACACGTCCATCGTGTATTCAAAGCGGAACGGGTCGCCG
>JANOXU010000225.1:0-1623 GCA_031418595.1 Burkholderiales bacterium
AGAACGGCAGTCAAGGCACTCATCAATCGTCCACCCGAAGTATGGCCAGGAAGGCCTCTTGAGGCACCTCGACGGTGCCGATCTGCTTCATGCGCTTCTTGCCGGCTTTTTGCTTCTCAAGCAACTTGCGCTTGCGGGAGACGTCACCGCCATAGCATTTTGCCAGCACGTTTTTGCGCAGCGCCTTGATGTTCTCGCGCGCGATGATGTTGGCGCCGATGGCCGCTTGAATGGCCACGTCATACATCTGGCGCGGGATCTGCTCGCGCATCTTGGCCGCAACGGCGCGGCCGCGGTACTGGCTTTGCACGCGGTGCACGATGATGCTCAACGCATCGATGCGGTCACCGTTGATGAGCAAGTCAACCTTCACCACATCGGCCGCGCGGTACTCCTTGAATTCATAGTCCATGCTGGCGTAGCCGCGCGACACGCTCTTCAGTTTGTCGAAAAAGTCGAGCACGATCTCGGCCAGCGGCAGCTCGTAAGTGAGCATCACCTGGCGCCCGTGGTAGGCCATGTTCATCTGCACGCCGCGCTTCAGGTTGCACAGCGTCATCACCGGGCCCACCGAGTCTTGCGGCATGTACAGGTGCACGGTGACGATGGGCTCGCGGATTTCGTTGATGCGGCCCAGGTCGGGCATCTTCGACGGGTTTTCCACCAGCATCACCGTGCCGTCGTTCAACTCCACTTCGTAGACCACGCTGGGCGCGGTGGTGATGAGGTCTTGGTCGAACTCGCGCTCCAGGCGCTCTTGCACGATCTCCATGTGCAACAGGCCCAAGAAGCCGCAGCGAAAGCCGAAGCCCAGCGCCTGGCTCACCTCGGGCTCGTAGCGCAACGACGAATCGTTGAGCTTGAGCTTTTCTAGAGCATCACGCAGTTGGTCGTATTCACTGGCCTCGCTCGGGTACAGGCCGGCAAAGACCTGTGGCTTGATTTCCTTGAAGCCGGGCAAGGCCTCGGTGGCCGGGCCGGCGTTGTTGGGCAGCTTCTTTTCGAGCGTGAGCGTGTCGCCCACCTTGGCCGCTTGCAGCTCCTTGATGCCGCAGATGACGAAGCCCACTTCGCCGGCCTTGAGCGTGTCGCGCGACACCGACTTGGGCGTGAACACGCCCATCGATTCGATGCCGTAAACCGTGTTGGTGGCCATCATGCGGATGCGCTCGCCCTTGCTCAGGCTGCCGTCGACCACGCGCACCAACATCACCACACCCACATAGGTGTCGAACCAACTGTCGACGATCATTGCGCGCGGCGGGCCCACCGGGTTGCCGCGCGGCGCGGGCATGCGGGTGATGACGGCTTCGATCACATCGTCCAAGCCCATGCCGGTCTTGGCCGAGCACGGAATGGCGTGTTCGGCGTCGATGCCGATCACGTCTTCAATTTCTTCTTTCGCGCGCTCCGGGTCGGCCTGCGGCAGATCCATCTTGTTCAGCACCGGCACGACTTCCACACCCAGCTCCAGCGCCGTGTAGCAGTTGGCCACAGTCTGCGCTTCAACGCCTTGCGACGCATCCACCACCAGCAGCGCGCCTTCGCAGGCCGACAAGGAACGGCTCACCTCATAAGAGAAGTCGACGTGGCCGGGCGTGTCGATCAGGTTGAGCTGGTAGA
>JANOXU010000226.1:0-53580 GCA_031418595.1 Burkholderiales bacterium
TCTTCACCAACTCGATACCCGTGCCTTCCAGCTCGGCTTCCGCCTGGCCCCAGTAGCGGCTGTCAGCGAACAGCAGCGCGCGCTGCGGCGTGACGACCAACGTTCCCATCGAGCCGGTGAAGCCCGACAACCACTCGCGCCCCTGCCAGCGTTCGGGCAGGTATTCAGACAGATGCGGGTCACTGGTGGGCACCAACACGGCCTGGAATGGCTCGCATGCGAGCCAGTCACGCAATTGGCTCAGGCGCAGGCGGATCGGGGAAGTTCGGGTGTCCATCGCGGTGGCTTTCGGCGGGAAGAAGCGGGGATTTTAGGCAGGCAGGGCCTTCAGCGTTGCACCGGCGGGATGGCCTTGATAGTCCCCCCAAACACTGCATGCGCCACCAGCGTGGCTTCAGGCGGCAAGGCGCGGTTGCAGTATTCGCGGCTCGGTCGCAGCGCAAGCATGGCCGGTACTCCCGAAGGTCGATCACAAATCGGTGCGCAGCGCCCACACCTCCGGGAACAGCACCACGTCCAGCATCTTGCGCAAATAGCCCACGCCGCTGGTGCCGCCGGTGCCGGTCTTGAAGCCGATGATGCGTTCCACGGTGGTGACATGGCGAAAGCGCCAGAGGCGGAAGGCGTCTTCCAGGTCGGTGAGTTCCTCGCCCAACTGGTAGAGCTGCCAATGCGTGTCGGGTGCGCGGTACACCTGCAACCACGCGGCTTCCACTTCGGCGTTGGCGGCATAGGGCGCGCGCCAATCGCGCTGCGTGTGGCTGGCCGGCACGTTCAAGCCGCGGCGCGCCAGCAGGCGCAAGGCTTCGTCATACAGCGAAGGCGCCTCGTACGCGGCCGTCACATCTGCCAGATGCTGCGGGCGGCCTGTATGCGGCTGCAACATGGCCGCGTTTTTGTTGCCCAGGCTGAACTCGATGCAGCGGTATTGCCAGCTTTGAAAGCCGCTGCTGCTGCCCAGGTAAGGGCGGATGGCGCTGTATTCAGGCGGCGTCATGGTGGCCAGCACATCCCAGGCGTGGACGAGTTGCTCCATGATTTTGGAAACGCGCGCCAGCATCTTGAACGCCGGGTTGAGCTGGTCTTGTGCGATGTGGCGAATGGCTGCGCGCAGCTCGTGCAGCATCAGCTTCATCCACAGCTCGCTGCTTTGATGCTGCACGATGAACAGCAACTCGTTGTGGTCGGGCGACAGCGGGTGCTGGGCACCCAGCACTTCATCCAGATGGAGGTAGTCGCTGTAGTTCACCTGCGCTCTGCGGTTAAGGGTTCAGCCGTGCCAGGCCGCAAACGTGCCACCGCTGCGCGCCAGTTCCAGCAGCAGCGGCGCCGGCTCCCACCAGGCGCCATGCTTGGCATGCAGGCGCTGCACGGTTTGCGCCACTTCGGCCAAGCCGATGCGGTCAGCCATGAACATCGGCCCGCCTTGCGCGCCGGGGAAGCCATAGCCGGTGAGCATGATCAGGTCGATGTCGCTGGCGCGCTGCGCGATGCCTTTTTCAAGCAGGCGCGCGCCTTCGTTCACCATGCCGTAAATGCAGCGTTCCAGGATCTCATCGTTCGTGATATCGCGGCGCGTGATGCCCAGTCGAGCCGACTCCGCGACGATGAAATCTTCCACCACGGCGTCGCGCAGCGGCTTGCGGTGGCCAGCTTCATAGCGGTACCAGCCGGCACCGCTCTTGTGCCCATTGCGGCCCATTTCCACCAGCTTCAGAATCAAATCGCTCCAGCGCCGATCCTGCGCCCGTGTAGCCACTTGCGCCTTGCGCGTTTGATAGCCCACGTCGGTGCCGGCCAGGTCTTGCACCGCGAACACGCCCATGGCGTAGCCGATGCCGGTGAGCGCGGCGTCCACCTCGTGCGGCAGCGCGCCGTCTTCCACCAAAAAATGCGCCTCGCGGTGGCTTTGCCGGAACAGCGCGTTGCCGATGAAGCCCGGGTACACGCGCGCCAGCACCGCGCTCTTGCCGATGCGCGGGCCCAGCGCCATCAGCGTGGCGATGACGTCGGGCGCGGTGACGTCGGCCCGCACCACTTCCAGCAGCCGCATCACATGCGCGGGGCTGAAGAAGTGCGCGCCGATCACGTCTTGCGGGCGCTGCGTGGCGCTGGCAATGGCGTTGATATCGAGCCCAGACGTATTGGTGGCCAGGATGGCGCCGGGCTTGGCCACGGCGTCGATCTGCGCGAACAAGCGCTGCTTCAGGCCCAGGTCCTCGAACACGGCTTCGATGAACAAATCAGCCGGGGTCAGGTCTTGCATTTTGAGTGTGCTGGTGATGAGCGCCATGCGCTGCACCACGTCTTGCGGGTCAAGTTTGCCGCGCGCCGCGCTCGCGTTGTAGGTGTCTTGCACCCGCGCCAGGCCGCGCTGCAAGGCGGCGGCATCGGCCTCGTACAGGCACGAAGCGATGCCGGCGTTGGCCAAAGACATGGCAATGCCCGTGCCCATGGTGCCGGCGCCGATGATGGCCACGCTGTGCACCGGCCGCGTGGGCGTGTTGGCGGGCAAACCATTCACTTCACTGGCCGCTGCGCGGGCTTGCTCAAAATGCGCGGCAGCGCGTTGGTGGTCTTCGGGGGTGAGGTCAAAGGGGCTCATGTCAATCTTCAGGTTTGGCTGCATCTGGCCGCAAGGGCGCCGCCTTGCCTTCCACAAATTCACGCAAGCGTTGCTCTGCTTCAGGCGGGCGCGCCATGGCGGAATTGAGTTGCTCGACGAACAGGCCGTCGTCATGCGACAGGTCTTGAATGCGCGGCAGCACGTTCACGATCTTCCAGTTGGTTTCAGTCGTGTTTTGCGCGATGCGCAGCGCCAGCTCGCGCGCCTTGGCCAAGGCTTGGCCGGCGCCCACCACATAACGCACGATGTGTTCCTGCAAGCCTTCAGCAGGGTTGAGCAAGCGGCCGGTGAGCATCATGTCGGTCATCACCGTGGTGCCCACGATGCGCTGCACGCGCACCGTGCCGCCGCCGCCCACAAAGATGCCGCGCTGGCCTTCGGGCAGACCAAAGAACGCCGTGTCGTCGCACACCCGAATGTGCGCCGCGCAGGCCAGTTCCAGCCCGCCGCCCACCACGGCGCCATGCAGCGCGGCCACAAAGGGAATGGGGCCGCGTTCGATTTCGTCGAACACCACGTGCCAGTTGTGGCGTTTGCGTTTGCGCGGCGCGGGCAGCTTGCCGCTGGCGCGGGCCAACGCTTCGGCCAAATCGAGCCCGGCGCAGAAGTTTGTGCCGTGGCCGTGCAGGATGGCGACGTTGGCTTCGTCGTGGGCGCGTAGCACTGCTGCCAACAGGGCATCAATAACAGCGTTGCTGATGGCATTGCGCTTGTCGGGCCGGTTCAGGCCGATCAAGGCCACCGGGCCATCGAGTTCGTAAGTGACCAGTTCAGTTGTCATGCCGCCGTTGTCGAACATCACTCAGGTTTGAAGCCCGAAGCCTTGATGATGGGCTCCCAGTGCGCCAGCTCGGCGCGCTGCAAGGCGTCGAGTTCCGCGCCGCTGCGAAAGTGCGGGTGCGCCACAAGCTTCTGGCTTAACGTTTCACGCACGTCAGCCTGCTGCAAGGCCTGCTGCACCGCACGCCGCATGCGTTCCAGCGTGGCGGGCGGCGTGCCGGCCTTGGCCCACAGGCCCGTCCAGCCTTCACCCGATGTCACGTCAACGCCTTGCTCGGCAAAGGTGGGAATGTCGGGCATCAAGGGTGAACGCTCTTTGGTGAACAGGCCAATGACTTTGATCTTGCCGGCGCGGTGCTGCGCCATCATGCCGTCCATCAGGCTGATGGCGCTGGGGATGTGGCCGCCCACAAGGTCAGTCACCATCGGCGGGCTGCCTTTGTAGGGCGTGGCGGGCAACTCGATGCCCACGGTCTTGGCCAGTTGCACGCCCAGGAAGTGGTTTTGCCCACCCAGGCCCGGCACGCCGAAGTTGGCCTTGGCGGGGTTGGCCTTGGCCCAGTTGATGAATTCGCGCGCGTTGCCAGCGCCGGTGTTCAACGCCACGCCCATGCCCAGCGGGTACGAAGCCAGGCCGGCCACGGTGGCAAAGTCGCGCACGATGTTCCATTTGATTTGCTGCGCAAACACCAACATCTGGAACGTGGGCGTGGCGTTGGGGGCGACCATGAAGCTCAGGCCGTCAGCCGGGGCGGCGAGCAAGGCATCGGCCGCCAGGCGCCCGCCCAGGCCGGGCTTGTTGTCGATGATCACAGGCTGCCCGAGCAACTGGCCCGCGCGTTCAAGCACCACGCGCGCAATGGCGTCGGTGGCGCCACCAGGCGGAAAACCCACCAGCACCTTGATCGGCGCCTTGTCGGCCTGGGCATTGGCCCATGAATCCAGCGTGCCGGCCGCGGCAGCAAACAGTGCATCTCGACGGTTAAGGTTGATCATCATGCGGTCTGCACCAAGGCGCGCCAGTCAGCCCCTGCAGGCAGCACACCGCCCACGGAATGGATACCGCGGTAATCCAGCTCGGGGCTCTCGGCCAGCTTCGGCACCTGGCCGGCCATGAATTCGCGCACCGACTTGAGCAGCGCCTGGCGCACGCGCAGCACGGCGCCATCGGCCGAGCAGAGTTGCTCTTGCGTGCGGTCAAGGATCGCACCCTGGCTGATGAACATGGCGAAGTCTTCGGTGCCCAGGTGCTGCGGAAAGCCCGTGGCGTGGCCGCGTTTCATCAGGTCGCGGTTCTGGCCCCAGTTCTCGGCCGCGTTGCCCGGGGGCAGCGGCGGGAAGTTCCACACATCGGTGGCGGCTGACATGAGGGTCATGCCCAGCACCGCGCCGGGGTTGAAGTGAACGAACCAGGCACGGTGCGTCACGTCATCGACCGGCGTGCTGAAGAACAATGAACTCGGCCCGCCCGCATGCGGCGCGCAGATCAGGCCGTACCACGGCATGATGAAGTTGTTGACCCGTGCGTACACCTGCGTATCAGCCAGCGTGCGCAAGGCGGCGTAGCGGTACCCATAGGGCCGGTCTTCGAATTCGAGCTTGGGCGCCAGCGCTTTGGTCATGAGCATGCGTTCGCTGCCGCTGCCCGAATTGATCTGCGTGGTGCTTTCGTGCAACACGCCCACATGCGATGAATCCATCGACGCTTCCACCGCCTGCACCCAGTTGGTGGGCACCTCCACACAGGTCACGCTACGCTGGTGTTCGGGTAAATCGACAAAAGGCAGCTCAGGAAATCGCGGCGCCGTGCCCTGCCCCAACCAGGCCCAAACGATGCCACCACGTTCCACCGCCAGGTAGCGGTTCACACCCACATGCTTGCAAAACGCTGCCTGGTCACCTGAATGGTTAGGCGCCTGGATCACGTCTCCGGCCGGGCTGATCTTCCAGGCGTGGTACAGGCAGCGCAGGCCGCCTACTTCATTCTTGGCCAACGCCAGCGAAGCGCGCCGGTGTGGGCAGCGTTCATCCACGATGCCCAGCGTGCCATCGGGTGAACGAAACGCCACCAGGTCGGTGCCCAGCAGGCGCACGCGGTAGGGGCGCCCGCCGGCTTCCAGCTTGGCGCTGGGAATGGCCGGTATCCAGTAATGCCGGCGCAGCATGGCGCCCATGGGCGCAGCCCCTTCCACGCGGGTCAGCAGTTCGTTGTCTTCGCGGGTCATGGCCATGTTGTTGCCTCGTGCAAGTCAGTCGCCTTGCACCACGGCCAGCACTTCCAGTTGCAAGCGCATGCCATGCTGCAAAGGCTGCACGGTGATGTGCCGCGCGGGCCGGTCATCAGGGTCAGGAAAGTGTCGCAGCCACTGTTCGTTCAGGGCGTCGCGCGCGGCCTCGTCGCCCAGCGTCACGGCCAACTTCACCACATCAGCCATGCTCGCGCCGCCCACGGCCAACAGCGCGGCCAGGTTGGTGAAGGCGTTGCGCGCTTGTTCGGTGGCACCCGCCGGCAGCGCGCCGGTGGCCGGGTCTTTGCCGGCGATGCCAGAAGAACAAATGAGCTGGCCCACGCGCGCGCCCAAAGGAATGGGTGCCTTGTGTCCAACGTTAGGAACGTGCAGCGAACGGGGACGCCGCGTCATGCCTGCCCCGCACGGGCTAACTCAAGTTTCACGCTGCTCATCGGGTGCTCGTTTAGGCTTTGTGCGCATTGTTCGAGGCATTCTGGCATGCCAGACTCAGCGCATGCCGGCATCACTTGCTCACACACCCAGCACCCTTCAACCCCTGGCGCGGCTGCTCAACCCGCGCGCGGTGGCCATCGTTGGCGCTTCGGCAGATGCGCGCTCCTTTGGCGGCTTCGTGCTCGGCAACCTGGAACGCTTTGGCTTTGCTGGCGCCATTCACCCCGTCAGCCGCAGCAGCGTCGAAATAAACGGCCGCCCCTGCGTGGCCAGCCCTTTGGCCTTGCCTGAAGACGTTGACGTGGCCGTGCTGGCCATCCCCGAAGCCGCTGTGCCGCAAGCCCTGCAAGACCTGGCCGCACGCCGCTGCCATGCTGCGGTGTTGTTCGCCTCGGGCTATGCCGAAGCGGGCGCCGTGGGCCTGGCGCGGCAGGAAGAGTTGGCCGCGGCTGCGCGCACCGCCGGCATGCTGCTGCTGGGGCCCAACTGCATGGGCTTCACCAACTTTGCCGCCGGCGTGGCGCTCACCTTCGAGCCCTTGCAGGCCACGCCGCGCGAACAGCGCCCCGGCATTGCCGTGCTGGCACAAAGCGGCGCCATGGCAGTCAACATGCGTGATGCGTTCATCAGCCGTGGCCTGCCGGTCGTAACCGCCTTGTCCACAGGCAACGAAGCCGGCGTGCGCATTGAAGACGCGCTGGCGCACTTCATTGCCGACGCGCAAACCCGCGTCATCGCCGTGTATGCCGAGCAATTGCGCGCGCCGCAGTTGTTTTTGGCGCTGGCGCAGCAAGCCCGCGCCGCCGGCAAGCCCATCGTGCTGCTCATGCCTGGCCGCAGCGCCCGTGCGCAGCAAGCCGCCGCGTCGCACACCGGCGCCATGACGGCTGACCATGCCGTGGCCAGCACCTTGCTGCAACGCCAGGCCGTGGTGCAGGTGGGCAGCATTGACGAGCTGTTCGACACCACCGCCATCCTGCTGCGCCACCCGCGGGCCACCACGCGCGGCACGGCCTTCATGACCGGCTCGGGCGCCTTGAAGAACCTGGCGCTGGATTTTTGCGACGAGATCGGCCTGGCTTTGCCCACGTTGAGCACAGCCACCGTGGCCGCCCTGCAAGCCAAGTTGCCGGCCTACGCCGTGGCTGAGAACCCGCTCGACACCACCACCATCGGCGTGCGCCAGCCCGGCCTGGTGGGCGAGTTGGTGCACACCTTGCTCAGCGATGAAAACGTGGGCAACCTGGTGCTGTGCATTCCCGTGGGCCCGCTGGTGGCGCAGCGCGACAAGGCCGATCACATCGTGCCGGCGCTGGCCGCCGCGGCCAAGCCCGCGGTGCTGGTGCTCACCGGCGACGCCTCGCCTATCGAGCCCTTCTTCCTTGAGGCCATCCGCTCCAGCGGCGTGCCGTTGTTCCGCTCGGGCGAACGCGCCTTGCGGGCACTGGCGAACGTGGCCAACCACGGCTCGGCCTTGCAGCGCGCACAGCGCAGCGCAGCGCAGCCGGGTGCCACCCTGCCCCTGCCCGGCCCGGTGCCGCCCAACGGCATTTTTGCGGAGTACCAGGGCAAGCAATGGCTGCAAAGCCTGGGCGTTCCGGTGCCGCGCGGCGGCCTGGCCACCGAGCTGGGCGCCGCCCTGCGCATCGCCCGAGATATTGGCTACCCCGTGGTGCTGAAGGCCCAGGCCAGCGAGTTGCCGCACAAGAGTGATGTGGGCGGCGTGCTGGTCAACCTGCGTGATGAAGCCGCGCTGCGTGCCGGCTGGGCCACGCTGCACGCTAACGTTTCACATCACCGCCCTGAACTGCGGCTCGACGGCGTGCTGGTTGAAGCCATGGGGGCGGCTGGCGTGGAGCTGGTGCTGGGTGCGCGGCGCGACGCTGCCTGGGGCCCGGTGCTGCTCATCGGCCTGGGTGGGGTGTGGATTGAAGTGTTGAAGGACATGCGCCTGCTGGCGGCTGATGTGTGTGAAGCCGACATCGTCAGCGCGCTGATGCAGTTGAAGGCCGCGCCGCTGCTGACCGGCCTGCGCGGCTCGGCCGCGGTGGATGTGGCCGCCATCGCCCGCGTGGTGGCGCAAGTGGGGGCGCAGATGCGCGCCAACCCGGCCATCCGCGAGATCGACATCAACCCACTCGTGGCGCGACCCGATGGCGTGCTGGCGCTCGATGCGCTGCTGGTGGTGGACGCCGCAAGCCCGGAGGTGCCCGCTTGAACCTGGTGTTTTCCGCCGCCGATGAAGCCTTGCGCCAGCAAGTGCGCGCCTTCGTGCGCGAGCGGCTGCCGGCTGACATCAAACACAAGGTGGAAGCCGGCCTGCGCCTGGATCACAGCGACTATGTGCGCTGGTTTCGCATTCTTGAAACTCGCGGCTGGCTCACGCCGAACTGGCCGGTGGAACATGGCGGCCCGGGCTGGAACGCGGTGCAGCGTTTCATCTTCGATGAAGAAACCTTGCTCGGCGGCGCGCCGCGCATCATTGCCAGCGGCGTGCAGATGCTGGGGCCGGTGCTCATCAAGTTCGGCACGCCCGAGCAGAAGGCGAAATACCTGCCCGACATCCGCGCCAGCACCACCTGGTGGGCGCAGGGCTTTTCAGAGCCTGGTGCGGGCTCTGACTTGGCCGCGCTGCAAACCCGCGCCGTGCTAACGGATGACGGCAGCCACTTCAGCGTCACCGGTCACAAACTCTGGACGTCTTACGCGCAGTGGTGCTCGATGATGTTCGCCCTGGTGCGCACCGACCCGGCTGCGCCCAAACCGCAGCAAGGCATCTCGTTCCTGCTGATCGACATGGCCAGCCCCGGCGTGCGTGTGCGGCCGATTCGCATGCTTGAAGGCGGCAGCGATTTGAACGAGGTGTTTCTGGATGACGTGCGCGTGCCGCGCGCCAACCTGGTGGGCGAGCTGCACCGCGGCTGGGACTGCGCCAAGTACCTGCTCGGGCATGAACGCACCGGCATTGCCGGCATTGCGTCGTGCAAGCAGCAGTTGGCCCGCGCGCGCAAGCTGGCGCAGGCGCAAGGCTTGGGTGCCGATGTGTTGATGCAAGCGCGGCTGGCCCAGCACGAGGTGGAACTGATCGCCCTGGAAAGCACGGCCTTGCGGCTGCTGTGCCCCGGCTGGCAGGGCCTGAGCGTGCCGGTGCAGGCGTCGATGCTGAAGGTGCGCGGCACGGAGTTGCGCCAAGCCGTCTACGAGACGCTGTTCGACATCGCCGGCCCGCAAGCCCTGCCCTTTGATGAACAGGCCTTGCTGGGCCACGAGCTGGCCGGCCAGATGCATGCTGACGACACGGTCGCCATCGCCGCCAACCTGCTCGATTCACGCAAGCTCTCGCTCTATGGCGGCAGCAATGAAGTGCAGCGCAACCTGATTGGCGCCAGCCTCTTGGCGACGTAGCAACCGGCTAACGCAAGACATGGACTTCAGCCTCAGCCCCGAGCAAGCCGCCCTGCGCGACGCGGTGCGCCGCTTTTGCGATGCGCAGTACCCTGCCCCCACCCGCGGCAATGCCGAGCCCCTGGCGCTGGCCCAACAGCGCCACCGCGCGCTGGCCGAACTGGGCGTGCTGGGCTTGAACATCACCCCGCAGTATGGTGGCACCGGCCTGGGCGCGGTGGAGGCCATGCTCGTGGCGCATGAACTGGGCCGCGCGCTGCACAACGGCAACTGGCTGCCCAGTGCGGTGCTGCTGCCCAAACTGCTGTCTCAAGTGGGCCACACCACCTGGCTGCCCGGGTTGGCCGGCGGCACCAGGCAAATCGCCCTGGCCTGCCAGGAAGCTGCGGCGCGCCACGAATTGGCCGATGTGCAGACCCGCGCCGTGGGCTTGCCATCGGGCGGCTGGCGGCTCAACGGCAGCAAGACCTTGGTCTTGGGTGGGCCGCAGGCCGAGCTGTTCGTGGTTGTCGCGCGCGGCGCGGGCGAACGCTGCGCTCAAGCCGGCCTGAGCCTGTTCGCCGTGCCGGCCAGCGCGCCGGGCGTGCGGATCAGACCCACGCCGCTGCTCGATGGCCGCGGCGCGGCGCAACTCGATTTGCACGACGTGAACGTGCCGGCCACGGCGCTGCTGGGCAACGCCGGCCAGGCCTGGCCGGTGATCGAAGCCGCCACCGGTGCGGCGACGGCCGCACTGTGCGCTGAAGCCGCCGGCGCCCTGCAAGCGCTGCTGGAAGTCACCTGCGAACACCTGCGCACGCGCCGGCAGTTCGGCCAGCCGCTGGCGCGCTTCCAGGCCTTGCAGCACCAGGTGGCGGAAATGGGCATGGCGCTGGAAGACATGCTGTCGATGGCTTGCCTGGCGGCCATGGCGCTCGATGCCGGCGAGCCGGCTCAGATCAAACGTTATGCCAGCGCCGCCAAGACCCTGGTGGCGCGGCATGGCCGGCGCTGCGCGCTGGCTGCGATACAACTGCACGGCGCCATGGGCATGACCGACGAGTGCCTCGCCGGGCATTACGCCAAACGCCTGTTGTGCATCAGCCAGCTCTTGGGCGATGCGGCGCACCACCTGCAACGCTTTGCCACCACCCTACCCGCCTCGCTAGGAGAGACCGCATGAACCTCGCCCGAATTTGCCGCCGCCCCTTCATCGCCCTCACGCTGGCCACGGCCACGCTGGGCGCTTTTGCCCAAAGCAGCCCCATCAAGCTGCTGGTGGGCTTCCCCCCCGGCGGTGCCAGCGACACCGTGGCCCGCGTGGTGGCCGAGCGGCTGCAAAAAGACCTGGGGCAAACGGTGATCGTTGAAAACAAGCCCGGCATCGGCGGGCGCCTGGCGGCTGAAGCGCTGAAGAACGCCACGGCAGATGGCAGCACCTACCTGGTGGCACCCAACGCCAGCGGCGTGTTCCAGCACCTCATGTACCCGGCCTCGGTGCTGCGCTATGACATGCTGCTCGACTTGAAACCGGTGGCCGTGGTGACCACCTACCCCATGGGCATGGCGGTGAACGCCAGCGTGCCGGTGGCCAACCTGAAGGAATACATCGCCTGGGCCAAGGCCAACCCGGCGCAAGGCAACGTGGGCACGGCCGGCATGGGCGGTGACACGCACTTCAATGTTTTGCAGTTCGCCAAGATCGGTGGCACCAAGCTCGAAGTGGTGCCCTACCGCGGCAACGGCCCGTTGATGATCGAACTGGTGGGCGGCCAGTTGCCCGCGGGCATGATGGTGGCGGGCGACTTCATCCAGCAAGTGCGCGCCGGCAAGGCCAAGGCGTTGGGGGTGCTGGGCGCCAAGCGCTCACCGCTGATGCCCGACGTGCCCACCTTCGTTGAGCAGGGGTTCGACACGGGCGGCGGCGACGGCTGGATCGGCCTGTGGGCCCACGCCAAGGCGCCGCGCGCCGAAACCGAGCGCGTGGAAGCGGCGCTGAAGAAGATGCTGGCCCAGCCCGACTTGAAAGAGCTGCTGGCCAACCGCGTGATGCATGCGGACTTCCGGCCCGCAACCGAGATGGAGCAGATGATCAAGAGCGAGCTAGACCATTGGGGCCCGGTCATCAAGGCCAGCGGCTTCACGCCGCAATAGGAATCCAAACAAGGACGCCAAACATGTCGCTCAATGGCACAGCCGCCATCGTTGGCGCCTACGAACACCCCACGCGCAAGGCCGATGGGCTTTCGGTGCTGCGCCTGCATGCCGACGTGGCGCGTGGCGCGTTGGCCGATGCGGGGCTCACGCGCGATGACATCGACGCCTACTTCTGCGCCGGCGATGCCCCCGGCCTGGGCACCGCCACGGTGGCCGAATACCTCGGGTTGAAGCTGCGCCATGTGGACAGCACCGAATGCGGCGGCAGCGCACCCATCCTGCATGTGGCGCATGCCGCGGCGGCCATTGCGGCGGGGCGCTGCAACGTGGCGCTCATCACCCTGGCCGGGCGGCCGCGCGCGGCGGCGGCCGAAGCCGCGGCAGCAACCAAGGCAGTGAACTCGAACGTTGGTTCGCCGCGCCCACGGGCGCTACTGCGCCCGCCCGACCCCGATGCCCCCGAACTGGCGTTCGAGCAGCCCTATGGCCCGGCCACACAAAACCTGTATGCCATGGTGGCGCGCCGGCACATGCATGAATTTGGCACCACCAGCGAGCAGCTCGCGTGGATCAAGGTCGCCGCCTCGCATCATGCGCAACACAACCCCAACGCCATGCTGCGCAATGTGGTGACGGTTGAAGAAGTGATCAACTCGCCCATGGTGGCCGACCCGCTGCACAAGCTTGATTGCTGCGTGATGAGCGACGGCGGCGGCGCGCTCATCGTGGCCCGGCCCGAAATCGCACGCCAGCTCAAGCGCCCCATGGTGCTGGTGCGCGGCACCGGTGAGGCGCCCAAGCACGGCATGGGTGGGCAGGTTGACCTGACCTACAGCGCCGCGGCGTGGGCCGGCCCGGCGGCGTTCAAGGAAGCCGGCATCACGCCCGCGCAGGTTCAATACGCCTCGCTGTACGACAGCTTCACCATCACCGTGCTGATGCAGCTTGAAGACCTGGGCTTCTGCGCCAAGGGCGAGGGCGGGCACTTTGTGCAAGACGGCAACCTGATCAGCGGCCACGGCAAGCTGCCGTTCAACACCGACGGCGGCGGCCTGTGCAACAACCACCCGGCGCATCGCGGCGGCATCACCAAGGTGATCGAGGCCGTGCGCCAGTTGCGCGGCGAAGCCCACCCCGCGGTGCAGGTGCCCGGCTGCACCTGGGCGCTGGCCAGCGGCATTGGCGGCGCGCTTGCGGCGCGGCACACCGCGGCTTGCCTGATCATGGAGCGCGTTTGATGGTCCGGCACATTCCAGCTCCACGCACCCTGCCCGAAACGGCGGCCTACTGGCAGGCGGCCAACGAAGGCCGCTTGCTCATCAAACATTGCACTGCATGCGACAGGCCGCACCACTACCCGCGCGACATCTGCCCGCATTGCCTGAGCGAGGCTACCGTTTGGCGTGAGTCAGCCGGCACAGGAACGCTGTATTCGTACAGCACCATGGGCCAGGGCGACGCGGCCTACACGCTGGCTTATGTGACGCTGGATGAAGGCGTCACCATGATGAGCAACATCGTCGATGCCGACCCGGCCACGCTGCACGTGGGCCAGCGCCTGCGCGTGGTCTTCAAGCCCAGCGAAGGCGGCCAGGCGGTGCCTGTGTTCACGCCTGCCTGAGCGCAAGCAAGCCCCATGGTGGCGCAACCCGAATGGACGCATGAAGCCGACTACGTGATCGTCGGCGCCGGCACCGCCGGCTGCGTGCTGGCCAACCGGCTCAGCGCCGACGCGGCACACCGCGTGCTGCTGCTCGAAGCCGGCGGTGGTGATGCCCACCCGCTGGTGCGCATGCCGGTGGGCTTCATGAAAGCGCTGCAGCAGCCTGCGCTGGGCTGGGGGCTGAGCAGCGAACCTGAACCCCACCTGAATGGCCGCGTGCTGCCCGTGCCACGCGGGCGGCTGCTGGGCGGCTCGTCGTCGATCAACGGCATGTTCCATATCCGCGGCCATGCTGAAGACTTCAACGACTGGGCGCGCGCCGGCAACCCGGGTTGGGCTCACGCCGATGTGCTGCCTTATTTCAAACGCTCTGAATCCCATGCGCTGGGCGCCGGGCCCTTGCACGGTGGTGAAGGCCCGCTGCACGTGCGCGGCATTGACGCCCGCCACCTGCTGGGCGAGCCCTTGTTCGAGGCGGCCCGCCTGGCCGGCCATGCGCGCAACACCGACTACGACGGCGAGCAGCGCGAAGGCATTGCGGCAGGCACGGTGAACATCGACGCGCACGGCCGGCGCCACAGCGCAGCGCGCGCCTACCTGCACCCGGTGCGTGCACGGCGCAACCTGAGCGTGCTCACCCACGCCCCGGCGCAGCGCGTGGTGTTTGGCGGCACCGACCCGCGCCGCGCCGTGGGTGTTGAATTCATGCACCAAGGCCGCCGGTGCCGCGTGCGCGCTCAGCGTGAGGTGCTGCTGGCCGGTGGCGCCTACCACTCACCGCAGTTGTTGCTGCTTTCGGGCATCGGGCCGGGTGCTGACTTGCAGGCGTTGGGCATCAACGTTCGACATCACTTGCCTGGCGTGGGCAGCAACCTGATCGAGCACCCGCGCATGCCGCTGCAGTACCACACGCGCGAGCCCATCACCTTCATCAAGCAGTTGCGGTTTGATCGCGCCGTGCTCTCGGCCCTGCGCTGGGCGCTGCTGGGCAGTGGCCCGTTCGCCACGCAGATTTGCAGCGGCACGGTGTTGCTGAAGAGCCGGCCCGAACTGGAACGGCCCGACATTCAACTGCTGTGCAACCCGGTGCGGCTGGACGCGAGCCTGTGGTTGCCCGGCTTCAAACGCGCCGGGCCGCACAGTTTCTACATCACCGTGTGCCAGCTCTATGCCAAGAGCCGCGGGCGGGTGAGCTTGCGCTCCAGCCGCGCTGAAGACGCACCCCGCATTGTCTTCAACCTGTTCAGCCACGCGGACGATTTCATGAGCATGCGCGCCGGCATTCGCGCCGCGCGCCACCTCTACGCACAGCCGCCGCTGGCCACGCTGGTGGCGCAGGAAGTGCTGCCAGGCGGCGCGCTGCAAACCGATGCGCAGTTGGACGCCGCCATACGCGAACTCGGCGGCATCACCCACCACCCGGTGGGCACCTGCGCCATGGGCTCGGGGCCGCTGGCGGTGGTGGATGCGCAGCTGCGCGTGCACGGCGTGCAGGGCCTGCGCGTGGTGGATGCAGCGGTGATGCCCAGCATGGTGGGCGGCAACACGAATGCCACGGTGGTGATGATCGGCGAGAAGGCGGCTGACATGATCCTGCTTTAACGTTTGACATCATCAGGAACAGAACATGGATCTGGGCATCAAGGGCCGCAAGGCCATCGTCTGGGCTTGTGCGGGCTTGATTTGAGCGAGCTTGATATGAAAACGGCCGGGGTGAGCCGGCCGTTTCAGTGTGGTGACGTTGGCGTCAGAGGCCGCAACCAGAGGCCGTGATGCGATCCACCGCCGCCTTGGCTTGCACCAGGCCATGACCGGTCTTGTTGTCCTTGACCACCGGGTCGCCGATGTTCAGCGCGCTCTTTTGCAGCGTGATGCGCAATTGCACGGCCGTGCAGGTGGGTTTCAAGGCCCACACCAGTGCTGCCACGGCCGAGACATGCGGCGTGGCCATCGACGTGCCGTCGAAGAAGGCGTAGCTGGCCGCACTGACGATGACGCTGGCGCTTTGCCCGAGCTGCCCCAGCATGGCCGCGCCTTCGGCAGCAGATGCCGTCACCGAAGGAATGCCCGTCACCGTGGTGCCCAAGGTGCCGCCAAAGCCACCCGCCGCGTTGTTGTAGACCACCGCGCCCACGCCGCCGCTGTTCTGGCAGTTGCTCACCTTGGTGGCGAAGTCATACGTGCCGCGCTGAATGAGGCAGACCTTGCCCGTCATGCCGCCCATCACCGCGCCGCCCAGGCCGAAGTCGGCCAACGCGCCGGTGCGGCTGAGCTTGGGCGAGCCGTCCATGCCGCCCGGTGCGTACACGGCGCCGCCCACCGTGAGTGCCGAAGCCGAGCCCGTGCCCATGGGCACCGTGGACAACACGTTCACGCCCGGGCCAGACAGTTCGACCTTGCTGTTGTATTGCGAGAACGTGGCCCAGGCCTTGGCTTCATCAACCGCCGCCACCGAGATCACGCTGCTGTACCCGGCCGGGTAAGACAGCGCGGTGGTGCCGGCGTTGCCCGCGGCGGCAATGTTCAAGATGCCGCCCGCGTAGATCGAATCGAACGCACGCTGCTCGATCTTGTTGGAGCGCGAACCACCGAGTGACATGCTGATGATGTTGGCGCCCGCCGCCTTGCACTTGTTGGCCGCCGTGGCCAGGGTGGACGAATAGGCCCAACCCGCGGCGTTGAACACCTTGACGATGTGCAGCTTGATGAAGCCATTGGGCAACACGCCGACGACACCGGTGTTGGCATTGTTCAGCGCCGAGATGGTGCCTGCCACATGCGTGCCGTGGTGGTTTTCATCCACATACCAAAGGCCAGCCCCGGCGGGGTCGCTGTCGCCGGTGATGTTGCCTGCATGCGAAAGGTCTTCATGGCCGCCGTCATAACCGGAGTCGATGATGCAGATCTTGCGGCTCCCTGCCGCCGCGTCTGACAACTGGTCCGCCTGAACCAGCTTGATGCCATAAGGCACCAATTGCCCCAGCGCATACGGCGCACCGGTGGATGGCGTGGTGCCGGCCATCGGGTAACGCTTCACGTCTTCTTCAATGAATTCCACCTGCGCGTGGCGGGCCAGCGCGGCCACGGCCTTGGCGGGCAACTCCACGGCCATGGCGTCCATGCCGAAAATTTCATGCGCCACGTTGCCGCGCGCGCTGGCCACCGCGGCGCGCATCAGACCCAGCGCGCCGGGCTTGTAGGCCACGATCACGCGGGTGGTGGGTTCGGGGGCGGCAGCCTGCGCAAACGGCAGGCACAGGGTGGCGGCGGCCAGGGCCAACCAGGCCAGGCGGGGCTTGAACGGGGTGGGGGTCAGCTTCATGACGGCGAGTCCTTGGGGCAATAGTGGGTGGGGCGGGCTGGCGCGGTAGGCGCCTGCCGCACATGCCGGCCTGGGTCAGGCCAACGGCAGGAAGTGTAGGCAGCCGGCCCCCTGAACCCCAGCCACCCCCCCATCGAGGGGTGAAGGGCTTACCCTGCCACACGGTGGCGTGGCGGCCGGCGGGCAAAGTGCCTACTTGCCCTTCTTCGCCGCTGCCGCGCCCGGCGTGAGCGCTTCTGACATGCCCAGCAGCACGCCGCTGACCAGCGCCGAATAGCCGTCGAGCCAGGCCTGCGTGGCGGCCACGGCCACGGCGCGCTGGTCGCGCATCGCGTCGCGCGCGCTGGCGCTCAGTTGCGCCAGGGTGTCCTTGGCACGCGCGCCGGTTTGCGTGCCATCGGTCTTGAAGCCCGACATGACTTGCCCGAATGCGCCTTGCAACGGCGCATCGACGCCGGCCATGGCCTTGTCCACCGCAGCGAAGAAGCTGTCTTCCAGTTTGTCGATCTCGCCCATGGCCTTCTTGACATGGCTTTCCTGCACAGCCACGCCCTGGGTCACCAATTGCTGCAGGGCGCGGCGGTTGGCTTCCACCGCCTGCACCAAGGCGCCATCAACGCCGGCCAGCGCTTGGCCCAGCAGCGCCTCCACATCGGGCAGTGGCAGTGGGCTCGCCGCCGCGCCCTTGGCCGTGGCCTCGCTCACCGCTTTCAACACCTGCTTGATGTTGGTGAGCGAGAGTTCGCGCGCCTTCAGCGCGCCCAGCGTGGCTTCATTCACCGACTTGCGCAGCGCCGCACCCTGTTTGGTGGAGGCCTCGGCGAATTGCTGGATCAAAGCCTTTTGGTCGATCAATTGCATCTTCATGTCATGTCTCCAGGGAGGTGAGAGAGGGATTTCAAACCCGTTCGACGATCAGCGCAATACCTTGGCCCACGCCGATGCACATGGTGCACAACGCGTAGCGCCCGCCCTTGCGCTGCAACAAGTTCACCGCCGTGGTGACCAACCTTGCGCCGCTGGCGCCTAAGGGATGACCCAGGGCGATGGCGCCGCCCCAGGCGTTGACGCGCGCATCGTCATCAGCCAAGCCCAGGTCGCGCAGCACGGCCAGGCCCTGGGCGGCAAAGGCTTCGTTGAGTTCGATCACGTCCATCTGCGCCAGGCTCAAGCCCGTCAGCGCCAGCACCTTGCGCGTGGCCGGCGCCGGGCCAAAGCCCATGATGCGCGGCGCCAGCCCGGCGGTGGCCATGCCCACCACGCGGGCGCGCGGCGTGAGGCCGTGTTTGGCCGCCGCCGCTTCACTGGCCAGCAGCAGTGCACAGGCACCGTCGTTCACGCCGCTGGCGTTGCCGGCGGTCACCGTGCCGTCGGGCCGCACCACGCCCTTGAGCTTGGCCAGCGCTTCGAGTGAGGTTTCGCGCGGATGCTCGTCCTGGCTGATGATGATGGCGTCGCCCTTCTTTTGCGCAATGCTCACCGGCGTGATCTCGCTGGCGAAGTAGCCGGCCTTTTGCGCGGCCACGGCATTGAGCTGCGAGCGCAGCGCCATGCGGTCTTGCGCTTCGCGTTCGATGCGAAAGTCAGTCGCCACGTTCTCGGCGGTTTCGGGCATCGAGTCGACACCATAAAGTTCCTTCATCCGTTTGTTGATGAAGCGCCAGCCGATGGTGGTGTCGTACACCGCGTTGATGCGGCTGAAGGCGCTCTCGGCCTTTGGCATCACAAACGGCGCGCGGCTCATGCTTTCCACGCCGCCGGCAATCATCAATTCGGCCTCGCCGCAGCGGATGGCGCGCGCCGCGCTGCCCACGGCATCCAGGCCCGAGCCGCACAGGCGGTTGATGGTGGCGCCGCTCACGTCTTGCGGCAGCCCGGCCAACAACGCCGCCATGCGTGCCACGTTGCGGTTGTCTTCGCCGGCCTGGTTGGCGCAGCCGTAGAGCACATCGCCCACGGCGGCCCAATCGACTTTGGGGTTGCGCGCCATCAGGGCTTTGATGGGCAGGGCGCCCAGGTCGTCGGTGCGCACCGAAGACAGTGCGCCGCCGTAGCGGCCGAAGGGGGTGCGAATGGCGTCGCAAATGAAGGCTTGGGTCTGGGTCATGGTCTTGGTGGCAGTGATTAGGGGTTGGGCGGTTCAGGCGGCACGCGCGCGTTGACGCAGCCAAGGGCTGGCACGGTAGCGTTCGCCGCGGTAGTGCGCATCCAGCGCATCAAGCAGGTTGCAGACTTCGCCAGCGTTCCAGCCGGCCAACCATTCAAATGGGCCGGCGGGGTAGTTCACGCCCAGCTTCATGGCGGCATCGGCGCCTTCGGGGCTGCACACGCCTTGCAACACGGCGTCAGCGGCTTCGTTGATCAGCATGGCCACGGTGCGCGCCACCACCAGGCCGGGCGCATCCGCCACCTGCAGCGGCGCAAAGCCCAGGGCGGCGAGCCAGGCCGGCGCCTGCGCTTGCCAGGCGGGGCTGGCGCCGCCGGCCAGGGCATAGGCCAAGGCCGTGCCGGGCGGCGCGGGTGCGCGCACGGGCCGGTCAAACACGGCCAGCTCTTGCGTGCCCAGGGTGGCGGCCAGTTCATCGGCGCAGCGGCCATCGGTCAGCACCAGGTGCGCGCCGTCGATCACCATGCCCACCCAGGCGCTGGTCGGCTCGCGCGCCGGCCCCCAGCCCTGTGCGGCCAGGGCGGCGGCGGCGGCTTGCTCCAGCGCATCGGCCAGGGCACCTTGGCCGTGCACCGTGACCACGCGCGCCGTGGCCGGCGCCTCGTGCACCGCCACCGGCAAGGCCGCCGCGCCCTGCGGGTAGCGGTAAAAGCCCTGGCCCGTCTTGCGCCCGAACAGCCCGCCATCGACCATTTCGCGCTGCACCAGTGAAGGCATGTAGCGGCGGTCGAAGTAGTTGGCTTCGAACACCGAGCGCGTGACGGCGAAGTTGGTGTCGTGGCCGATCAGATCCATCAACTCACACGGCCCCATGCGAAAGCCCGCGCCCTTCAAGCAGGCGTCCAGCACCTGCGGCGTGGCGGCTTGCTCCAGCAGCAAGGCCAGCGTTTCGGCGTAGTAGGGCCGAGCGATGCGGTTGACGATGAAGCCGGGCGTGCTGCGCGCATGCACCGGCACCTTGCCCCAGGCTTTGCTCAGTTCGAAGATCGCCGCAGCCACGTCAACATCCGTTTGCAGGCCCGCCACCACTTCCACCAGTTTCATCAGCGGCACGGGGTTGAAGAAGTGCATGCCCACCAGGCGCTGGGGCCGGGCCAGGCCGTTGGCGATGGCGGTGACCGAGATCGAAGACGTGTTGGTGGCCAGCACGCAGTCAGCACTGACGATGCCTTCAAGCTGCGCGAACAAGCCACGCTTGGCGGCCAGGTCTTCGACGATGGCTTCCACCACCAGGCCGGCAGCGGCCGCGTCGGCCAAGGCCGCTAACGGCGTGATGCGCGCCACAAGCTGTTCCACCACCGCTGCATCCATCTTGCCCTTGGCCACCGGGCCTTGCAGGCTGGCGGCGAGCTTGGCTTTGCCTTCAGCCGCCGCGCCGGCGCGCGCATCGAACAACCACACCGCATGGCCGGCCTGCGCCGCCACTTGGGCGATGCCGGCACCCATGATGCCGGCGCCCACCACCAGCACCGGCGTGCCGGTTAACGACTTGTTTGACATGTCACCTCGTCTTTGAACGGATTGCGCCTGCGCGCCACGGCATGCTTGAATGGCCTACCCACCATGAACAGCGAGGCCAGCATGCAGGATACAACCCGGCGCCACCTTCTCCTGGCCGGCGGCGCTGTCGCGCTGGGCTCAATGGTGGGTGCCGCCGGCGCCGCCATGGGCCCCAACGACAAGTTCGATTTGCTGCTGCGCAACTGCAATGTGCTCGACCCGAGCCAGCGCCTGTCGGGCAAGCGCGACATCGGCATGCGCTATGGCCAGATCGAAGCCATCGAAGCCAGCATCGACCCCGCCCGCGCGCACCGGGTGATGGACGCCGGCGGCAAGCTCGTCACGCCCGGCCTGATCGACCTGCATGCCCACACCTTCCCATACGGTTCAGCCATTGGCATACCGGCAGACGAACTGGTGGCGCACCAGGCCACCACCACCGTGGTGTCAGCCGGTGACGCCGGCGCCAACAACCTGGCCGCGTTTCGCCGCTTCGTGGTGCCGGCGTCGCGCACGCGGCAGTTTGCCTTTGTGCACATTGCCGTCGCTGGTTTGGCCGGGTTCCCGGTACCGGAGCTGTTCAACATCGACTATGCCCAGCCCGAGGCCGCTGCGCGCACGGTGGCCGAGAACGCTGACCTGGTGCTGGGCGTAAAGGTGCGCATGAGCGAAAACGTGGTCGCGCGGCATGGCATCGAGCCGCTCAAGCGCGCCATCGCAGCGTGTGTGATGGCTGGCGTGCCGGCCAAGGTGATGTGCCACATCGGCGGCGTGGCCGATGCGGCACTGATGGCGCAGATTCTCGACATGCTGCGCCCGGGTGATGTGCTCACGCATTGCTATTCCGGCGCGCCCAATGTGGGCGGCCAGGGCACGAACATCGTGCAAGGCGGCAGGTTGCTGCCCGCGGCCCTGGAAGCCAAGAAGCGCGGCGTGATCTTCGACATTGGCCACGGCGGCGGCAGCTTCGACTACACCATCGCCGAGGCCGCCATCCAGCAGGGCTGCCCGCCCGACACGGTGTCGTCCGACATCCATGTCTTTTCGGGCAACACGCCCGGCATGCCCTACTTGCCCTGGGTGATGAGCAAGCTGATCGGGCTGGGCTTCACGCTCGAACAAGTGGTGAGCATGGCCACCGCCAAGCCGGCCAGCGTGATCGCGCGCATCCCCAAGCACGGCACGCTGCAAATCGGCGCGCCGGCCGACCTGTCCATTCTTGAAGTGGTGGAAGGCCCGGTGTCCTTCGTCGACACGCGCAACAACACCCGCGACGGCAAACTCTTCCTGCGCCCGGCCGGCACCATCGTGGCCGGTGTCGGCTACGGGCGGCCGTACCAATCACCGTTCTCGGTGCGGTGACTCCTCTGTTTCGTTAGCAACACTCAAAATCATGATCAGCTATCAAGTAGAAGCGTTCGGCAAACCCCTGGCACAAGTGCTGCGCGAAACACCCCAACCGCAAGGCACGGAAGTGCTGGTGAAGATCGGCAGCAGCGGCGTGTGCCACAGCGACGTTCACTTGCAAGACGGCTACTTCGATTTGGGTGGCGGCAACAAGCTCGACATGGGCCGTGCCATGCAACCACCGCGCACCATGGGGCATGAAATTGCCGGCACCGTGGTGGCACTTGGCCCTGATGCACAGGGCGCCAGCATTGGCGAGCGCAGAGTGGTTTACCCCTGGGTGGGCTGCGGCAACTGTTCCTTGTGCCTGGCCGGCGAAGAGCAGGTCTGCACCGCCCCGCGCGCCCTGGGCATTCACCGCGACGGCGGCTTTTCCAGCCATGTGCTGGTGCCCCATGCACGCTACCTGTTCGCGTTCGACCCCCTGTCTGAAGAGCAGGCCTGCGTCTATGCCTGCTCAGGCCTCACGGCCTATGGCGCGCTGAAAAAGGCCGGCGCGCTGGGGCCGCGCGACGCGCTGGTGATCATCGGCGCCGGCGGCGTGGGTTTGTCTGGCGTTCGCCTGGCGCGCCAGTTGTTCCCGGACACGCCGCTGTTTGTGGTGGAGATTGACAAGTCGAAGTGGGACGTGGCGCGCGCCGCAGGCGCCAGCGAGATGGTTGACCCCAGCGCCGAAGGCGCACTCAAAGAGTTGTTGAAGGCCACCGGCGGTGGCGCCGCCGCGGTGATCGACTTCGTCGGCGCCGCCGCCACCTTCAACTTCGGCCTGAGCGCCGTGCGCAAGGCCGGCAAGCTGATCGTGGTGGGTCTGTTTGGCGGCAACGTGAACTTCGTGCCGGCCATGATGGTGCTGCGCGCGCAAAGCATCACCGCCTCATACGTGGGCAACCCGCGCGAAATGGGCGAGCTGATGGCCCTGGCGCGTACGGGCAAGCTGGCCGACATGCCGATGACCACGCGGCCTTTGGCCGAAGCCAGCGCGGCACTCGATGAATTGCGCGCCGGGCGCATCAATGGGCGGGCGATCTTGAAGCCTTGAACGGCAGGCCGGTCGGGCTGGGCGTTGGGCGCAAACTCAACGCGGGCACATCGCCTGCGCAGGGCCATCGCATTGCCGGCCCCGGCCCAAGAAGTAGCGGCCATTGCGGCCGCTACTTGGCCTTTCTCAGTTGCCGCTCGATGGCGAAACTGCCGGCCTGATCGAGCGCGCTGCGATGTGCGGGCCAACCGTGGACCTGAGCATGGGTGTGCGCCGCTGCACCGCCCAAGCCCAACGCCCAACGCCCAACGCCGCGAACGGAAAGCACACCGTGAACCACCACGACGAACGCATGCCGCAGTCAACACGCCCTTGGCAGCGCCGCGCGGCGTGCGGGCTGCTCGCCACGCTGACCCTGGCGCTCGGCGCATGTGGCGGCGGCGGCGAAAGCCCAGCCGGCGCTGCGCCGGCACGCGAGTACCCCGCGGCGTTGGCGCACGTTGGCATCGAAGCCGTCGGCAGCCATTGCGGCAACGGCGGCAGCGTGATCAGTTCGGGCATCGACAGCAACCAGAACGACCAGCTCGACGTGGCTGAAGTCACCAGCGTGCAGTACGTCTGCAATGGCATCACCGGCGCCACGGGCGCAGCGGGGCCGGCCGGCGTTGCCGGGCCGATGGGGGCTACCGGCACGACCGGCGCAACGGGCGCTGCCGGTGCCTCGGGCGCTGCCGGGCTGACCACGCTGGTGCGCATCACCACCGAGCCAGCCGGCGTGAACTGCGCCAATGGCGGCTCCAGGGTCAGCGTCGGGCTGGACACGAACAGCAGTGGTGCACTCGATGCCGGCGAAGTGACATCGGCCGACTATGTTTGCGCTGGTTTGAACGGCACCAACGGCACCAACGGCACTAACGGCACCAACGGCACCAACGGCACTAACGGCACTAACGGCACCAACGGCACGAATGGTGCGACGGGTGCGGTTGGTGCCATTGGTGCCACGGGTGCCACGGGGCCCACAGGTGCGGCTGGTGCCACAGGCGCGGCTGGCGCCACGGGCCTCACTGGTGCGACTGGTGCGACTGGTGCGACTGGTGCGGCCGGTGCCACGGGTTCTACAGGCGCCACAGGTGCAGCCGGCACCAACGGCACCAACGGCACCAACGGCCTGACCAGCCTGATCGCCGTCGTGGCCGAAGCCGCCGGGGTGAACTGCACCCATGGCGGCAACAAAGCCACCTCGGGCCTGGACAGCAACGCCAACAGCGTGCTCGACAGCGGCGAGATCACCAGCACCACCTACACCTGCCACGGCGCGCCCGCGCCGGGCGTGAGCTGGGTGAACGTTGCGGCGACCAGCGCCACCGGGCTGCCCAACAAGGGCTACCTGGCCAACAACGCGCTTCAAGTGACCATCACCCTGCCCAGCACCCCTGCCGTGGGAGACATGTTCAGCGTCAGCGGCCTGGGCGCGGGCGGCTGGAAGCTGGCGCAGAACGTGGGCCAATCGGTGCTGGTCAAAGGCATTCCTTTTGTGGCGGCGCAGGTCGGCGCGGAATGGACTGCGCGCGACAGTGCTCGAACCTGGTCCGCCATCGCCTCGTCGGCCGACGGCAGCAAACTGGTTGCGGCCGACGATGGCGGCTATCTCTACACCTCCACCAACGCCGGCGCCACCTGGACGGCGCGCGACAGTGTTCGGGATTGGCGCGCTGTCGCGTCGTCGGCTGACGGCATCAAGCTGGTGGCCGCGGCGTACAACGGCCAGATCTACACGTCCACCGACTCAGGCGTGACCTGGACGGCGCGCGAGTCCAACCGCATCTGGCGCTCGCTGGCATCGTCGGCCGATGGCAGCAAGCTGGTGGCCGGCGTGAGCCCCGGCAACATCTACACCTCCACTGATGCGGGCGCCACCTGGACGGCTCGTGCCGGTGCCGGCGTTCGCGCCTGGAGCGGTTTGGCCTCGTCGGCCGATGGCAGCAAGCTGGTGGCCACTGCGGTGGCGGGGGCGATCTACACCTCCACCGATGCAGGCGCAACGTGGACGGCGCGCGCCAGCGTGCGCGATTGGTGGTCAGTGGCCGGGTCGGCCGACGGCAGCAAGCTCGTGGCCGCGGTGTACGGCGGCCAGCTCTTCACCTCCACCGACTGGGGCATGACCTGGACGGGGCGCGAAAGCAACCGCCTTTGGTACAGCGTTGCGTCATCGGCCAACGGCAACACGCTGGTGGCGGGGGTGATGAGTGGGGACCTCTACACCTCCACCGACGCGGGCCTGACCTGGACGGCACGCGGGGCCAACCTGAACTGGACCGCGGTGGCCTCATCGGCCGACGGCGCCCGGCTCGCGGCGGCGCCGCAAGGCGACCCGCTCTACACCAGCGAGAACTACAGCACCACGCTGGGCACGGCCGGTGCGCTGCACGGTGGGCAGTTCGATGCGCTGGATTTGCAGTACATCGGCGCCGGCACGTTCATCGTGCGCGCCTACACCAGCTACACCGGCCTGTTTAACGTGGAGTAGTCAACGTGGAGTAGGCCGGCGCACTAAGAACTTGTCCGTAAGTAGGAGGATCCTGCGTTGAGACCAAAGGGCGATGGATGCGACGCAGACGCGCCCTTTGGCCTCAACCCGAAGGGCCCCGGCGCAGGGCCCTCCTTTTTACGGACAAGTGCTAAGGGCTTCAGTCTGCCGTGCCCAAACAGCCGCCGCCATCGACCACGATTTGCGTGCCGGTGAAGTAGGCCGAGGCGGGTGAAGCCAGAAACAGCACGGCGCCTTGTAAGTCTTGCGGCGTGGCCAGGCGGTGCAGGGGAATAGCTTGTTCGAACGGCGCGCGCGCGGCCGGCTCTTGCAGCCGCCCGCCGCCAATTTGCGTGATGGTGGGGCCTGGTGCGATGCCGTTGACCAAGATGCCGTGCGCCGCCAGCTCCAGCGCCGCCTGGCGCACGAGTTGCCCCAGCTTTGCCTTGGAAGCCACGTACAAGGTGCTGACCAATGTTTCGGTGCGCATCAGTGACACCGTGGTGGTGACGATGATGCGGCCGCTGCGCTGGCGCTTCATGGCCGGCACCGCCGCTTGAATGGTGGCCAGCGCGCCGCGCAGGTTCACGGCCAGCACGTGGTCGAACGTGTCGAGCGAGAGATGCTCGATGGCTGCGGTCTCGTTGCGCGAGCCGTCGCCCTTCAAGAAGCCGGGGCCGGCGCTGATGCCGGCGTTGGCGAACAACACGTCGAGCGGCTGCTCGCGTTCCAGCACATGGGCCACGGCGGAACGCAACGTGGCCGGCTGGGTGACGTCGGCCACCACACCGGCCACGCGGCCACCGGCCTGAAGCAGCCGCGCCACGGCCACTTCAAGCCGCGCGGCATTCGAGTCGGCCAGCACCACATGGGCGCCGTTGGCGGCCATCACTTCGGCATAGGCATAACCAATGCCGCTGGCCGCGCCGGTGACCAGCACCGAGCAGCCGCGCACCTCGAACAGAGTGGCCGTTTTCACACGCGATCTCCTGTTATGGGCTGCAACAGCACCAGGCGGATGACGCCGGCTCATAAATGCCACCGATCGCACGACCTGGGGGCTGGGCATGTCAAGATCACGACGCCGGCGCCGCGCCCGCGCCCACCGACCACCCCGAAGGCCCCCATGTCCACCGCCCCGCGCCGCTTGCGCAGCAATTTCCCCAAAGGCTCCTACCTGTGGGCGGTGCGCAATGCGCAGTGGCATGGCATGGGCCTGGCGGAAGAAGACTGCGAAAAACCAAAAATCGCCATCGTCAACAGCTCGTCCGGGCTGGCGGCGTGTTTCTCGCACCTCGATGCCATCGTGCCTGTGCTCAAGGAAGCCATTCGCGCCGCGGGTGGCGTGCCGCTGGAAATTCGCACCGCGGCGCCGAGTGATTTCATCATCGGCGCCGGCGGCCGGGGCGGCTACATCCTGGCTTCGCGCGACCTGGTCACGAACGACATCGAGGTGGCGGTGGAAGGCGCGCAGCTCGACGGCATGGTGTGCCTCACGTCTTGCGACAAAACCGTGCCCGGCCAGATGATGGCCGCCGGCCGGCTGAACGTGCCCACGTTGATGGTGGCCTGTGGCTACCAGCCCAGCGGCCAATACAAGGGCCGGCATGTCGACATTGAAGACGTGTTCGTTGGCGCCATGCACGCCCAGATGGGCCACATGGACCTGGCAGACCTGATCGGCATGAGCCGCCAGGCCATCCGCGGCCCGGGCGTGTGTTCGGGCATGGGCACCGCCAATTCGATGCACATCGCCACCGAGGCGCTGGGCATGGCCCTGCCCGGCAGCACGCCCGTGGCGGCCAACAGCCCGGCCATGTGGGCCACCGTGCGCGCGGCGGGTGCGCGCATCGTGCAGATGGTGTGGGACGACCTGACGCCGCGGCAGATCCTCACGCGGGGCGCCTTCGCCAACGCGGTGCGTGCAGTGCTGGCGGTGGGCGGCTCGGTGAACTGCATCAAGCATCTGCAAGCAGTGGCCACCGAAGCCGGCTGCGCGGTCGATGTTTATGGCTTGTTTGAAACGTTATCTGCCCAAGTGCCGGTGCTGGCCGGTGTGCGCCCGGTGGGCGAGCGTTTCATTGAAGAGTTCGAGGCCGCGGGCGGTTGCCGCGCCGTGATGAAACAGTTGCAACCCTTGCTCGACGGCAACGCCCTCACCGTCACCGGCGCCACGGTGGCGCACAACCTCGAAGGCGTGGCGGTGGCCGATGCTGAAGTCATTCGCCCGTTGCACCGCCCCATCTCAACGCGCCCCGCCATCACCTTGTTGCGCGGCAGCTTGTCGCCCGATTTCGGCATCGTCAAGACCGGCATCATCCAGCGCAAATCCAACCGCTTCAGCGGCCCGGCGATCTGCTTTTCCGCCGCCGATGACGCCATTGCCGCCTTGCAGCGCGGCACTATCCGGCCCGGCCAGGTGGTGGTGATGCGCGGCGCCGGGGTGTGTGGCGGGCCGGGCATGGGCGGCGGCTCGTCCAAGGTGGTGTTTGCCATCGACGGCGCCGGCCTGGGCGAGCAAGTGGCCATGCTCACCGACGGCCATTTGTCCGGCCTGGTGTGCAAGGGCCTGGTGGTGGCTGAAGTTTCGCCCGAGGGCGCGGTGTGCGGCCCGCTGGCGCTGGTACACGACGGCGACACCATCACCATCGACCTGGACACGCGGCGCTGCGATCTGGAAGTGGGCGCCGAAGAAATGCAGCGCCGCCGCGAGGCCTGGCAGCCACCGGCCAAGCAATTTGACCAGGGCTGGTTGCAGCTCTACCGCCGCAATGTGGGCCCGCTGGCGCAAGGCGCTGTTCTGGTTGAACCCCGCTAAGTGATCTCATTCAATAGGAATCACTCAGCATGAGAACCACCCAGCGCAGCGACGAACGCATATTGGCGTCAGACATTTTTGATCGCGATGACGCGCGTGCGCCGCGCCCCGATTGGGGCTTTTGGGAAGAGCCCGGCCGGCGCATTCCCATCTACCACCGTTGCGATGTGCTGGTGGTGGGCGGCGGCCCATCGGGCACGGCTGCGGCGGCCGCGGCGGCGCGCGAAGGCGCCAGCGTCACGCTGCTTGAGCGCTACAACCACCTTGGTGGCCTTTCAACCGGCGGCCTGGTGATCTGGATCGACCGCATGAGCGATTGGCAGGGCGAGCTGGTGATACGCGGCTTTGCCCAAGAGCTGTTCGAGCGCTTGCCGGCCGACGCCGTGGCCGGCCCGCCGCAGCCCGACTGGGGCTCGCAAGATGCCGCCAAGGCCGCGCATTGGTCGCAGCGCACCGCGGCGTACCACGGTGTGGTGACCTGGTCGCCCACGGTCGACCCCGAACGCCTGAAATTGCTCAGCCAGGAAATCGTGCTGGAGCGTGGCGTGAAGCTGGTCTATCACGCCTGGGCGGCGCAACCCATCGTTGCAGCGGGTGCGGTCAATGGCGTGGTGTTCGAGAGCAAGGAAGGCCGCATGGCCATCATGGCGCAGGTGGTGGTGGATGCCACCGGCGACGGCGATTTGTTCGCCCGCGCCGGTGCGGCGTTCGACAACGACATCGAACAAGCCGATGTGCACCACTGCATGAACACCGCCTGGCTGTTTGCCGGCGTCGACATGAACCGCTGGATCGCCTTCAAGGCCGGCCAGCCGGAACAGTTCGCCGCCTTCATGGCGCGTGGCCGTGAAACCTGCGGCCTGTTCGAGCGCCCGTTCGTGTCGTGGCGCAACGAAGTGGCGCTGTTCATGGGTCCACGGCAAACGGGTTACTCGGCGCTCGACGTGGATGACCTCACTGCCGTGGAAGTGCGTTCGCACCGCGCCATGGCACAGCACCTGGCCTACTACCGCGAACATGCGCCGGGCTTCGAGCAGGCTTACATGATGTTGTCGGCACCGCAGATTGGCGTGCGCCATGCGCGCCGGCTGAAGGGCGTGGGCGCGGTGCTGCGCAGCCGCTGGCCCGAAGGCACGGCGTTGGTTGATGAAGTTGGCGTGACGCCGGCCGTGAGCCCCAAGTTCCCGAACATCTCCATTCCCTATGGCGCCCTGGTGCCCGAGCAGCTTGACGGCCTGCTGGCCTGCGGCCGCCACATCAGTTGCGACCCCAACTCGCACGGCTTCATGCGCGAAATTCCGCAGTGCTGGATCACCGGCCAGGCCGCCGGCGTGGCCGCCGCGGTGGCGGTGGCGCAGGGCGTGCAGCCGCGCGCAGTGAACATCGAGCGTGTGCAAGCCGCGCTGTTGCAGCAGGGCGCCTACTTGCGCCCCACGCAAACGGCACTGGCCACGGCTTGATCCACCGCAGCGCAAAGGCATAGACATGCACCTCACCGACGAAGAGCAAGCCATGGCCGACGGCCGCGACGGCCCAGCCGTGCAGCGCGCCATGGATCTTCTGCTGCGCTACGGCCGGGCGCTGGGCGCGCAGCGCCTGGTGGCCACCAACAACGTGGTGGCTTCGGTGAGCGCCACCACGCCGTTCATGCGCGACTTCGCGCGCCGCAAGGGCGGCATGGACGCGGTGTTCTCCGAGTTCAGCCTCGACAGCGACGATGTCGTGGCCATTCCCAAGATCCGCGCCTTCACCACCCACACGCAACTCGGCTTTGTGCCTGATGAGCCCGAACGCATGGGCGTTGATGAAGCCACGGTGCAGTTCTATCGCCAGGGCGAGGCCTTCATCACCGGCCTGGGCGTGCAGGCCACCAACACCTGCACGCCTTACCAGGTGGGCAACCTGCCCACGCGCGGTGAACATTGCGCGTGGATGGAGTCGTCTGCCGTCATTTACTGCAATGCCGTGCTCGGCGCGCGCACCAACACCGAAGGCCGCGAAAGCGTTGGTGCGGCGATGCTCACCGGCCGCATTCCATATTGGGGCTACCACCTCGATGCCAACCGGCGCGGCACGCACTTGGTGCAATTGGAAACCCCGGTCGAGACGACATCGGATTGGGGCCTGCTGGGCTACTGGATCGGCGACCAGGTGCAAGAGCGGGTGCCCGTGGTGCAAGGCGTGGGCCGCATTCCCAATCTGGCGCGGCTCAAACATTTCGGTGCAGCGGCCTCCAGCTCGGGCGGCGTGGAGATGTACCACCTGGTGGGCATCACGCCCGAAGCGCCCAGCGTCGAAGCCGCCTTCGCCGGCAACCGGCAGCAGGTCACGCTGCGCTATGGCATGGCGCAGGCGCGCGCCACCTGGGAAAAGATCAATGCCACCGGGAAGGACACGCAGGTTGACTACGTGATGCTGGGTTGCCCGCACTACACGCTGGAGCAACTCTGGGAAGCCGCTCAGCTGCTTGAAGGCCGCAAGGTGCATGCGAATTGCGAGTTGTGGATCTTCACGCCGCGCGCCATCAAGGCCGTGGCTGATCAGAACGGCACCACCCGCATGCTTGAACAGGCCGGCGCAAGATTGATGACCGACAGTTGCTCGGCCATGAGCCGCGCCGTGCCCAAGGGCACCCGTGTGGCGGCTTTCGATTCAGCCAAGCAGGCGCACTACCTGCCCGCCATATTGGGCGTGCAGGCTTGGTATGGCGGCGTGGATGAATGCATTGACGCGGCGTGCAGCGGGCGCTGGATGGGGAAGTTTGTATGAGCACGGCGATCCAGCCCCTGGTTGCGGCACAAGCCGCGCCGCCAATGCAGCGCCCTACCAACCTGGGCCCGGCCTTGGTGTTGCATGGCCGCTGTGTGGTGCCTGGCCGCGCTGAAGGGCAGGCCCTGGTCACGCACGACCGCATCTCGGGCTGGGGCGGCATCGACTCGCGCACCGGCACCATCGTCGAAACGCGGCACGCCCTGCGCGGCGTGAGCTTTGCCGGCAAGGTGCTGGTCTTCCCGGGTGCCAAAGGCTCGTCGGGCTGGTCGAATGCCTTTCATTTGACGCGGGTGCTGGGCGTGGCGCCGGCGGCGATGTTGTTCAATGAAATGACGACCAAAGTTGCCCTGGGCGCCGTGGTGACGCGGGCCCCGGCCATGACCGACTTCGACCAGGATCCTTTGGGCCTGATCGAAACGGGCGACTGGGTCTGCGTTGACGCCGACCGCGGTGTGGTCGAGATTTACAAGAGCGTTAGCAAGAGCGCGGGCCACGGCTGAAACCTGGTGCCTAACGATCCGCACCAGCCAACGGCCCATCGAACACAAATTCATCACGGAGACCGCCATGAACCCATCACGCCGCCACCTGCTGCTGCAAACCGGCAGCCTTGCTGCCCTGGGCGCTGGGCCCTTGGCGGCCTGGGCGCAAACGGCGTCGCCCGCCGCCGGCTGGCCCAGCAAGCCGGTGCGCATCATCGTGCCCAATGTGCCGGGCGGCGCGCTCGACATCCTGGCGCGGCTGCTGGAAGGCGAACTCAGCAAGACCTGGAAGCAGCCGGTGGTGGTGGAGTTCAAACCCGGCGCCGGCACGATCAGCGGCACCGACTACGTTGCCAAAGCACCGCCCGACGGCTACACCCTGGGCATCCTGGCCATCGGCGTATTGGCCATCCAGCCGGCGCTGCGCAAAGACATGCCGTTTGACACGCTGAAAGACCTGTCGGGCACCATGCTCGTGGTGGGAAACATCTTGCTGAGCGCGTCACCCTCGCTGCCGGTGAACAACCTGGCCGAACTGGTGGCTTATGGCAAGGCCAACAAGGGCAAGCTCAGCTACGCCACGGCCGGCGCCGGCAGCTCCATGCACCTGGCCGGCGAACAGCTCAACCTGCTCACCGGCATTGAAATGCTGCACATTCCCTACAAGGGCGCGGGCGGCGCTTATGGCGATGTCTTCGACGGCCGCGTGCAACTGCTGCTCGACCCGCTGTTCAGCTCGATGCCGCATGTGAAATCAAACCGCCTGAAGCCGATTGCCGTGATGGGATTGAGCCGCGACGCCAGCGCGCCCACCATCCCCGCCGCTGGTGAGATGTTTGCCGACTTCGATTTCGCCAGCAACTTGGGGCTGGGCCTGCCCCGCGGCACGCCGCCCGAGATCATCGCCAAGATCAACGCCGACGTGAACCGGGCCATCCGCTCCGAGGCCTTGGCGCCACGGCTGAAGGACATGGGCCTGACCGTCACCGGCTCATCCCCCGAGCAGTTCGACGCCCACATGCGCAAAAGCCTGAAGCTGTTTGCTGACATCGTGAAAGCCGCCAAGGTCAGCATCAACTGAACGGCCAGCGCCATGCAACTGCAGCCGATTGGCCCATTGGGTGCGCAAGCCACCGGCATCCGCCTGACTGAAACGTTAACCTCCGCGCAAGTGCGCGCGATTGAAGCCGCGATGGATCAATACGGCGTGCTGGTGTTTCGCGGCCAGCCGATTGACGAGCACCAGCAGATCGCCTTTGCCAAGCGTTTTGGTGAACTGGACATCGGGCTGCGCCGCATCCGCCCCGGCGCGCACCGCTTCGCCTACAACGAGCTGGCCGACATCTCGAACGTCGATGCGCAAGGCGCCGTGGCGGATCGCGCCCACGCCAAGATCGTGAACAACGTGGCCAACCAGCTTTGGCATTGCGATTCCAGCTTTCAGCGCCCGCGCGCCAAGTACTCGATGCTGGCCGCCGCCGTGGTGCCGGCCTTTGGCGGCGAAACCGAGTTCGCCGACTTACGCCTGGCCTATGACGCCCTGCCCGCCTGGCGCCAAGCCCAGGTGGATGGCTTGCACGCCGTGCATTCGGCGCTGCATTCGCGCTTCATGCTGGGCGACACCGGCTACACGCAAGCGCAGCGCGAAGCCTTCCCCAGCGTGACCTGGCCGCTGGTGCAAACTGACCCGCGCAGCGGCAGAAAAATGCTCTACGTGGGCGCGCACGCTTGCGAGGTGGTGGGCATGACGCTGGCCGAGGGCCGCATGCTGCTGATGGATTTGACTGAGCATGCGGCGCAGCGCCAATTCGTCTACTGCCACACCTGGCAGAGCGCTGACCTGGTGATGTGGGACAACACCGCCACCATGCACCGCGGCCGCTGGTTCGACTTTGCGCAGCGCCGTGAACTGCGGCGCGCCACCACACTGGAGGCGGTTGACACGCCAACGCTGCCTGCGCAACCGGCGCCTGAACTCGATCGTTAGAACACATCAACCAAAAACCTGCCATGAGTCAACCCACCCTGTTCGCCCAAGTCGTCGCCCTTGTCGGCAGTGCCGCCATCCAATGGCGCCGCCTGCGAGGCGGCGTGCCGCCGCAGGCACTGGGCGCCGAGCCCGCCATTCCCGCGGCGCGGCCGCAGGGCCGCATTCCCACGTTGAAGATGCCCACGGCCAAGGGTTGGGCGCCCGGGCAAACGCCGGTGGCCGCACCCGGGCTGCGGGTGAACGCCTTTGCCACCGGCTTGACGCACCCGCGCTGGATTCACCTGTTGCCCAACGGCGACGTCACCGTGGCCGAGGCGCTGCAGCAGGCCGGGCCGGCCAGGTCGGTGTTCGACCAGGCCATGGTCAGCACCATGAAGCGGGCCGGCGCGCTGGGCGTGAGCGCGAACCGCATCACGCTGCTGCGCGACGCCGATGGCGATGGCGTGGCCGAAGTGCGCGCGCCTTTCCTTGAAGGCCTGAGCCAACCCTTCGGCATGGCGCTGCTGGGCGGCACCTTCTACGTCGGCAACACCGATGGCGTGGTGGCCTTCCCCTACACGCCGGGCAGCACGCGCATCACCGCGCCGGGGCGCAAGCTGGCCAGCTTCAAACCCGGCGGCCACTGGACGCGCAGCCTGTTGCCCAGCCGCGATGGCAGCAAGCTCTACGTCGGCGTGGGTTCACAGAGCAACATCGGCGACAGCGGGCTCGAAGTCGAGCAAGGCCGCGCCTGCATCCATGAGATCGATCTAACGAATGGCGTCAGCCGCATCTTCGCCTCGGGCCTGCGCAACCCGGTGGGCCTGGCCTGGGAGCCGGGCAGCGGCGCGCTGTGGACGGTGGTGAATGAACGCGATGGCCTGGGCGACGAAACACCGCCGGACTACCTCACTTCGGTGCGCGACGGCGGCTTTTACGGCTGGCCGTATTGCTACTGGGGCCAGACGGTGGATGACCGCGTGCCGCAAGACCCGGCCGCGGTGGCCAAGGCCTTGACGCCCGACTACGCGCTGGGCGGGCACACCGCCTCGCTGGGCCTGTGCTGGCTGCCCGCGGGCACGCTGCCCGGGTTTGCCGAAGACGGCATGGTGATCGGACAGCATGGCTCGTGGAACCGCAGCACGCTCAGCGGCTACAAGGTGATCTTCGTGCCCTTCGCCAACGGCCGCCCCGCCGGGCCGCCGCGCGACATCCTCAGCGGCTTTTTGGCGCCCGACGAATCCGAGTCGTATGGCCGGCCGGTGGGCGTGACCATTGGCCCCGGCGGCTGCTTGCTCGTGGCCGACGATGTGGGAGACGTGATCTGGCGCGTGACGGGCGCCGCATAGAAGGGTATCTCCCCATGCGCAGTTGAGCGCGGCGCCTTACACCGTTTGCTCCACCCCTTGTTCACAACGGAGCAGACCGATGACAGACCATTCCCATCCATGGGCGCGTTGCGCAGCCCGTGGCGCCGTCACCGTGCTTGTGCTGTTCATCACCGCATGTGGCGGCGGTACTGAAGGTTTTTCCGCACCCACTGAGTCGGCTTTGGCCGCTGGCGGGTCGAAGGCCCCGGCGCAAGCCCAGGGGGAAGCGTCGGCCCAGTTGCCGCCGTTCAATTTCGAGATCAAGACACTGTCCAACCGCGCTGACCTGATCAGCGGCGGCGATGCGCTGGTTGAAGTGCAGGTGCCCAAGACGGTGCCGATGAAGAAGGTGGTGCTCACGCTCAACGGCGTTGACGTGGGCGATGCGTTCGTGGCCGACGAAGCGGCGCGCACCTATCGCGGCGTGCTCACCAGCCTGGTCGTGGGCAAGAACGTTTTTGTGGCGGATGCCAACGGCCAGGGCAAGGGCCGGCCCTGGGCCAGCCTGACCATCACCAACCACCCGCGCGGCGGCCCGGTGCTGCTGAGCGCGCAAACCACGCCGTGGATCTGCGCCACGCCCACACCGGTGGCCGAAGCAGGCAACACGCCGGCATCGAACGCCAGCGGCCTGAGCACCATGGCGGTGGACGCGCAATGCAACATCGCCACCGAATACAAGCTGTTCTATCGCACCACCGCCGCGGTGTGCTCCACCGCCCTGCCCGACCCCAACCCGCCCGCCGTGCCCGTGGCCAACAACTGCTTCAAGCCCTACACCGTGGGCAGCACACCAGCCGACCTGGCCAGCACCACCACCAGCGATGGCCGCAGCGTGCCCTACATCGTGCGCGTGGAGCGTGGCACGCTCAACCGCGGCATCTACGACATCGCCGTGCTGTTTGACCCAGCCAACACCACGCCTTGGACGGCGCTCACACCGCAGCCGCAATGGAACGGCAAGGTGGTGTACAGCTTCGGTGCGTCCACCGGCCAGCCGCGCCTGCAAGCGCGCAGCAGCCAGAACTGGGCCGACCAGTCGGCGCTGTCACGCGGCTTCATGGTGGTGGACCACAGCCTGACCGATTCGTCGCTGAACTCCAACCGCTACTTGGTTTCCGAGACGGCGATGATGATGAAGGAGCACATCACCGACCGCTACGGCCCCATCAAATACATGATGGGCAACGGCTGCTCGGGCGGCTCGATCCAGCAGAACACCATGGCGTCGATCTTCCCCGGCCTGCTCGACGGCATCCAGCCCAGTTGCGACTACCCCGATTCCATCACCACCGGGCTGGAGGTGATCGACTGCGTCTTGCTGGTCAACTTCTACGCCGGCCCGGAATGGGCGGCGTTAACGTTTGGCCTGACTCAGGCGCAGATCAATGCCAAGAAGACGGCCATCAACGGCCACCTCGACCAATTGGGCTGCCATTCCTGGAACAACGCCTTCGGCTTCAACAACAAGCCCGGCAACTACGTACCCACGCTGGTGCTCAACGCCACGGGCGCCATGGCGCCTTCGGGCGCGCCGCGCAACAACTGCCGCTTGCCGGCCGCGCTGGTCTACCACCCGGTGACCAACCCCAGCGGCACGCGCTGCGGTGACGCTGACTTGGCCACCGCCGTGTGGGGCAGCACCTCCGGCATCGCCCCGGGCAGCACACGCGCCATGCAAACCGGTGACAACACCGGCATTCAATATGGCTTGAGAGCGCTGCTGACCGGTGCCATCACGGCCGAAGAATTCGTCACGCTGAACGAAAAAATCGGCGCGTTGGACGCTGATTCAAACCGCATGGCCGCGCGCGCCTCGGCCGACTTGCCGGCACTCGACACCGCCTACCGGGCCGGCATCGTGGCCAGCGGCAAGAACCTGGGCAAGCTGCCGATCATTGATTCACGCGGCTATGACGAACAGGGCATTCACTTCATCTGGCGCAGCTTCGCCGAGCGGGCGCGCATTGCCGCGTCCAACGGTGGCAACTTCGGCAACCAGGTGATGTGGCGCTACGGCACGGGCCTGCTGCCGGGCACGGCGGCGCAGGTGAATGCGGTGACGCTGGAATCGCTGTTGACGATGGACCTGTGGCTATCGAACCTGCTGGTCACCGCGCCCAAGGAGACGCAGAACTCGGTGCGCACGCAGGCCCAGGTTATTGCAGCCAAACCGGCGACTGCGTTCGACCTGTGCTACCTCACGGGCGACGTCAACTTCACCACCAAGGTCACCGACATGGCGCTGTGCGACGCCGACCCGCGGCTGGCCAAACACGAGTCACCGCGCCAGGTGGCCGGTGGCTCGCTGCAAGAAAACGTGCTGAAGTGCCAGCTCAAGCCCTTGATCGCCGCCGACTACGCGCCGGTGGCCTTCAGCGGCGCCCAGTTGGCGCGTTTGCAGGCAACGTTTGCCGGTGGTGTGTGCGACTGGAGCAAGCCGGGCGTGGGCCAGCAAGAAGCGCTGTCGCCGCTCACGTTTGCTGCCGGGCCGGGTGGCCAGCCGCTGCCACCGGCGCCGGTGTCACGCGGGCTTTGATGTAGCTGCGCGCGGCCCAACGGCGCGCCCTGGCCAGTGGCCATGGCGCGCCGTTCTCTCAGGCGGCATAAGTGATGCCAGTCACCATCAAGGCAGTTCGTCAACCCACGGGTTCAACAGCGGCACTCGGGTGCGCTCGTAGCCGCCGGCGTCGCACGTCACAACCGTCAGCCCATGATCCAGCGCAGTGGCCGCAATGATCAGGTCAGGCTGCGAAAACGTGTGCCCAGCCTTGCGGCCTTCCGCAACGAGCAGCCGCCACTTGAACATCACGTCTTCCGACACGTCAAGCACGCGCTGATCGAACTGGAATCCGCTGCGAACGTTCAGCCAAGTTTGCCGGCCGCGCGCCCAGGCTGCTGAAACCAACCGTTCAGGGCTTCGCGATTCCGGCTATCACACCGTTGTGTGCAGGCGCACCGTCTCCCGGCACAGGGTCGCCGCTGCTCGGGCTACCAGGCTTCATCACCGTGCCAGCGGCGGCGCCACCCAGTGCGCCAGCAACGGCACCGAGCGCGCTGCCCACCACCACACCCACCGGGCCCGCCAACGCAACACCAATGGCCGCGCCAATGGCCGCGCCGCCAACCAGGCCGCCACCCGTCACCACCGACTTGGCCTCGCGCTCGGCCTCCTCGGGCTCCAGGGCAATTTGCGCCGCGGGGTTGGGATCCTGCGACGGAATTCCGTGGCCGGGAAGGGCCTGCTCGGCGAGGTCTTTGTCGACAGGTGCAGTGCCCGGCGGCAGCGTTGTGGCGGAGTGCATAGGGATGTTCCTCGGCAAGTTGCACATAAAGCGAGTGCGAGGCGCGATGGCGTCGCAAACTGTTTATATGGCCCGTGCCGCGCCGGCAGCGTCCTCCTGCAGGCCGAGAACCTGTAGGACAACGTGACCGATGGCTTCAGGTGTCCGGTGCAGTCACTGCCGCGCCATCAACCGCACGATCTGCGCCGCATCATCCAGCGCTTCAGCGTGCATCACCGATTGCCACAACGCATCAGCCTGCGCCGCCGGCAAGGCGTGGCGGGCCAGGGTGTCGAACTTGGCCTTCACCTCGGCCGCGCTGGCGAACGAATGCTCGCTGCCGCGCGGCGCTTCAACGGTGGTGTCCAGCACCGTGCCATCGGTCAAGCGCACTTCCACGCGCACCTTGTGGCGCCACTGTGCGCCCAGCGCGGTGATGGCGTCGTCATGCCGCACGCTCACCTTGGCCGCCAGCGCGATGCGGCGCGCATCATTCACCACGGCTTCGGTGAACTGGTCGACAAAGCAATCGCCTTCAAGCAGCAGCGTGGCCACGCAGAACGGCAGGTTGAGTTGCGCTGAAGTCAGGCCCAGCGGTTGATAGGGCCAGCCCACGTGATCCATCGTCACCTGTGAACCGTGCACGATGATCTCTTCAACGTCATCCGGCCCGAAGGCGCGGCGCTGTTGCAGCCCGCGCAGCGCATCGAGCGTGGTGTGGTTGCTGCCGACGCAAGAGTAGAACTTCAACGCCACGCCCAGGGTCTGCCACACGGTGCCCAGGCCGGCCGTCAGCTCACCCAAGTTGAAGCGGTCGGTCGAGCGCGAGAAGGTGGAACAGAAGCCGCCGTAGGGGCTTTCTAAAACATCGAGGATGCCGGTGAAGCCGCCCTGCGCCAGCAGCGCGCCATACAAGCCACTTTGCGCCGCACGCCCGGCATGCATGCGCTTGACCATGGCGCCGTACTGCGCCGCCATCAAGCCGCTGGCCTGCGTGCCGGCAATGCCCAGGGCATGCACGGTGCGGTCCACATCCAGCCCCAAGCCGCGCGCTGCACCGGCGGCGGCCGAGAACACCCCCAGCGTCGCGCCCGAATGCCAGCCCTGGCCGATGTGCTCAGGCCCCATGCACAGGCCCACGCGCGGGCCAATTTCATAGCCGGCCACGGCGGCGGTGAGGAATTCGCGCCCGCTGATCGGGTGGTGCTTCTCGGTCAGCGCGAGCAAGGCCGGCAGCACCACCGCGCCCACGTGCAGCACGCCGGCACGGTGCACGTCATCCAACTCAAAACTTTGCACCTGCGTGCCATTCACCAGCGCGGCATGCGGGGCGCTCAAACGCTGCGCCGTGCCCCACACGGCGCAGTCGCGCGTGCTGTCTACATGGTGCAGTGTGTCTTGCAAGATGCGGCACCACGGCAGGCTGGCGCCGTACAGCGCGCAGCCCAATGAGTCGAGCATCAACAGCTTGATGCGCGCAAGCACGTCGCCGGGCACATCTTCATAGCGCAAGCCGGAAACGAAAGCCGCGATGCCCCGGGTGTGGCGGTTGTCGATGCTGGAAACAGCCACCGTCAATCGACCCGAATGCTCTTGGCGTACTGCGTCATGCGCCTGAGTTCAAGGCGGATGTGATCAGCAAATTCTTTCGGCGTGCCGCCTTCGGGCTCTGCGCCTTCGTTGGTGAGCTTGGCTCGCACCTCGGGGTTTTGCAGCGCCTTGTTGATCTCGGCGTTCAGCCGGTTCACCACCTCTGCCGGCGTGGCGGCCGGCGCGAGGATGCCGTACCAGGAGCCGGTTTCGTACCCGGCCAGGCCTTCTTCGGCAATGGTGGGCACGCCGGGCAAGTTGGGCATGCGCTTGGCACTGGTCACGCCCAACACCTTGAGCTTGCCGGCCTGCACGCTGGGCATGATGGCCACGCTGCTGCTGAACATGATCTGCACCTGGCCAGACAGCAAATCATGCATCGCCGGTGCCAGCCCCTTGTACGGCACATGCACCATGTCCAAACCGGCCAGGGTGTTGAACATCACGGCGGCAAGTTGCGACGAACTGCCGTTGCCGTTGGAGGCGTAGTTCAGCTTGCCCGGGTTCTTCTTGGCGTAGTCGATTAACTGTCGAATCGAGCTGGCCGGCACCCCAGGGTGCACCGCCAGCACCATGGGCGCGCTGGCCACCCAGGTGATGGGCGCAAAGTCTTTCACCGGGTCGTAGCGCAGCTTGGGGTTGATGGTGGGGTTCAGCGCGTGGCTGCCCACGCCACCCAAAAACAGGGTGTGGCCGTCGGCCGGCGCGCGCGCCGCCAGCTCGGCGCCGAGCGCGCCGCCGGCACCGGGTTTGTTGTCCACCAACACCTGCTGCCCGAGCGGCCCACTGATGGTTTGCGCGATCACGCGCGCCACCGTGTCGTTACCGCCACCGGGCGAGAACGGCACGATCAAGGTGATGGGCTTGGTGGGCCAGACGTCGGCCGCGGCGGCCACGCCGCAGGCCACGGTGAGGGCCATGGCCGCAGCAGCAAATTGGAGACCGCGCGAGGTGTGCATGGTGAGCGTTCGTCTTATCGGCGCGTGCCAGGTCAAACCACCAACACCCGCAGCTCGGGCAAGCCGGCCACGCGGCCCACCATCAAATCGCCCACCACCACCGGCCCCACGCCTTCGGGCGTGCCGGTGTAGATCAAATCGCCGGGTTGCAATTCCCAGGCCGCCGACAAATGCTCGATGGTCTCGGCCATGCTCCAGATCAGCTTGGCCACCGTGCTGCGCTGGCGGTCCACGCCATTGACCTGCAAGGCGATCTCGGCCTGGGCGACCTCACCCGCCTGGGCCGCAGGGGTGATGGGCCCGATCGGGGCGCTGTGGTCAAAGGCCTTGCCGATGCACCAGGGGCGGCCCTGCTTTTTCATGTCGCCTTGCAGGTCGCGGCGCGTCATGTCCAGGCCCACGGCGTAGCCATAGACGTGGCGCATGGCGTCGGCCGCTTTGATGCCCCGCCCACCGGTGCCGATGCACGCCACCAGCTCAATTTCGTAGTGCAGGTTCTTGGTCAAGGTGGGGTACGGCATGCGGCCCGTTTCACCAGCATTCACCACCAGCACGGCATCGGCCGGCTTCAGGAAGAAGAACGGCGGCTCGCGGCCGGTGAAGCCCATTTCCTTGGCGTGATCTTCGTAGTTGCGGCCGACGCAATAAACGCGGTTCACCGGGAAGCGCTCGGCAAGACCGACGATGGGCACGCTGACGGCTGCCGGGGGCGTGAAGAGATAGCTCATGACAAATGTTCCGCAGGGAGTGAGAGAAGGGAAGTGCAAAGCGGCGCGAGCACGTGGCGCGCAGCCTGGCGTTAAGAGTCAGGTTGTGGCGTCGCCGCTTTCGACGATGACGTTTTCAACGATGCCCGCGCCACCGCGCCTGAAGGCCGCGGCCTCCACGTATTGCGGCGACTGAAAACAGGCCACACCGGCTTGCAGCGTGGGGAACTCGATGACGACGAAGCGGTGAAAGGTTTCCGGCCCTTCCATGATCTGGTACTTGCCGCCACGCGCCAGCACGCGCCCGCCGTGCGCGGCAATGATGGCCGGCACGCGGTCGGTGTATTTCTTGTACTGCACGGCGTCGTTGATGACGCAGCGCGAAAGCCAGTAAGCAGCCATGGGTAAGCCTTTCTACTTGGTGGGCACCACGTTGCCCAGGTTGGGCAACCAGGTGGCAAATTCAGGCACCGCGATGATGGCCAGGATGGCGCCGAGCAAGGCCACCCAGTAAGGCACCGAGCCGCGGAAGATTTCGCCATTCTTGAGCCCCGGCTCGTTGGGCACCGAGGCTTTCACGGTGAACACCAAAATGCCAAAAGGCGGCGTGAGCAAACCGGTTTCGATGGCCAGGATGCCGATGATGGCAAAGGCGATCGGATCGAACCCCAGGGCCATGGCCACGGGGTGAAACACGGGCACGGTGAGCAAGATGATGGAGATCGAATCAATCAGCGCGCCCAGCACAAACCAAATCAAGATCATGATGGCCAGCACGGCATAGGGCGACAGGCCCGACTGCACGAAAAAGTCTTTGGCCATGCCGGTCAGCCCGGTCATCGAAAGCACGCGCGAATACAACTGCGCCGTCACCAGCAACAGCAGCAGCGGCGCCGAGGTGCGGCCCACCGAGATGATGGCCTCTAACATGCCGCGCGCCTTCATGCCACGCGCGATGGCCAGCAGCAGCGCCAGCGTGGCGCCCACGCCCGCGCCTTCGGTGGGCGTGAAAAAGCCGAACCAAATGCCGCCCAGCACGATGAACACCAGCGCCAGGATGCCAACCGTGCTCCACAAAATAGTGCGCAGGTCTTGCTGCGGCGCTTGGTCCAGCGCGGCGCGCGCTTGCTGTTGCACCAGCGGCAGGTTGGGGCCTTCGCCCACGCGGTGCGGCTGCGTCTTGGCCACCCACAAGATGTAGCCGATGTACAGCACCACCACCACCAGGCCAGGCAAGATGCCCGCCACAAAGAGTTTGCCAATGGCCAACTCGGTGAGCACGCCCCACACGATCATCAGCACCGAAGGCGGGATCAGCATGCCCAGGCACGCGCTGCCCGCAATGCAACCCAGCGAGAACTGGCGTTCATAACCGTGGCGGCGCATTTCGGGGTAGGCGATTTTCGAAAACGCCGCGGCCGCTGCGATGGACACGCCGGTGATGAAGGCGAACACCGCGTTGGCCAGCACGGTGGCCACGCCCAGCCGGCCAGGGATGCGGCGCGTGGCGCGGTTGACGAGTGCAAACAAGTCGCTGGCCGCGCCGCATTTGGCCAAGAACTCACCCATCAGCAAGAACAGCGGGATGACCGCGAAGACGTAGTCGCGCAGCGCCTCGTAGGCCGTGTTCGAGGCGAAGCTGAGCATGGCCTGCGGGTCGCCAGTCAGCAGGTACAGGCCCAGCATGCTGGTCAGGCCCAGCGCCACGGCGATGTGAATGCCGCCGAAGACCAGCGTCAACAAAACGCTGACGAGGATGATGATTTCTGTGCTGCCGTACATGGGGTTTCTTGGTGCGCCGGGCGGGTGTCAGTGCGACGTGCCCATGGCCGCGGGGGCTTCGCCGCGCGCCAGGCTGCCCAGGTGCTGAACAAGCAGCAGCAAATAGCTGAAGGCGGCAAAGAAGGTGCCCAGGATCAGCACAAAACGCGCCGGCCACACCGGCACGCGCAGCGCGCCTTCGCCTTCAAATTCGTTGGACACCCAGGCGTGCGCGGCGCCGTCCCAACTGCCCCAGCAGATGAGGCCGAAGAACACCAGCCCGGCCAGTGCGGCCAGCGCCGCGAACACGCTTTGTGTGCGCGGCCCGCCCTTGCTGACGAACATGTCGACATGCAGCATGCCGCCCGAGCGAATGGCAAACCCGGCCTGCAAGAAGCAGATGATCACGATCGACAAGGACACGACTTCCGTCGTGCCCTTGACCGGGCTGTTGAACAGCACCCGGCCCAGCACATCGGCCACGACCAGAAAACACAGCATGAAGGCGAGCACGGCGGCCAGCGCCAGCATCACGCGCGTGACGTGTTCGTTGAGTCTTTGCAGCAGTTGCATGGGGCAGCCCTGTCAGGCAGAGGAAGGCCGCAGCGCGGCCGCAGCGCTCACTTGATGTCGTAACGCACCGGCCACTTGTGGCCCAGCTTCTCGGCTTCTTCCAGGGCCAGCTTCAGCACCTGCGACGCCGGCAGGCCTTGCTTGTCGAGATCGGCCGCGTGCAGTTGTGGCCAAGCCTTCAGCGAGTTGGCCCAATCGAGGCGCACGGCATCGGGCACCGACTTGACTGACACGCCCAGCGTCTTGAGCTGCGCCAGTTGCTTGGGGTAGTTCTCTTCGTTCACGCTGCCCGTCTTGGCCTCGAACTCCTTGCCCACTTCAACGATGATGGCCTGCACCTCTTTGGGCAGGCGGTTGAAGCGGTTCTTGTTGATCGTCAGGCCGTGCCACGAAATCGAGCCGAAGCCGATTTCGGTGTAGTGCTTGGCCACTTCATTGAGCTTGAAGTTGACCCAGCCCGAGGGGAACATGATCCAGCCGAAATACACGCCGGTCTGCATCGAGGTGTAGGCCTCGGGCAGCGACGACTGCACGGGCACGGCACCGGCGAATTCCAGCCATTTCAGGTTCAGCCCTGCGCCAGCGAGCTTCTTGCCCTTCAATTCGCCGACGGTGTTCCATTCGAAGGTGGTGCCCAGGTTGTAGCCGTTGTCGGCAATCAGCGCCAAGAGTTGCTGGTTGAACTTGTCTTCGAACACCTTGCTCATGTAGGGCGTCTTGTCGTAGACGGCGCGGGCCATCTTCACGCTCTTTTCCGGGCTCATGGTGCCGAAGGGCAGCATCACCTGGAAGGCATGCAGCGGCAGGTTAGAGGGCTCGAAGCAGAAGCAGTAGCCGCCGATGTCGACGATGCCCGACTGCACGCCTTCCAGCGTGTCGGCCACCTTGACCATGGCGCCGCCATAGGCCTCGATGAACTCGACTTTGTGCGAGGTGCGCGCGGCCACGCGCTTGGTGACCTCGGGCACAAAGAAGTTCTGCATCAGGTTGACGTAGGTGTTGGCCGCAGGGTGGCCCGAGGCGATGCGCAGCTTGATGTCTTCGGCTTGGGCGGTGCCGGCCAGGCCGAGCACGGCAACGGCGGCGGTGGCCGCAGCGGCCGCAACACGGGTCATGATGGGTTTGAACATGTTTGTCTCCTGAAGGATGGCAATGTGGAAACCGGCAACGCCCAGCCGGCCGGGTGGGGGGTTACGGAATGATGACGCTGGAGCCCGTGGTGCGGCCGGCTTCCAGGTCGGCGTGGGCACGGGCGATTTCGGCCATGGCGTAACGCTGGTTGATGCTGATCTTCAAGGCACCGATGCGAAACATCTCGAACACGGCCGCGGCCGACATGCGCAGGTCTTCGGTGGCGGCGGTGTAGGTCACCAGCGTGGGCCGGGTGAAGTACAGCGAGCCGTTCTTTTGCAGCGTGCTGGCGGCCACGGGCGGTGGCGCGCCAGTGGTGGTGCCGAAGGAAACGAAATAGCCGCGCGGGGCCAGGCTGGCCAGTGACGCATCAAACGAGTCCTTGCCAACCGAGTCGTAGACCACGGGCACGCCGGCGCCAGCGGTGATGGTTTTCACACGCGCAGCGATGTCTTCTGTTAACCGGTCGATGCAGTGGGCATAACCGTTGGCCAGCGCCAGGCGGCATTTCTCTGGGCCCGATGCCACGCCGATCATCTGTGCGCCCAAGTGCCTGCCCCACTGCCCGGCCAACAAGCCCACGCCACCCGCGGCCGCGTGCATCAGCACGAACTGCCCGGCCTGCACCGGGACGCAGCGCTGCATCAAATACTCCACCGTCATGCCCTTGAGCAGCACGGCGGCAATTTGCTCGTCGCTCATGTGCGCCGGCGCGTGCAGCAGGCGCGCTGCGGGATAGTTGCGGTGCGTTGCACACGCGCCCAGCACCGGGCCGCTGGCGTAGCAGACACGGTCGCCGACCTTGAAGTCAGCCACACCCGCGCCCAGCGCTTCAACGATGCCCACCGCTTCGGTGCCCAAGCCGCTGGGCAGCGGCGCGGGGTACTGGCCCGAGCGGGCGTATATGTCTTGGAAGTTCAGGCCGATGGCGGTGTGGCGAATGCGCACCTCGCCCGCGGCGGGCGCGGGCAGGTCGAGCTGATCAAGCCTGAGCACTTCAGGCCCGCCGGTGGCGTGGAAACGAACTGCGGTGATGTTCATGGTGGTGCGAAGGGTTGCAAAGGGGGAACAGGGTCGTCAGAACGTGGCTGGCTTGACTGGCGCGCCGGTGGTCATCACCTCGGCGGCGGTTTTGTCGTTCGCGCCGCCATCGGTCCAGGCCGGCACGCGGCCGATGCGGGCGGCCTCCGCCCAGGCAAAGTTCAGCTCCACCTTGATGCCGTTGACGGGCTCGCGCATGAAGAGCTGGTACAGGTTGGAGTTGTGCGCCTTGCGCTCGCTGAATTCAACACCGTTGGCGGTGAGGCGTTCGATGAACGCTTCAATGCCGTCGCAGTTCAGGCACAGGTGGTCGATTCGGCCCGAGCCCGGTGCGCCAGCGGCCGAGTAGTCTTTGTCACCATCGGTGGGCGTTTTCAGGTAGATGTCTTGGTGCTCGGAGTGGCGTGCCTTGCCGATGTGGATGACGTCTTGCTCGCCGATGTACAGCCAGTACACCGGGAAGCCGAACTCGGGGTGGTAGCCGTTGCGAAAACCCAGGTTGTTAACGAACCAGTCGCGCGTGGCTTCGGGGTCGTGGGTCAGGATCAGCAGGTGTTCAAGAAAGCGCAGTCCCATGGGTGTCTCCTGGTCGTCGCGGGTGCAGCAGGCGCGCGGGATGAATGAAAGGCGGGTTCAGCCGCCGGCTTCGAGCAAGAAGCCCAGCACGGCCTCGTTGAAGGCCTGCGCTTGCTCGATGTTGGCCAGGTGCGCGGCGCCCGGCAACACCAGCAAGCGCGCCCCCGGCCAATGTTGGGCCAGCGCCTGGGCGGCAGCCGGTGGCGTGGCCTGGTCTTGTTCGCCAACCACCACCAGCGCCGGCGAGCGCTGCTGCTGCAAAGCCGCCAGCGTGTTGGTGCTGGCTATTGCCGCGCAACAGCCGGCGTAGCCTTCTACCGGCGTGCTGCGGATCATGGCGCCGATGCGCGCCATGGCCTCAGGCTGCGCGGCGCGGTAGGGGTCGGTGAACCAGCGCTCCAGCGTGGGCAGCACCAGGGCTTGCAGGCCATCGGTGCGGGCGATGCGCACCCGGTCAGCCCACATTTGCGCGCCGGCCGGCGGCACCTGGCCGGTGGTGTCGGCCAGCACCACGCGGTGCAGCAACTGCGGCTGGCGTATGGCCAGCGTCTGGCCGATCATGCCACCCATCGACAAGCCTAACCAATGCGTGCGTGCCACACCCAGGTGTTGCAGCAGCGCCTGCGCATCGTCGGCCAGTTGCGCCAGCGTGTAGGGCGCGGCGGGGGCTGACGTGCCACCGTGGCCGCGCGTGTCGTAGCGCAGCAGCGTGAAGTGTTGGCCCAGGCTTTGCAGTTGCGGCTGCCACATGTCGAGCGTGGTGGCCAGGGAGTGCGACAGCGTCAACCACGGGCCGCTGCCGGTGACTTCGTAATGCACGTCGATGTCGTTGATGTGGGCTTGCATGGCTCAGGCTCAGCGCCGAATGGCGGCGTTCACGCGCGGCATCACTGCGGTGGCGAAAAGTTCCATCGAACGTTTGCCTAAAGCGGCGTCTTGCCAGTCGTGGCCGGCGTAGACCAGGTTGCCGAAGTCGCCCACGTGTTCACGAAAGGCCAGGATCTGGTCGACCACCGAATTCACCGTGCCGGCGATGACCAGGCGTTGCGTCACGTAGTCGGGCGTGATCGCGCTGTCGGGCATGGCCGGGTCGGTCTTGAACAGGTTGCCGCGCCCGCCGCCCACCAGCTTGCGCGAAAGCTGCTTGAAGTAAAAGTGATACGGCCCGCCCTCTTGCAGCGCATAGCGGCGCGCGGTGGCGTCGTCGTCGGCCACGAAGATGCTCTTGGCCACGCGCCACTCAGCCGGCTGCGCCACGGCGCCCACCGCCGCGCGCCCTTCCACGTACTTGGGCCAATGGCTACCCACCCACTCGGGCATCAGGAAGTTGGCCGAAATGGGCCCCCAGCCGCGCTTGGCCATTTCGGTTACGCCTTGCGAAAACGGCGCCACGGCGGTGCCCACGATGGCCGGGTGTGGCTTTTGGTAGGGCTTCATGATGAAGCCCTGGCCGATCTCGGGAATCATGGTTTTTTGCACCGAGACGTTCCAGAACTGGCCCTCGATGTTGTACGGCGGCTCGGACTCCCAGATCTTCAACACCGTGTTGATGCACTCGACGAACATCGCATTGCGGTCGCGGCCCAGGTTGCCGAAGACCTCGGCGTCGCTCATCAAGCCACCGGGGCTGATGCCCATGATGAGGCGGCCTTTGAGCAAGTGGTCGAGCATGGCCACTTGCGCGGCGACGGCCGCCGGGTGCGTGTTGGGCAGGTTGAGCGTGCCGGTGCCCAGCATGATGTGTTTCGTTTCCGAAGCCAGCGTGGCCAGGAAGATCATGCTGGAAGTGACCGTCTCGGCGGCATCGGTGATGTGCTCGCCGACATAGGCCTCTGCGTAGCCCAGCCGGTCGGCCAGGATGACGGCCTCGCGGTCTTCTTGCAGGGTCTCGGTCGGGCTGCGCCCCGGCGGGTGCAGCGGCATCATGAAGGTGCTGAATTTCATTGAGATGGGGTCGTGGTGCGAAGTGATTCGTGCGTGGCGAGCGGCGTGATGAACGGCGTGATGGGTCAGCGCAGCTCGGTGCCGTCCAGGCCCACGCCTCGCGCATAGTGCCCTTGGCAGTACAGCAAGCCTGCGCTGGGGTGGTGCTCGAAGGCTTCGACCTGGCCCAGGAAGAGCACATGGTCACCCACCTCCAGCCGCTGCTCGGTGCGGCAGTCGAACGTGGCGACACAGCCTTCCAGCAGCGGCAGGCCTTGCGGTGTGCGCCGGTGGGCCACGCCGTCGAACTTGTCGCTCGCCTGCGCCGGCCTGGGGTTGGCGAATCGACGCGACACGGCCACCTGGTCCAGCGCCAGCACGTTGACCACAAAGCGCCCGCAGTGCTCGAACGCGGGCAGGCTGAGTGAGTGCCGGTTCAAGCTCCACAGCACGATGGGCGGGGCCAGCGACACCGAGCAGAAGGAGTTGGCGGTCACGCCCACCAGGCGCCCCCCCCTCACTCAGTGTGCTGACCACGGTGACCCCCGTGCCGAAGCTGCCAAAGGCGCGGCGCAGTTGCAGCGGGTCAAAGGCCTGCGGCGCCGGCGCGCACGCGCGCGGGTCGGCCTGGCTGGCTGCGGCGGTGTTCATGGGCCGACTCTAAGTTGATCAAGTGATAAATACAACCCGAGGGACTACCCGCAAACCGCCACCTGCGGTTGCGGCACGGCCACCAGCGCACGCCGCTGCACCGAGAGCATGATGGCCTGCAGCGCGGCCACATTAGCCAGCATCTCGTGTGGCGCCACCGGGTACGGCCGCACCCCGCGAACCGCCTGCGCAAAGGCTTCCAGGTTGGCCAGCACGGTGGGCGCCGGCGGCGCAAAACGGGTCTGCGGCGCCTGGCCGCGCAGCACGGTGGTCACGTCCCAGCCGGTGGAGTTTTCAGGGTGAGTGCGGTCGCGTATCTCCACCCAACCCTTGGAGCCGTAGACGGCAAAGCGGCCCTCGAACGGCGTGGCCAGCACGGCGCTGATCAGCGCATTGGCACCGTTCGCAAACGCCATCATCACCGCCAGCGTGTCACCGTTTTCGAACGCTGAGCCCAGGGTGGCCAGCCGCGCCCACACGGTTTCGCAAGGGCCCAGCACGGCGATGCTCAAATCCACCAGGTGGATGCCCGTGGCAGTGAGCGGCCCCACCGGCGCATGGGCGTTCGACAAACGCCAGTTGTCTTGGGGCAGCGCGAAAAACTTGTCCTGGCTGAAGTTGGCTTCGATTTGCAGCACGGTGCCGAGCAGGCCCTGCGCAATCATCTGGCGCAGCGCCATCACCTCGGGCTCGAAGCGGCGCTCGTGGCCGATGCCCAGCACCAAACCACGCGAGCGGCAGGCCGCGACGGCGCGCTGCGCGTCTTCAAGCGTCAGGCACAAGGGCTTTTCGCAGAACACATGCAGCCCACGTTCGGCCGCGGCCACGATCTGCGCAGCGTGTTCCAAATGCGGCGTGCACAGGACAACCGCTTCCAGGCCCGGTTGCGCCAGCAACTCAGCGGCGCCGGCGTGCACCGCCACGCCGGCCAGCACGGGGTCGGTGGCCATCGCGCTGCGCACAGTGGCATCGACTTCAGCCACGGCCACCACCTTCAACCAAGGGCTGTTGGCCAACTGCCGCGCGATGGTCTTGCCCCACCAGCCGTAGCCCACCAGGCCCACGGCCAGCGCAGCATGTTTTGGGCCGGCGGCATCAGGGTTCGTCACGGTGCGTGTTCCTTATTGTTCAACTGATAACCTACGGCCCAGTTTAAACGCGTGCTCAAAACCACCCACACCATGGCTACCCGCAAATCACCTTCGCCCGTAGCTGCCCAAAGCAGCCCCCTCCAGCGCGTGGGCCTGCTGGGCCTGGGCATCATGGGCTCGGCCATGGCCGGCAACCTGTTGCAGGCCGGCTTCGCGGTCAGCGGCCACGACCCCAGCGCGCCGGCGCGCAAGCGCTTTCGCGCCGCCGGTGGGCAGGTGTGCGCCGACGCTGCAACGCTGGCCGGCAGCGTTGACGTGATCATCACCTCGCTGCCCAGCGCCGCGGCCCTGCTGCAAAGCGCCGAGCACATCGCTGCAGCCTCGCCAGCACGCGGCCTGCTGGTGGTGGAGACCAGCACGCTGGACATCACCGACAAAGAGGCTGCGCGCCGCGTGCTGGCTGCTGCGGGCGTGCTGCTGCTGGACTGCCCGCTGTCGGGCACCGGCGCGCAGGCCGCGCGCAAGGATTTGACGGTCTACGCCAGCGGCCCCAAGGCCGCCATCAAGAAGCTGCAGGCGGTGTTCGAGGGCTTCTCGAAATCGCAATTCAACCTGGGCGCCTTCGGCAACGGCATGCGCATGAAGTTGATGGCCAATTTGCTGGTGGCCATTCACAACGTGGCCACCGCCGAGGCCTTGCTGCTGGGCCAGCGCTGGGGCATCAAGCCCAGCGAGGCGGTGAAGGTGCTGGCCGATGGCGCCGGTGGCTCGCGCATGCTGCAAGTGCGCGGCCCGTTCATGCAAGACCGCGGCTGGGAAGCGGCCACGATGAAGATCGAGGTCTGGCAGAAAGACATGAAGTTGATTGCCGCCGCGCTGCGCGAGGCCGGTGTGCCCGCGCCGCTGTTCGCGGCCACCGTGCCCATCTACGACGCGGCCATGGGCATGGGCCACGCCAAGCACGACACGGCCGCGGTGTTCGACGTGCTGGACCGCATGTCCAGCAGCACGGCCCCGGCGCGCAAGCGGCGCAAACAGTGAGGCAACAACGATGACCCTGAGCATCAACCACATCTCGATTCGCACGCTGCACCTGGAAGCCACGCGGCGCTTTTACGTTGAGGCCTTGGGCTTGCAGGTGGGGCCGCGGCCCGACTTCCCCTTTCCCGGGCACTGGCTGTACCAGGGCCCGCTGCAGGCCTATGCCAACGCGGCGGTGCACCTGATCGGCATCGACGCCAACGACCCCGCCGGGCTGGCGCAATACCTGGGCGAGCGCGGTGCCAGCACCCTGCACGGCACCGGCGCGGTGGACCATGTGGCCTTTTTCGCCACCGACTTGCCCGGCGTGCTGGCGCGGCTGCAGCGCTGCGGCATCGAGCCGCGCCAGCGCGAGGTGCCGGGTATCGGCCTGCACCAGCTCTTTGTGGACGACCCCAACGGCGTGGTGGTGGAACTGAACTTCCCCTTCGCCGAAAAACAGGCCTGGGATCAAGCCCGCACGGTGGGCCGCTGAAGGCATCGGTTTGGCACGCATCCTGATTGCCGGCGGCTCGCTGGGCGGCCTGTTTGCCGCCAACCTGCTGTGGCGCGACGGGCACGATGTGCAGGTGCTTGAAAAAGTGCGCGGTTCGATGAGCGGGCGCGGCGCCGGCATCGTCACCCACGACGCGCTGGCGCAGGCCTTGCAGCGCGCAGGCGTGGGCAGCAACCTGCCGCTGGGCGTGGAAGTGCCCGGCCGCGTGCTGCTCAACCCCGACGGCAGCACCCACACCCGGCTTGACATGCCGCAGGTGTTGACCTCTTGGAGCCGCCTGTACGAATTGCTTCGCCGCGCCTTCCCAAACGACCGCTACCACCCCGGGGTGAGCGTGACGCAGGTGCAAGCGCAAGGCGATGGCGTGGTGCTGCACACGCTGGTTGACGGTGAGCCGCAGCCCTGGCAGGGCGAGCTGCTGCTGGCCTGCGACGGCATTCGCTCCAGGGTGCGCCAGCAACTGTGGCCCGCCGTGCAGCCGCGCTACGCTGGCTACGTGGCCTGGCGCGGTGTGTGCGACGAAACCATGCTGTCGCGCCACACGCTGGACACGCTGTTTCCCTACTTCGGTTTTTGCGTGCCCGAGCGCGAGCAAATCATCGGCTACCCGGTGGCCGGCGCCGACCTTGACACCACACCGGGCCGCCGCGCCTACAACTTTGTTTGGTACCGCCCGGCCGTCGAGGGCGCAGCGCTGCGCAGCCTGATGAGCGACGCCGACGGCCAGCACCACCCCTTGGGCCTGCCGCCACACAAGGTGTCATGGCGGCACATCGCGCGCATGCGCCAGGACGCCTGCGAATTGCTCGCGCCGCAATGGGCCGAGGTGGTGCACAAGACCGCCCTGCCGTTCTTGCAGCCCATCTACGACTTGGCCAGCAGCAGCCTGCACCAAGGCCGCGTGGCGCTGCTGGGCGACGCCGCGTACGTGGCGCGGCCGCACATCGGCATGGGCGTGACCAAAGCGGCCGAAGACGCCGTGGCCTTGTGTGATGCTGTGCGCCTGCACGGTGCCAGCGCCACGGCATTGGCGGCCTACGCCGCGGTGCGGCAGCCACAGGGCGCCGCGGCGCTGGCGCGCGCGCGCTGGCTGGGCGCCTACCTGGAAGGCCGCTGCGATGCGAACGGCGCTGGCCGCCTGCACCAGGCGATCAGCGAAACCGCCATCGATCTGGGCCGCTATGGCCACCAGTCCGCCTTCGAGCACACCCCGGAAACATGAGCCTGCGCGCGCTGGCGCGGACTACAGCTTCAGCTTCAACAGCCGCGCCGCGTTGCCGCCGGCGATCAACTCACGGTCTGCCTTGGCCAGGCGCTGCACTTGGGCCAGCGTGTCCAGCGGGTGGTCATCAGCCATGTCGTAGGGGTAGTCGGTGCCCAGCACCACATGGTCGGCGCCGTATTGCTCCACCAACCGGCCCAGCATCACCGGGTCGTGCGTGATGGTGTCGAAGTAGAACTTACCCAAGTAGCTGCTGGGCTTGCGTTTGATGACTGTGCGCGTGTCGGCGCGGGCGCGCCAGGCGTGGTCCATGCGCGCCCAGTAGTGCGCGATGAAGCCGCCGCCATGCGCCACCAGCACCTTCAGCTTGGGGTGGCGCGCCATCACGCCATCAAAGATAAGGTGCGACACCGCAACGGTCGATTCAAGCGGGTTGCCGATGACGTTGTTGAAGTAGTGGTTGGTCAGCCGTTCACCCTGCGTGTAGCCCAGCGGGTGCATGAAGATCAGCACACCCAGCCTGGGCCTGGAGCCGTTTTTTGCGCGTTGCGAAGCGCTGGGCATCCTGATCTTCATGCACCCGCTGGGCTACACGCAGGCCGACCGCTTGACGAACCATTACTTCAACAACGTCATCGGCAACCCGCTGGATTCCACGGTGGCCGTGTCGCACCTGATCTTTGACGGCGTGATGGCGCGCCACCCCAAGCTGAAGGTGCTGGTGGCGCATGGCGGCGGCTTCATCGCCCACTACTGGGCACGCATGGACCACGCCTGGCGCGCACGTGCCGACACTCGCACCGTCATCAAACGCAAACCTTCTTCGTACCTGAAAAAGTTCTACTTCGACACCATCACGCACGACCCCGAAATGCTGCGCCGCTTGATTGACCAGTACGGCACCGACCACGTGATGCTGGGCAC
>JANOXU010000227.1:0-7617 GCA_031418595.1 Burkholderiales bacterium
CGCCTATACCTGGCCGGTGCTCGATGAGCTCAGTGCCAGTTCGCTGTGCTACACCTCGGGCACCACGGGCAACCCCAAGGGCGTGCTGTACAGCCACCGCTCCACCGTCATCCACAGCCTGGCGGCGTGCTCGCCCGACGCGCTGAACTGCGGCGCGGCCGACGTGATCTTGCCCGTGGTGCCGATGTTCCATGTCAACGCCTGGGGCCTGCCGTATGTGGCGTGCATGGTCGGCGCCAAGCTGGTGTTTCCCGGCCCGGGGCTCGACGGCAAATCGCTCTACGAACTGTTTGAAAGCGAGCGCGTCACGCTCAGCGCCGGCGTGCCCACGGTGTGGCAGGGCCTGCTCGGTTATGTTGAAGCCAACGGCCTGAAGTTCAGCACCATGCGGCGCAGCGTGATCGGTGGCTCGGCCTGCCCGCCGGCCATGATCAAGAGCTTCAATGAAACCCATGGCGTGCACGTGATGCACGCCTGGGGCATGACCGAAATGAGCCCGCTGGGCACCGTGGCCAGCTTCAAGCCGCGCCAGTTGCAAGGCACGCAGGCCGACCGCTACGCCGTGATGGCCAAGCAGGGCCGCGCCATTTACGGCGTCGACATGAAAGTGGTGAATGAAGACGGCGCTGAAATCAAGTGGGATGGCGCCACCAGCGGCGAACTGCTGGTACGCGGGCCCTGGATCATTGGTGAATATTTCAAGGGCGAGGGCGGGGATCCTCTACGCGATGGCTGGTTCCCCACCGGTGACGTGGCTGCCATCGACGCCGAAGGCTTCATGCAGATCACCGACCGCAGCAAAGACGTGATCAAGAGCGGCGGCGAATGGATCGGCTCGATCGACCTTGAAAACATTGCCATGGCACACCCCGGCGTGGCCATGGCGGCGTGCATCGCGGCCTTCCACCCCAAGTGGGATGAGCGGCCACTGCTGGTGGTGATGAAGAAGCCGGGCGTCGAACTTGGCCGCGATGAATTGCTGGCGTTCTTCGAAGGCAAGATCGCCAAATGGTGGACGCCCGACGACGTGGTGTTCGTTGACGCCATTCCCCTGGGCGCCACGGGCAAAATGCAGAAGAACAAGCTGCGCGAGCAGTTCCGCAACCACCTCGTTCAGGGCTGAGCGGCCGCCGCGGCGCGATCGGTTACAACCGGTCACCGGCTGCAGCCTCGATGCCGCAGCGGCCCCCTTCACAACCGGCCGTCGCCATGTCCACACCTTCGCAAAAACTGGGTTTCATCGGGCTGGGCCTGATGGGCGCGCCGATGGCCAAGCGGCTGATCAGCGCGGGCCACCAGTTGTTCGTTCACACCCGCAGCCAGGTCGACCCTGCCATCGCGGCCAGCACCGCCACGCAGTGCACGTCGGCGCGCGGCGTGGCCGAGCGCGCTGAAGTCATCTTCCTGATGCTGCCCGACACGCCCGACGTTGATGCCGTGCTGTTCGGCCTTGATGGCGTCATGGCCGGCCTGGTGCCGGGCAAGGTGGTGGTCGACATGAGTTCCATTTCGCCCCAGGCCACGCAGGGTTTTGCCGCACGCATTCGCGCGTTAGGCTGCGATTACCTCGACGCGCCCGTCTCGGGCGGCGTGGTGGGCGCGCAGGGCGGCACGCTGAGCATCATGGTGGGCGCCAGCGACGCCGGCTTTGCGCGGCTGCTGCCGCTGTTCCAGCACCTGGGCCAGAACATCACCCATGTGGGCGAATGCGGCGCCGGGCAAACCACCAAGGTGGCCAATCAAATCATCGTGGCACTGAACATTGCCGCGGTGGCCGAGGCGCTGGTTTTTGCGGCCAAGTCGGGTGCCGACCCGGCCCGCGTGCGCCAGGCCTTGATGGGCGGCTTTGCCGCCAGCCGGGTGCTCGAAGTGCACGGTGAACGCATGATCAAACGCACGTTCAACCCGGGCTTTCGCATCGGGCTGCATCAGAAGGATTTGAACATCGCCCTGCAAGGTGCCAAGGCGCTGGGCATGGCGCTGCCCAACACCGCCATCACGGCGCAGTTGATGCAGGTGGTGGCCGGCCAGGGCGGCGCGGCGCTCGACCATTCAGCCTTGGTCAAGGCCATCGAACTGATGGCGCGGCACGAGTTGGCAACAGGCTGATGGGCGCGGCGACACACCACGCCGCACAAGACCCAGCCGGCTTCTTGCGCGCGCTGTACGCCGCCGCGGTGGCGCGTGCGCTGCCGGGCAGCGTCATCGGCGCGCAATTGCCGCCGCCGCCCAAAGGCCGCACGCTGGTGCTGGGCGCAGGCAAAGCCGGCGGCGCCATGGCCGCGGCGTTGGATAGGCTGTGGCCGCAAGACGCGCCGCTGTCGGGCCTGGTCATCACACGCTATGGCCATGTGCCGCCGGGCACACCGGCCGGGCGCATCGAGATCGTTGAAGCCGCCCACCCGGTGCCCGACGAAGCCGGCCGCCTGGCCACCCAGCGCTTGCTGGAGCTAACGCATGGGTTGAGTCACGACGACCTGGTGCTGTGCCTTATCTCCGGCGGCGGCTCGGCCTTGCTCAGCGCGCCTGCGCCGGGCTTGGCATTTGAAGACAAGCGCGCCATCAACCAGGCCTTGCTGAACTGCGGCGCGGCCATTGACGAGATGAACACCGTGCGCAAGCACTTGTCGGCCATCAAGGGTGGCCGCCTGGCCGCGCGCTGCGCGCCGGCGCGGGTGGTCACGCTCACGATCAGCGATGTACCGGGTGACGACCCGGCCATCATCGCCAGCGGCCCCACCGTGGCCGACGCCAGTACCTGCGCTGACGCGCTGGCCATCCTGGCGCGCTACAACATCGCCTTGCCGGCCGCGGCGCGCGCTGCGCTGCAAAGCGGTGCGTGGGAAACGCCCAAGCCCGGTGACGCCTGCTTTGCCGGGCACGAAGTGAAGATGATCGCCACGCCGCGGCAAAGCCTGCAAGCCGCGGCTGAGCTGGCACGCAGCGCCGGGCTGGACGCACACATCCTGAGTGACGAGATTGAAGGCGAGAGCCGCACCGTGGGCCAGGTGCATGCCGCGCTGGCGCGTGCCGTGGCGCGGCACGGCATGCCGTTCCAGCGGCCCTGCGTCATCTTGAGCGGGGGCGAGACCACGGTCACGGTCAAGGGCAGCGGCGGGCGAGGCGGGCGCGCCGGGGAATTCGTGCTCGGCTGCGCCATCGCCTTGCAAGGCCAGCCTGGTGTGTGGCTGCTGGCGGCCGACACCGACGGCATTGACGGCAGCGAAAGCAACGCCGGCGCGCTGGCCGGCCCCGACACGCTGGCCCGCGCCGCCGCGCTGGGCCTGAAGCCGGCGGCGTTTCTCGACCGCAACGACGCCTATGGCTTGTTCCAGGCCCTGGGCGACCTGCTGGTCACGGGCCCGAGCTTCACCAACGTGAACGACTTTCGCGCGTTGCTGGTGTTGTAGTGTTTTGCGCCCGGCGCGCGGGCACGGGGGTGTGGGCGGCGCGAAAATGCGCCCAACTTCCACTGACCGGCCCACGCCATGAAACTCATCGCCCACCACATTGCCGGCGCCGCCGCTGCCGGCAGCTCAGCGCGCTACCAAGACGTTTACAACCCCGCATTGGGCCAGGTCAGCGGTCGCGTGGCGCTGGCCAACCAGGCCGATGTGAACACCACCGTGGCCGCCGCCAAGGCCGCCTTCCCGGCCTGGGCCAACCTGCCGCCGGTGCGCCGTGCGCAGGTGATGTTCAAGTTTGCTGAATTGCTGCGCCACCACCGTGACGACGTGGCACGCGCCATCACCGCCGAACACGGCAAGGTCTTCACCGACGCGCAAGGCGAGGTCACCCGCGGGCTGGACGTGGTGGAGTTCGCCTGCGGCGTGCCGCAGTTGCTCAAGGGTGCGTACTCCGAGCAGGCTTCCACCGGCATCGACAACTGGGTCATGCGCCAGCCGCTGGGCGTGGTGGCCGGCATCACGCCGTTCAACTTCCCGGCCATGGTGCCCATGTGGATGTTCCCGGTGGCCATTGCCTGCGGCAACAGCTTCATCCTCAAGCCCAGCCCCACCGACCCCAGTGCCCCGCTGCTGCTGGCCGAACTGCTCTACGAGGCCGGGTTGCCCGCGGGCGTGTTCAACGTGCTGCAAGGCGACAAAGTGGCGGTTGACGCGCTGCTCGAACACCCCGACGTGCGCGCCTTGAGCTTCGTCGGCTCCACCCCGGTGGCGCATCACATCTACGAGACTGGCGCGCGCCACGGCAAGCGCGTGCAGGCCCTGGGCGGGGCCAAGAACCACATGGTGGTGATGCCCGATGCTGATCTGAACCAGGTGGTCGATGCCTTCGTGGGCAGCGCCTACGGCTCGGCCGGCGAACGCTGCATGGCCATCAGCGTGGGCGTGCTGGTGGGCGATGTGGCCGACCGTTTGATGCCGCAATTGATCGCCCGCACCCAGGCGTTAAAAATCAAGAACGGTGTCGAGCTTGATGCCGAAATGGGGCCCATCGCCAGCGCCGCGGCGCGCGACCGCATTTGCGGCTACATCGCCGCCGGGGTGGAAGAAGGCGCCAAGCTGCTGGTCGATGGCCGCGGCGTCAAGGTGCCGGGTTGCGAGGGTGGTTTCTGGGTCGGCGGCACGCTGTTTGACCATGTCACCCCCAGCATGCGCATCTACAAGGAAGAGATCTTCGGTCCGGTGCTGAGCTGTGTGCGGGTGGCCACCCTGGCCGAGGCGATGAAGCTCGTCAACGAGCATGAATTCGGCAACGGCGTGGCCTGCTTCACCCGCGACGGCAACGTGGCGCGCGAGTTTGCCCGCGGCGTGCAGGTGGGCATGGTCGGCATCAACGTGCCCATTCCCGTGCCCATGGCCTGGCACGGCTTCGGTGGCTGGAAGGCCAGCCTGTTCGGCGACACGCATGCCTATGGCGAAGAGGGTGTGCGCTTCTACACCAAGCAAAAAAGCGTGATGCAGCGCTGGCCCGACAGCATTGCCAAGGGTGCTGACTTCGCCATGCCCATTGCGAGGTGATGGTGCCCCCGGCTCGTCGAGTACGTCGAGCCACCCCCCAAGGGGGTGCGGGCCGGCTTGGGGCGGCCCGGCGCTCGGCCCGTGCGGCTTCGTTTGGTCCATGACCACTGTTGACACCATCATCATCGGCGCCGGCACTGCCGGCTGCCTGCTGGCCAACCGCTTGAGTGCCGACGGCAAGCGCAACGTGGTGCTGCTCGAAGCCGGTGGCCAGGACGACTACCTGTGGGTTCACATTCCCGTGGGTTACCTGTACTGCATCGGCAACCCGCGCACCGATTGGCTGTTCCGCACCGAGGCCGAGGCCGGGTTGAACGGCCGCAGCCTGCTGTACCCGCGCGGCAAGACGCTGGGTGGCTGCTCCAGCATCAACGGCATGATCTACATGCGCGGCCAAAGCCGCGACTACGACGCCTGGGCACAGCTCACGGGCGATGAGGCGTGGACGTGGAACAACGTGTTGCCTTACTTCAAACGTCATGAGCACCACCATGGCGGCGGCGACGAGCTGCACGGCCACGGCGGCGAATGGCGGGTCGAACGGCAGCGCCTGCGCTGGGAATTGCTTGACGCCTGGCACCTGGCCGCGCAGCAAGCCGGCCTGCCCGCCAGCACCGATTTCAACCGCGGCAACAACCTCGGTGTGGGCTACTTCGAGGTCAACCAGAAGCGCGGTTGGCGCTGGAACACAGCGCGCGCCTTCCTGCGCCCCACCTGCCTCAAGCGCCCTAACTTCAAGCTGCACACGCGCACGCAGGCCACCAAACTGCTGACTCAACGCGACGCTGACGGCACGCTGCGCTGTACCGGTGTGGAAGTGGTGCAAGGCGGCCAGCGGCGGCAGATGATGGCGGCGCGCGAAGTGATTCTGTGTGCCGGGGCGATCGGCTCGCCGCAGTTGCTGCAGCTCTCGGGCATCGGGCCGGGGGCGCTGCTGCACCGGCACGGCATCGAGGTTCAATGTGAACTGCCCGGCGTGGGCGCCAACCTGCAAGATCACTTGCAGATTCGCGCGGTGTACAAGGTGCAAGGCGTGCCCACGCTCAACACGGTGGCCAACAGTTGGCTAGGCAAGGCTGGCATCGGCCTGGAATACCTGTTCAAGCGCAGCGGGCCGATGAGCATGTCGCCGTCGCAACTCGGCGCCTTTGCGTGCAGCGACGCGCAGCGCGAATGGCCCAACTTGCAGTACCACGTGCAGCCGCTGAGTCTGGACGCCTTCGGCCAGCCGCTGCACACCTTCGACGCCTTCACCGCCAGCGTGTGCAACCTCAACCCGCAAAGCCGCGGCAGCGTCAGCATCCGCAGCCCCGACTTCGCCGCCGCGCCGCTGATCAGCCCCAACTACCTCAGCACCGCTGCCGACCGCCAGGTGGCCGCCGACTCTTTGCGCCTGACTAGACAAGTCTGTGCCCAGCCGGCGTTGGCGAAGTACAACCCTGTTGAGTGGAAACCCGGAGCGCAGTTCGACACCGACGAAGAGCTGGCGCGGCTGGCCGGCGACATCGCCACCACCATCTTCCACCCCGTGGGCACCACGCGCATGGGCCGCGCCGACGACCCGCTGGCCGTGCTGGATTCGCACTTGCGCGTGCGCGGCGTGCGTCATTTGCACGTGGTGGATGCGGGCGCGATGCCAGTGATCCCTAGCGGTAACACCAACGCGCCGACCTTGATGTTGGCCGAGCGCGCATCAGCCTGGCTGTTACAGGATACATAGGAGTGAGGGGTGCTAACCCCATGCTGCATCGATGGGGTGCTGGCCATAATTGCGCGGCCAAACCGGAGACTGCGTAGGAATCACCCACGGGCCTGTTCCGTGTCCTGCGCAGAGCCTCCTTTTGGTGCAGGGAGTCGCACTCACCGGGCACGGATCCGGGGGGCGTTTCGCACAACGAAAGTCACGCACATGCCAACGTATCTCACCATCAACGAGTCCATGCGCACGGTCATGGCGCGCATCACCCGCCAGGGCGAACTGCATCAGCAGAACTTCCCGCTGACGCAATTCAAAACCTGGGACAAAGCCGAACGCGCGGCCAGGCGCTGGGTCAAGGAACTGCTGCCCACGCTGCCGGCGGCGCACTCCACCAAGGGCAAGCTCACCCCGCGCAACAGCTCAGGCGTGGTCGGTGTGCGCTTGGCCAATGCCACGCGCAAGCGCAACGACCGCACTTACCCCGATTGGCGTTGGGTTGCCTTCTGGCCGGGCTGCCCGCAGCCGGGCGGCGTGGGTTGGTCGGTCAAGGGCTACGGTGACCGCGATGCGTTCTTGAGCGCCTGCATCGCACGTGAACTTGAAACCCTCGACCGCGATGTGGTGGCCGCCGAGCTTAAGGAACGGGGCACCACGGCCAAGGAAGTGCGCACCTGGCTGCGCAGCAAGAAGCGGGCGGCACCGCTGTAGTTGATGGCCATGAACCCCACATCCGTCAAGCCTGAGACCCTGGCCGCGCAGGCCATGGGGTGGGTGGACGAGGCCACGCGCGCCATCGCCCCGCCCATCCACACCGCCACCACGTACCTGCGTGACCCCGACAACCAGTACCGCTCGGGCAACGTCTATGCGCGCGACCACAACCCCAGCTTCGACCAGCCCGAGGCGCTGATCAGCGCACTCGAAGGCGCGCACGCC
>JANOXU010000228.1:0-3202 GCA_031418595.1 Burkholderiales bacterium
GGCCAGGTTGGTTTCGATCCAACTCAAGAACTCGGCATCGGCAATCGGCCCGTACTTGATGACCTCGGCCAGCCCGGCGCTCAACTCGCGTGGCGGCAAGGTGTTCAACGTGGCCAGGTCGCAAATCACCCGCAGCGGCTGATAGAACGCGCCGACCATGTTCTTGCCGGCGGGGTGGTTGATCGCAGTCTTGCCACCGACGGAAGAATCCACCTGCGCCAGCAAGGTGGTGGGCACCTGCACGAACGGCACGCCGCGCATGTAGCAGGCCGCGGCAAAGCCGGTGATGTCGCCCACCACGCCGCCGCCCAGTGCAAACAGCATGGTGTTGCGGTCGCAGCCTTCGGCCAGCAGCCGCTCGAAGATCAGGTTCAGTGTGGGCCAGTCCTTGTGCACTTCACCATCGGGCAATTCGAGCGTGAGCACGCGGCCGTAGTGCGGTGCCAGCGCCGCACGCAAACGCGCGCCATACAGCGGCGCGATGGTGGTGTTGGTGACGATCAATGCGCAGGTCGCACGTGGCAGGCCAGCGAACGATGCCGGGGCATCGAGCAGGCCGGCGCCGATGCGGATGTCGTAACGGTTGGTGCCGGTGTCAACGACAACGGTTTGCTCGTGCAGGCCAGTGTTCATGGCCGGCAGTTTACGGGGGCAAGCTGCGCCGCCGCGGGCTCAGCCTTCGTTGGGCGGCTGCGGCTGCGGCGCGGTTGTCTGCGGGGCTGGCTGCGTGGGCACCAAGCCGGCCAGCTCCAACTGCATCAACACCATGTTCACCAGCGCCGGCACCGAAGGCCGGCCGGTTTCGACGATGAAATGCGCCACCTGCCGGTACAGCGGGTCGCGGTCATGAAACAGGTCGCGCAGGCGGCGCTGCGGGTCGCCGCCTTGCAGCAGCGGGCGATGGGTGTCGCGGCGCAGGCGGCGGAACAGTTCTTCAGGCGTGCTGCGCAGGTAGAACACGTGGCAATGGCGGTGCAGCGCGTCGCGGTTGGCACCCCGCAGCACCGAGCCGCCACCGGTGGCCAGCACGATGTTGGGCAATGCCGCCAACTCGGTGATGACCTGTTGCTCAAGGTCACGAAACGCCGCTTCGCCCTCGGCCTCGAACCAACTGCGGATCGACATGCCGATGCGCTGCTCGATTTCATGGTCGCTGTCGATCAGGCGCAAGCCCAAATGCCGCGCCAAATGGCGCCCGACCGTGGACTTGCCACTGCCGGGCATGCCGACCAGCGCAATGGTCACGTCATCAGTTAGGGTTGGTGCAGAGCATGCCGCTCTTGCCCTCGGGCGACGTGACGAGGACGGTGGGGCTGGCGAGCACGCCATAGGGGCTGATCACAAAGGGCGGTTCGGCCTTGGCGTCCGACGTTTCGTCGCTGCGCACTGGTAACACGCGCTGGAAGTTAGCCCGCCCTTCCGTTCCTGCTACGGATGCGGCAACGACGAGATTGAAGTCGACCCATGAGCCCACGCTCTGTGGGTAGCTCAGGCGCAGCACGACCTGGCCACTGGAGTTGGTTCGCGATGGCCCCTCAAAACTGACGACCACATCGCCTTTCCGTGGCTCCAGAGCAGGGCGCCCGCTTACCAAATTCAGGCTGCCATTGGCATCCTCCACGCCACCGTTGGAGTAGATCTCATTGATGCCGTTGCGGTTAAGGTCTTCGTTGCCGCACACGGCAGTGGTGACTTTGCACCACTTGTCGCCACAGACTTCCCAGTAGCCCTTCAGGTAGCGCAGCAGGTCGACCGAGGGCGTGATCTGCACGTCAGCCTTGGCCAGGCCCGATGAGTCATTGACCTGAACCACATAGCGTTTGACGTAATCGATGCCCGAGCTGCCGAGCAGAATCTGCCCATCCGTACCGATGCTGACCGACAGCGGGTCGGAACTCACCGTCAGCGTGGTCTTCGCGTTCGCCGGACAGGCTCCCGCGCCGAAGTCCGTGTTGCTCCAGCACGCGCGAACCGTCACACCGCCATCGGAGCCGGATCGGCTGCCCGGGATGTATGAAGTCGTGGCCACGCCACTCGCATCCGTGTAGACCACGTTGGCGCCCGACGACACCGTTCCGCCGATGGATTGTTGGTCACCATCCAAATCGAAACGCACGCGAACGTTCTTCATTGGGGCGTTGGCGTCGGTCAAGAACAGGGCGCGAATTTCGGCCCGGTTGCTGTTGGAGCCCAGTAGGTTGACTGGCACCACGCTGGGGTTGGCCGACACCGACGCTGAGCGCACGATGCCCACCGCCGCCGGCACGCTCGTGCTGTCTGACTGCACCTGCACGGCACCACTGGTGGTGGCCCCACCCGAAGCGCCGCGTATGTCGAGCGCGCCAGCTGCACTGGGCGCGGTGTAGCTGTACTTGAATTCCCCGTTCTGACCGGTGCTACCCCGAATTTCCACGCCACCCACGCCGGCGACGACGATTTCTTGCCCAACCATGGCATTGGCAGCCGAATCCGTGAGCACAAACTCAACTTCACCGGCCCCACCGGGCGCCACGATGGCCGGGTTCACGCGCGCGGAGAGGGTGGCTCCGAACACCTGAAAACTGGCCGTCTTGACCAGGGTGCCACTGGTCGCGGTGACGACGATGGTGCGGTTCGATCGATCCGCCCCAATGCCAATGGCGGCGCTGACCACACCGTTGGTGTTGGTGGCCCTACCGCTGACGGTGGCCACGGCATTGTTGTCCACGCTGATGGTGACCGGGATGTTCGGCAACGCGTTGCGGTTCTCGTCGACCGCGGTGACGGTGGCTGTGACGGCGTTGATGCCGTTGTTAGCCAAGGTGCCCGCACTCAAAGCCAGCGACAAATCCGCCGCCTTGGGCGCCACCACGGTGCCAGGCGCGGCGACGGGGTCAAAAATGTTGGCGCCCGGGTCACCCCCACCGCCACCGCAGGCCGCCAGCACCGCCACCGATGCGGCACACACCAGCATGAACACCCGCCGCAGCGCCACGCCACGCAGTCTGAAGTTAGCACTCATCATCGTCATTTCCCTGTCTGCCTGGGGCTTGTTCATCAACGCGCCGCGGAACGGTCGGTCACGATCTTGGGCGTGATGAACACCAGCAGTTCGGTGCGCCTGGAATACTTGGTGCGGCTCTTGAACAGGTTGCCCAGGTAGGGGATGTCGCCCAGCAGCGGCACCTTGTTCACATCGTTCGTTTCGGTCTGGGTGAAGATG
>JANOXU010000229.1:0-7578 GCA_031418595.1 Burkholderiales bacterium
GGTCTGCGTGGCCAGCACATGCTCGGCCTCGCTGGCGCCGATGCCCCAGGCCAGCGCGCCCAGGCCGCCCACGGTGCTGGTGTGGCTGTCGCAGCACACCAGCGTGGCGCCGGGGAAGACGATGCCTTGCTCGGGCACGATGACATGCGCAATGCCCTGGCGCGGGTCGTCAACGTCGATGAAGTGAAAGCCCCAGTCGCGCGAGGCCTTGCGCGTGGTGTCGATCATGATCGCGCCGCTTTTCGACGGCGATTCATTCGGCCCGCGCCCCGGCCGCGTGGTGATGAGGTGTTCGATCACGGTGTACACCTGCGCCCGACAGGCCGGTGTGCGCCCGGCTTCGGCCAAGGCACGCACCACCTGGCTGCCGGAGAGTTCATGCAGCACCAGGCGGTCGATCTGCAACAGATCCATGTCGCCGGCCAAGGGCGTGATGACGTGGTCGGCCCAGACCTTGTCGAGGAAAGTTCTGGGCTGTGCGCCGCTATGAGTCATTTGTAGCGTTGCTCCAGCGCCTTGTAGTGGGCGGCGTCGAGCACTTCTTGGCGCTGCGCAAACATCATCAACTTGTCTTCCACGCCCGCAATCGAGCCCTGCGCATGCAAGTGCCCCAGCACCTGCTGCATGGCCAGCAGCGAAGCCTGCAAGGCGGCGTTGGCGTAGCAAATGGCGGCGTAACCGGCCTGGGCCAGGCGCGCTTGCGGCAGCAGCGGCGTCTTGCCGCCGATCACCATGTTGCAGATGTGAATGCCCGGCACTTCGCGTGGGATGGCCAGCAGTTCTTCTTCGTTCAGCGGCGCTTCAACGAACAGGAAATCGGCGCCGGCTTCTTGATAAGCGCGCGCGCGGTCAAGGGCCGCTGCAAGACCTTCCACCGCGCGCGCATCGGTGCGCGCCAGGATCATCAGGTTTGCGTCCACCCGGGCATCGAGCGCGGCCTTCAGCTTGTTCACCATCTCGGCCTGGGGGATCACGTCTTTGCCGTCGAAGTGGCCACAACGTTTGGGATAAGTCTGGTCTTCCAGCATGATGGCGTTGGCGCCGGCACGCTCCAGCAACTGCACCGTGCGCCGGGCATTCAGCGCATTGCCAAAGCCGGTGTCGGCGTCGGCCAGGATGGGAATGTTCACCGCGTCGCGCACCGCCGCCACATGCGCGGCCAGCTCGGTGACGCTGACCAAACCGATGTCGGGCACGCCGAGGAACGTGTTGGCCACGGCCGCGCCGCTCACCATCAACATCTTGTGGCCGGTGGCTTCGATCATGCGCGCCGCCAGCGCATTGCCCGCCCCGGGCATGATGTGGCCGGCGCCATTCACCAGCAGCGCACGCATTTGTTGGTTAAGGGTCATGGTCACTCTATTTTGATGTTGGCGGCCAGCACCAGCTTGCGCCAGCGCTCGATGTCAGCGCGCACCGTGGCCAGCATTTGCTCGGGCGTGCCGCCGATGCCCGCGGTGCCTTCGGCGTCGAACTTTTCCTGCACCTGCTTGAGCTTCAGCACTTCGTTCAGTTCGCGGTTCAGGTAGGCCACCACCTCGGGCGGCATGCCCTTGGGCCCGGCCACGGCCTTCCAGTCGAACACCTGGTATTCGGGCCAGCCTTGCTCGGCGAAGGTGGGCACCTCAGGCAGCGTGGGCAAGCGCTTCAGGCCTGAAATGCCAATGGCCCGCACGCGCCCGCTCTTGATGAACGGCGCGCCGAAGGTGGCGCTGGTGAGCATCATGGCAATGTTCTTGCCAATCACGTCGGTGAAGGCCTGCGACGAGCCTTTGTACGGCACATGCAGCATCTGCACGCCCATCACATAGGCCAGCTCTTCCATGCCCAGGTGGGCGATCGAGCCCACGCCGGCCGAGCCGTAGGTGAGCGTGCCGGGCGCGCGCTTGGCCGCCGCGGCCAGCTCGCGCGCGTCGCGCCAGGGTGATTCAGCGTGCACCAGCACCACCGCCGGGTCGCGCGAGACCATCATGATCGGCTGCATGTCTTCAATCGCGTCGAACGTTAGCTTGCTCACCGCGGCTTGAATCGGGTAGGTGCTGGACATGTTCAGCAGCGTGTAGCCGTCAGCCGGCGCCTTGAGCACGTAGGCCGCGCCCAGGTTGCCGCCGGCGCCGGTGCGGTTTTCAACCACCACCGGGTTGTTGATGCGTTCTGAAAGCGCCTTGGCCAGCAGCCGCGCCACCACATCGCCACCGCCACCGGCGGCAAAGGGCACGACGAAGGTGATGGGCTTGTTGGGGTAGCTGCGCTGCGCCCACGCTGCCGACGCCAGCAGCGCTGCGCTGGCGGCCAGGCTGTGTTGAAGAACGTGTCGTCGCTGCATGTGGTGGCTCCGGTCGGAGGCCGTGCCGCGCCTAGAAAGCCAGGGCGGCGCGGTGTTGCTCGCTGTCTATGTCTTGCGTTAACCCGCTGGCAATGATCTCGCCCTTGGCCATCACCACAAAGCGCTGCGTGGTGCGGCGCACCAGGTTCAAGTGCTGTTCCACCACCAGGATGCCGGTGCCGGTGGCGCGAATTTTGTTGAAGGTGCTGACCAGCTCATCCACCAGGATGGGCGACAGGCCTTCTGAAGGCTCGTCGAGCAGCAGCACGCGCGGGTTGCCCAGCAGGGCGCGGCCCACGGCGAGCATTTGCTGTTGGCCGCCGGAAAGTTCATTGCCCATCTTGGCGCTGCGCTCACGCAAGATGGGGAAGAGTTCATGCACGCGCGCCAGCGTCCACTGCCCTTTGCGGCCAGCCGCGGCGCCGAGCAGCAGGTTGTCTTGCACGGTGAGGTGCGGCAGGATCAAGCGGCCCTGCGGCGAGATGCTCACGCCATGCTTGGGTGCGGCATAGGCGGGCAGCTTTTCAATCGCCACGCCACCCACTTGAAGGCTGCCGCCCTTGATGGTGGTGCCGCCGAAGAATGAATTCAGCAAGGTGGATTTGCCGGCGCCGTTCTTGCCCACCACGGCCACCGATTCGCCTTCATCCACGCTCAGGTTGATGCTGCGCAGCACGACGGATTTGCCGTAGCCGGCGCTGAAATCCTTGATCTGCAAAAAGCTCATGTTGCCCCCACGACCCTGCGGGTCGGCCCCCGCGGCCCTTCAAGGGCCGCTTCACGGCCCTGGGGGCGCGAGCGCTTTCGGGGCGGCCGTGCAGCGCTCATGTTGCCCCCACGACCCTGCGGGCCGGCCCCCCAAGGGGGCGCGAGCGCTTTCGGGGCGGCCGTGCAGCGCTCATGCCGCCGTACCCAGGTACGCCGAGATCACACGCGGGTCAGACCGCACAGCCTGCGGCGTGCCGGTGAGGATGAGCTGGCCCAAGTCGAGCGCCGTCACGGCATCGCAGAAGCGGAACACGGCGTCCACGTCATGCTCCACCACCAAGGCCGTGACGCCGCGCCGGCGCACCAGCTTGCCCAGGTGTTCGAACAGCGCCGTGGTTTCGGTGGTGGACAGCCCCGCCGCGGGTTCGTCGAGCAGCATCAGCTTGGGCTGGCCGATCATGGCCAGGGCGATGTCAACGCGGCGCTGGTCGCCATAGGCAATGCTGTCAGCCGGCTCATCGAGCGCGGCGCGCAGCTCAAAGGCGTCGATCACTTCATCAAGGTTGGGCTCGCCCAGTTCACTGGCCACCAGTTCGAGCTGCTCGCGCACGGTGAGGCCCGGGAAGATGCTGGTGCGCTGGAATGAGCGGCTCATGCCGTGGCGGCGGCGCCAGGCCACGCTGCGCGCGGTGATGTCTTGCCCTTCAACGTAAACGCGCCCGCGCGTGGGCTTGCGCCGGCCGGTGATGGCGTCCATCAGCGTTGACTTACCCGCACCGTTAGGGCCGATGATGCCGTGCAGCACACCGCGCTGCGCCACTTCAAGGTTCACGCCTTCAAGCGCGCGCACATTGCCATAGGCCACGCTCAGGTCTTCAACGCGCAGCACGGGGCTTGCCTTTGAGTTTGTTCAACATTTGCAGCAAGAAGCCCGATGCGCCTTGCGGGAAGGCCGAGATCACCGCCACCACGGCAATGCCGGTGAGCAATTCAAGGTGGCCGGTGGCACCGAAAGCGTCTTGCCCCCAGGTGTACAGCAGCGCACCGAGCAGCGGCCCAGCCACCTGCCCGGCGCCGCCCACCAGCATGGCCACGAGCGAATGGCCGCCGGTGGCGAAGTCGAGCAACTCGGGCGAGGCGTAGGCGCTGTTCAGGCCCATCAAGACGCCGGCCACTGAAACCATGAAGCTGGCCAGCGTGAAGGCCAGCAGCCGCGGCACATAGGTGTTGAAGCCGGAAAAGCGCATGCGCTCTTCATTCGCCTGCGTGGCGCGCAACACCTGGCCGAAGCGCGAGCGCGCGGCCAGCCAGGCCAGCAGCAGCACCGCGCACAAGGCCACCCAGGCCAGCGGCCAGAAGCTGACGGCCTTGCCCAGTTCAGATTGCGACAGGCCCATGAAGCTGCCGCTGAATTGCATGGTCAAGCCGTCATCACCCCCGGTGAGCGGGCGCATGGCTTGCAGCATGGTGGTGGAACGCAGCATCTGGGCCAGCGCCAGGGTGAGCATGGCAAAGGGCAGCGGCCGGGCCCGCACCACCAGCGCGCCCACGGCCAGCGCAAACAGCGTGCAGCCCAACAGCGCCAGCGCCACCGCGGCGTGCAGGTTCAAGCCCAGTTGGTTGCTGGCCATGCCCAGCAGGTAAGCCGGCAGGCCGATGAAGGCCGCCACGCCGAACATCACCAGGCCGCATTGGTGCATGAGAAAGCCGATGCCCACTGCGGCAATGCCCAGCAGCATGCCGTTGATCAGCAGGCCCAGGTAGAAGTTGTTGGTGAGCACCTGCGGCACGAACAGGCCGGCCACAACTACGGCGGCAAACAGGGCGATGCGTGCGACGCTGGGCTTCATTGCTGAGCGCCACCGCGTGGGGCACGAAACAGCCAAGCGACTGCCGCGGAGCCGGCTTTGCCGGTCCGCTGGCAGTGCCTATCGGCTTGCAGGCCGATAGGCGCTCGCCAGCCACTCGCGAGCGCGCAGGCGCTCGCTCGGTGCGGGCTTGCCCCCCTTGAGAGGGCTGAGCCCGGACGTGAAACAGTCCCTGCGGACTGTTTCACGCCTGCGAAGGCCTTCCGGCCTGCGTGCCGGAAGGCGCGCGAAGCGCGTAGGGGGTGGTTCATGAAACCCGCCCCCGGCCGAAGCCCTGGGGCCGCCACAGCAGCACGGCAAACAGCAGCAGGTAAGGCGCCAGCACCGCCACCGAAGGCAGCAGCACCGTGCCGATCACTTGTATGAAGCCATACACCACGGCCGCCGCTATCGCCCCGCCGATGCTGCCCAGGCCGCCCACCACCACCACGATCAAACAACTGATGAGGATGCTGGCGCCCATGCCCGGGTCCACCGACAGGTAAGGCCCGGCCAGCACACCGGCCAGGCCGGCGAAGGCGGTGCCCAGGCAAACGACGAGCAGGCTCAGCCGATCGGTGTTCACACCCATCATGCGTGCCACATGCGGCTGCTGGCTCACCGCGCGCGTGTGCATGCCGCTGGTGGTGTATTTCAACCAGGCCGCCAGCCCCAGGCAGGTGCTGAAGCCCACGGCGATGATGAACAAGCGGTACAGCGGGTACAAGGTGCCGAACAGCATGGTGGAGCCGGCCAGCACCGCGGGTGGCTCCACCGACAGCGGCACCGTGCCCCAAATTTTGTGCACCGCCGGGCCGAGGATCAGGCCGATGCCGAAGGTGACCAGTGCCACATCCATGTGCGAGCGTTTTTGCAGTGGCCGCAACACGGCCAGCTCGAACACCACGCCTATGGCCGCCAGCGCCAGCGGCACCAGGATGAGCGCGACCCAGAAGTTGGCCACCTTGGTGACGCTGTAGCCCATGTAGGCGCCCAGCATGTACAGCGCGCCATGGCCAAAGTTCATCACGTCGCGCAGGCCAAAGATCAGCGCCAGGCCGCTGGCCAGAATGGTGAGCAACGATGCCAACGCCAGGGCGTTGGCCAGTTGCGCGACGCTGAAGAGCTGGGCGAAATCCAAACCGCTTACCGAATGAGATCAGGCTCTCAGCCGACCTTGCATTCCGGGTTGGGCGCCGGGTAGATCTCGGGGCCTGACTTCAACACCTTCATCTGGAAGGCGTTCTTGCCGCCCGCACTCTTCACCACTTGCGCCATGCCGTGCTGGCGGATCAGGTGATGGTCGGCCGCGCGCATTTCGTTTTCACCAAAGATGGTGGCGATTTTCAAGCCTTCGAGGGCCTTGCGCACCTTGGCCGGCTCGGTGGACTTGGCCTTGACCACGCCGGCGCGGAAGACTTCCAGCGCGACCATCATGTCGGCGTCGGTGTAGAAGGGGCGGCGCTTGGCGCGCAGCACGAATTCCTTCACGTACAGCGCGTTGCGCGCGCCCGGCAGTTCAGGCGTCCAGCTCAGCGCGTTCACCACGCCGAGCACGTTGTCGCCATGGGCATCGAGCTGAAAGTCGGTGGCAAAGCCGTTGCCGATGATGGCCTTGTACTTGTCGAACAGGCCGAACTGCTTTTGCTGTTTGGCGAAGCTCTGGCCGTCGCTCATGAACAGCGTCACCATCAAGGCGTCGGCCGGTTTCGAAAGCTGCGAAATCTGGCTGCCGAAGTCGCTGGTGCCCAGCGGCGCAAACAGGTTTTGCTGCACCGTGCCGCCCATGCCTTGCACCAGTTCAGCGAAGGCCTTGCTGAAGCTCTGGCCCGCGGCATAGTCGGCCGAGATCAGGTTCCAGGTCTTGGCGCCGGTTTGCTTGACATAGTCTTGCATCATGCGCGTGGTGAGCGCATCGGGCGTGTTGACGCGGAAGTAGTTCGGCGCGCAGCCCTTGCCCATCAGGTCGTTGCTTTGCGCGTAATGTTCGATCTGAATGACGTTCAGCGCGTCGAGCTTGGGCGTGAGCGCCAGCGAATGCGAGCTGAGCGTTTGGCCCATCAGCATGCTCACGCCGGCTTGCTGCGCCAGCTTGGTGGCCGCGGCCAACGCGGCGGCGGGTGCGCCGGAATGCGCCTGGATGACCAGTTCGAACTTGCGCCCGGCAGCGCCACCTTCTGCATTGAGGATGTCCACCGCCGCCTTGGCGCCTTCTTCCATCAGGCTGGCGTAGGTGGCGAAGGGGCCGCTGTCGATGATCAACAGACCGATCTTGATGGGGCCGGTTTGGGCCAGCGCCGGCGGCGTGGCCAGGCTGACCATGGCGGCGGCGGCAGCAGCAGCGCCAAGTGCGAGGCGGCGAAGGCGGTTGATCATGGTGCGATCTCCAATCAGGGGGGATGATGAGGCGGGGCGCCGCAGTTGTTACGCTAGCGTACCGATTGCCGCGCAATCTAAACGAAGCGGTGGCGCTGTCAATCGGGGCTTGGCAGTGGTTGCCCGAGGCCGCACAGCAGCTGTGATCAGGATTCGGCGCCGCCCGACATTTCAGCGAACAGCGGCCGCGGCGAATGCTTCAACTCGATGCTCAGTTCTGCGCGCAAGGCCGCCAGCAGGGTTTGCTCCAGGGCTTGCGCGGCCTGCACACCCAAGCCGTGGCCGGGGGTGGCCAGCCAGGCCAGCCACTCGCCCAGGGCG
>JANOXU010000230.1:0-1698 GCA_031418595.1 Burkholderiales bacterium
AAGCTGCCACCGGCGTCACCACCGGCATTTCGGCGGCCGACCGTGCGCGCACCGTGGTGGCGGCGGTGGCCAAGGACGCGCACGCGTCTGACCTGGTGCAGCCGGGCCATATCTTCCCGCTGCAGGCGCAGGACGGCGGCGTGCTGATGCGTGCCGGCCACACCGAAGCAGGGTGCGACCTCGCCGGCATGGCCGGCCTGACGCCGGCGGCCGTGATCTGCGAGATCATGAACGAAGACGGCACCATGGCGCGGTTGCCCGACCTGCGCGTGTTCGCCCGTCAGCACGGGCTGAAGATCGGCACCATTGCCGACCTCATCGGTCACCGCAGCCGCCACGAGAGCCTGGTCAACCGGCTGGGTTCGCGCGCGCTCGAAACGCCGGCGGGCCGCTTCGAATGCACGGCCTATCGTGACAAGGGCGGCAACCTGCACCTGGCGCTGACGCACGGCCGCTGGACCGCCGATGACGAGGTGAGCGTGCGCGTGCACGAGCCCTTCACCGCCATGGACCTGCTGGACGTGGCGGGCGCCGGTCACTCGTGGCCCCTCGCCCGAGCGCTGACGGAACTGCGCCGCGGCGAGCGCGGCATTGCCGTGCTGTTGAACTGCAGCACCGACGCGGCAGCGCTGCTGCCCAAGCTGATCCCCAGCGAAACCCCGACACCACCCCGGTTGCAGATGGACCTGCGCACTTACGGCGTGGGCGCGCAGATCCTGCGCGACCAGGGCGTGGGCCGCATGCGGCTGCTGGGCAGCCCGCGACGCATGCCCAGCATGACCGGCTTTGGCCTGGAAGTGACCGGCTTCGCCGCGGCGCCCCAAGATTGAATCATGGCGCAGACGGGCCCCGGCCCGCCCCCGCGCCGCTGCAACCAGCGCAGTGCCTGGCGCGCTGCCGATGAAAGCGAGCACCCATGAAAGACGCAGACCGCGGGCCCGTCAGTGAACTGGTGGCCGAACTGATGGGCGAAGGGCTGCGCATAGGCATCGTGCGCGCCCGTTTCAACGACGCCCTGACCAGCAAGCTGGCACAAGCCTGCTTGTCCGAACTCGACCGCCTGGAGGTCGACAGCACCGACATCAAGCAGGTCACGGTGCCGGGCGCGCTGGAGATTGCCGTGGCGCTGAAGGCGATGGCCGAGTCGGGCGACTTCGATGCGCTGATCGCGCTGGGCTGCGTCATCCGCGGCGAGACCTACCACTTCGAACTCGTGGCCAACGAAAGCGGCGCCGGCATCACGCGCGTGTCGCTCGACCATCAACTGCCGGTGGCCAACGCCATCCTGACCGTCGAAAACGAGATCCAGGCCTGGGCCCGGGCCGAAGAAAAAGCCCGCCGGCAAGCCGACGAAACCCAAGTCGGCGCGCCGCCGCTCGCGCGAGATCGCGCTGCAGGGCCTGTACGAATGGCTGGTCTCGGGCGCCGAAGCCGGCTTGGTCGACGCCCACGTGCGCGAGCAGGACGGCTTCGACAAGTGCGACACGGCCCACTTCGACGCGCTGTTGCACGGCTGCATCGGCGAGGCCGTGGCGATCGACGCGGTGCTCGCGCGCCATGTCGACCGCAAGACCACGCTGCTGTCGCCGGTCGAGCATGGCGTGCTGATGATCGGCGTCTACGAGCTGACGCACTGCATCGAGATCCCGTACAAGGTCGCGATCAACGAGGCGGTCGAGCTTGCGAAGAGCTTCGGCG
>JANOXU010000231.1:0-42020 GCA_031418595.1 Burkholderiales bacterium
CTGTGGACGCGCAACCCCGAAATTGCGGTGCTCCAAGCCTGCAAGGAAATCGGCGCCGCTTTCGTGGCGTTCAGCCCGGTGGCGCGCGCCTTTCTCACCGGCACGCTGCGCAGCGTGAGCGGCCTGCACGACAAGGACATCCGCCGCGGCATGCCGCGCTTCGAGCCGGCTAACTATGCAGACAACTTGGCTCTGTTGCCGGCGTATGAGGCGATGGCGCAAGAGGCCGGCTGCACGCCCGCCCAACTGGCGCTGGCCTGGCTGCTGCACCGCGGCGCGCATGTGCTGCCCATTCCCGGCACCACCTCATTGGCGCACCTGGATGAGAACCTGGGTGCGGCGAATGTGAGCCTGTCACCCGGCTTGACGGCACGGCTCGATGCCCACTTCGCGCCACCCGCCATTCGCGGCAACCGCTACAACGCGCAGGCGCAAAGCGAAGTGGATACCGAGGTGTATACGCCGGCCTGAGGTCAACGCCACGTGCGCCGCACCGCTGCGCTGCGGCGCTCCCAGGCCAGGGCCAGCAGGCCCATCAAGGCAGCCGCTAGATCGGCCCAGACCAGCGCCCCGCCGCCCGAACTGCTGCTGCCTGCACTGCCGCCGCCCGTTCCGCCGGCCCCCCCTGTGCCCCCTGTGCCCCCTGTGCCGCCCGTGGCGGCGGCCGCCAGCGTGACGCTGTTGTCGGCCGTGCTGGTGTCGCCCGCGAGGGTGGTGGCGTAGACATTCACTTCGCCGCCACCCGAATAGGCGATGAGGCCCTGCGCGGTGGCGTTGGGTGCGAGCTGGTCGAGCGTGCACACCTGCTCGGGCGTGCCCGCGTTGGCGCAGGGCCGGCTGTCGAAGGTGGATCCTGACAACGTGACGCCGTTGCCGGCCTTGACGAACACGCGCAGCTTGCTGGCCGCCGTGGCTTGCGCGTTGCTCACCCGGAAGGCCAGCACGCCGGCTGAGCCCGTGGCGCTGGCCACCGCCACGTTTGGCGGCGCCGCGCCGGGCGGGATTGCGAACGAGTTGTACTTCAGCACCCAGTCGATCGCCTGGTTGACGGTCTGCCCGTTCACCTGCACAGGCACCGTGATGACGCTGCTGGTGCCCACGCCATGCACGGCCCAGAAGCTGCCTGTGCCGATGTTGACCATGCCGGCATAGTCGCCAATGCGGTATTGCGAGCCGATCTGGCCCGCACCGGTGTTGGCCTGCTCGCCATTCACCGCGGTCTTGCCGGCAAACAGCTCCTGACCGTTCGGCTCCAGCATGCCCACGGCCGTGGTGGGCGCACGCCAGAGCATGGCCACGCGCGGGTCGTTGCCGGTGCCGGCGGCCCACAACCAGTCGCTGTTCTGGCTGTCGTTGGCGTCGATGGCGGTGAAGCTGATCGCCATGTTGCTGTTCGCATCGACTGAAATCGTGGGCACCACGGCCTTGAAGGTCGGGGTGGCGCCGGAGTCGGCATAGCTGCCGATATAGGTGGACGGCACGAAGTTGCTGCCGTACTGCACCAGGTGGCCAGCGTCGGTGAACTGGGTCCAGATCGAGACCACGTGGTTCAGGTTGTATTCGCGCCCGGTGTGCACGCAAAACACCAGGCCGTTGCGGCGCACGCAGTCGAGGATGCGGCTGTCGTGGCGCAAGTAGTCGGTGTCAAAGCCCAGGCTGATGGGACTCCACACCGCGCCGGTGACCGACAAGGGCGTGAGCGTCCAGACGTTGTTGACTTTGGCCAGGCTCACCATGTGGGTGATGGGCTGGTCGAATTCGTTGAACACCAGGCGAAAGTCCGTGCTGCTCAGACTCAAGTCATCCGCCGCCACCGCAGACTGATACGGCAGGCGCACCGTGTCAAAGGCCGCGTTGACGTTGGCGTACAGCGCCATCTTGTCGAAGATGAGCGCCGCACCCAGCGTGCTGGTGTCGGCGGCGGTGCGCCCCGTGGTGAGGAAGTAGTTGCCGGTGAGGACGATCTGATCGCGGTTGGCTGCGATGTGAATCCGGTCAAGCCAGCGGTTATCGTAGACCACGCTCACGCGCCGCTTGTTCCAACCCAGCTTCGGATCCGCGCCCTTTGACACCGCCAGCAACAGGTTGGATGTGGGCCCCGAGCCTTCCAGCGCCGCAATCACCCAGCGCCGTGCCACACGGTCGAAATGCACCACGGCGTCGTACGGCGTGGGGTTGCTGCTCAAGGTGTTGCCGTTGCTGGAGTCGGACCAGAACTTGCGGCCCACGCGCTCATCGGTGAGGCTGAAGTCGTCACCGTACTTGTAGATCATGTAGCTGCCATTGGAGACCATCACCATTTGCCCGGTGGTGGGGTCAAAGGCGCCATGGGCGTCTGACGGAAACCAGCCTTCGGTCTGCATCGGCCCGCGGCCGAACATCAGCGAATTGCGCAGCAGGTTGGCCGCGAAGGACGTGCCGGGCGAGGCGAAGGCGCTCGCGCCACTGCCGCCCAGGCGCACGTCCATGGTGGACAGGGGCACTGTGCTGGGCTCCACCGTCACATTGCCGGCCTTGCTGCCAGGCACGCGGGTCTTGCTTTTCAGCACCGCGCCTTGAGGGCGGTCAACCGGATAGACCTGGCGCGCCTGCACCAGAGGCGGCGGCGGCGTGTATGCCGGCACCGTGGCGAAGAAGGCGGCCAGGCCGGCCAAGGCCAGGGCGCCCACCAGCAGGGCGCGAGCTCGGTTGATAAGGGTATGAGGCATGGGGCGCCGCTGAGTGAATGGGGGCCGAGCTGATCCGGTCGATCCTAGCCCTTGCCCGGCGGCGCGCACAGCCCGCAAGCAGGGGCTTCAGCTCACAAAACCCAGCACGCCATCATCGACGCGCCCGAAGCGCAGCGCCATCACATCAAGTAGGTAGTTCTGATTCAACTTCCAGGGCCTGGTGCTGCCCTGCTTGGGCATGTGGTCGATGACGCGCTGGAAGTAGCCCGATGAAAAATCCACCCACGGCAGCAACGGCAACGCGGCGTCTTGCAGTTGCGGCCAGCACTGCTTGGCGCCTGTCTGGCGCATGTGGTTGAGCAGCCGGCACACGTACCGGCTGGTCAGGTCGGCCTTCAGCGTCCACGAGGCATTGGTGTAGCCGAAGGTGGCGGCCAGGTTGGGCACGCCGCAGTACATCACGCCCTTGTAGTTCACGGTCTGCGCCGAGTCTTGCAGCTTGCCGTCAACGCGCAGCGCAAAGCTGCCACCGGGCTGCAACTGCAAGCCGGTGGCGCTGATGATGATGTCGGCATCGAGCGTGGCGCCACTGCGCAAGGCCAGTCCGGTGGCGGTGAAACGTTCGATGTGATCAGTGACGACCGATGCCCGGCCAGCCTTCAGCGCCTGGAACATGTCGCCATCGGGCACCAGGCACAGGCGCTGCTCCCAGGGGTTGTAGCGCGGCGTGAAATGCGTGGCCACATCCACCTTCGGACCCACGGCCTTCTTCACCTCGTTGATGAAATACGCCGCCACCTTGGCCGGCTTGCGCTTGCACAGGCTGAACACGTACATGCCCAGCAGCACGTTCTTGGCGCGCGTCAGCGCATAGGCCACGCGCTCGGGCAGGGCCTTGCGCAAGAAGGTGGAGATGGCGTCCACCGAGGGCCGCGCCAGCATGTAGGTGGGTGAGCGCTGGAGCATGGTCACATGCGCCGCCTGTTTCGCCATTTCGGGCACGATGGTCACGGCCGTGGCGCCGCTGCCGATGACCACCACCTGCTTGCCTGCGTAGTCCAGATCCTGCGGCCACTGCTGCGGGTGAACGACGCGGCCTTTGAATTGCTCGATGCCGGCAAACTCGGGCATGTAACCTGCCGCGTAGCTGTAGTAGCCGGTGCAGGCAAACAAGAAGTTGCAGCGGACAGTGACCACCTGCTGATCGCTCTTGCGCAAGGCGCGCACCGTCCACTTCGATTCGGCGCTCGACCAATCGGCGCTTTGCACCTGGTGGCCGTAGCGGATGCGCGGCTCGATGCCGCATTCGCGCGCCGTGTCTTGCAGGTAGCTCAGGATCGCCGGGCCATCGGCAATCGCCTTGGCCTGGGTCCAGGGCCGGAACGAATAGCCCAGCGTGAACATGTCCGAATCCGAGCGCACACCGGGGTAGCGAAACAAATCCCAGGTGCCGCCCAGCGCCTCGCGGCCTTCGAACAGGGTGAAGCTGCGGTCGGGGCAGTGCTTGCTCAGGTGCCAAGCCGCGCCGATCCCGGACAAGCCGGCGCCGATGATCAGCACATCCACATCTTGTTCGGTCATGGTTTTGTCTCCTGCGCTTGGCGCCTGCCGCCAGCCCCATACAACGATGGTACGGCCTGTTTCAACGCGCGCCACGCGTTGGCCGCGGGTACAGTTCCCGCCATGCCGCAACCCCTTTTCAGCCGCCGCCATTGCCTGCTCTGGGTGGTCGCCGCACCGCTGTTCGCGCACGCGCAGGCCGCCTTCCCCGGCAAGCCCATCAGCCTGATCGTGCCCTTCGGCCCCGGCGGCATTGCCGACAGCACCGCGCGCGCCGTGGCCGAGCACATGGCGCGCAGCCTGGGGCAGGCGGTGGTGGTGGAGAACAAGCCCAGCGCCGGCAGCATCAACGCCTCGCAAGCCGTGGCCAGCGCGCGGCCCGATGGCTACACGCTGCTGTTGATGAGCAACAGCAACGCCCTGAGTGCCAGCCTGTTCAAGAAGCTGCCCTACGACACGCTGAGCGCGTTTGCCCCCATCACCACGCTGGGCAGCTTCGATTTGGGCCTGTTCGTGCCGGCGAACTCGCGCTTTGCCACGCTGCGCGAGGCGCTGGCCTATGCCCGCGCCAACCCCGGCAAGCTGAACGTGGCCACCATCGCCGTGGGCAGCACACAGCACCTGGCCGCTGCGCTGTTTGAAACGCAAGCGGGCATTGACGTGACGCTGGTGCCCTACAAGGGCTCGCCCGCCGTGCTGACGGCGCTGCGCGCGGGCGAGGTGGATCTGGCGTTCGAGATCGTCGGCCCCATGCTGCCGCAGGTGGCCGCAGGCGTGGTGAAGGCGCTGGCGGTCACGTCAGACCAAGCCAACCCTGCCCTGCCCGGCGTGCCCACGGTGGCGGCGGCCGGCGTGGCCGGCTACAACGTGGCCTCTTGGAACGCGCTGGCGGCGCCGGCGGGCACGCCTGGCGAGGTGGTCAGCCGGCTCAACCAGGCCGCGCGCGAAGCCCTGGCCGCAGCGGCCGTGCAAGAACGCCTGGGCAAGCTGGGCGTGAGCCTGCGTGCCAGCACACCGGCCGAGTTACAGGGTTTGCTGCAAAGTGACATCAAACGTTGGTCCGAGGTGATTCGCAAGGCGCGGATCGAGCCGGAATGAGCACCGCGGTGCGCAGCACGAAGGTTGTCTTGTGAACACCGCCGACCTGGCCGCCGCTGCCGTGCTGCTGGTCGACATCGTTGACAGCTCCGAGCTGGCAGCGCGCCTGGGCGATGCGGCCATGGCGCCGCTGTGGGCCGCGCACGACCGCATTGCGCGTGACCTGCTGGCGCAGTGGCACGGCCGCGAGATCGACAAGACCGACGGCTTCTTGCTGCTGTTTGAGCACGCCGCTGACGCCGCCGGCTATGCCCTGGCCTATCACCGCGCGCTGGCCCGGCTGGAGCCGCCGCTGCGGGCCCGCGCCGGCTTGCATGTGGGCCCGGTGAGCCTGCGCGAGAACCCGGCGGCCGACGTGGCGCGCGGCGCCAAGCCGCTGGAGCTTGACGGCCTGAGCAAGCCCACCGCGGCGCGGGTGATGAGCGTGGCCGGCCCGGGCCAGACCCTGCTCACCGCAGCGGCGCGCGAGGCGCTGGGCGAATGCACGCTGCGCCTGGTGTCGCACGGCCATTGGCGGGCCAAGGGCCTGGCCGAGCCGATCGAGCTGTTCGAGCTGTGCGACGACGATTCACCCCTGCGCCCGCCGCCCGACGCTGAAAAGGTTTATCGCGTCGTGCGCCAGGGCGAGCTGTGGCTGCCCGTGCGCGAAGTGCGCCACAACCTGCCCGCCGAGCGCGACGCCTTCGTTGGCCGGCGCCACACCTTGCAGGAACTGGCCCAGCGCTTCGAGGCCGGCGCGCGGCTGGTCTCGCTGCTGGGCATGGGCGGCAGCGGCAAGACCCGGCTGGCCACCCACTTCGGCTGGGCCTGGCTGGGAGATTTTCCCGGCGGCGTGTGGTTTTGCGACCTGGCCAGCGCGCGCACGCTCGACGGCGTGCTCAGCGCCGTGGCGCAAGGCCTGGATGTGCCGTTGGGCAAGGAAGGCGCGGAGGCCCAGCTCGGCCACGCCATTGCCGGGCGCGGCGCCTGCCTGGTGATCTTCGACAACTTCGAGCAGGTGGCGCGCCATGCCGAGGAAACGGTGGGCCATTGGCTGGAACGCGCTGCCGAGGCGCGCTTTCTCGTCACCACGCGCGAGGTGCTGGGCATTGCCGGCGAAGAGGCGCTGGCGCTGGCGCCCATGACCGCCGCCGACGCCCAGGCCTTGTTCATGAAGCGCGCCGCCGCCGCGCAGCGCGGCTTCGCGCCCACGGGCGAAGACCAGGCCGCCATCGGCCCGCTGGTGAAACTGCTCGACGGCCTGCCCCTGGCCATCGAGCTGGCCGCCGCGCGCGTGCGCAGCCTGCCGCCGCGCGCGCTGCTGGCGCGCATGAGCGAACGTTTCAAATTACTGGCTTCAAGCGGCAGCCGGCTGGATCGCCAGGCCACGTTGCGCGCGGCGTTCGATTGGTCGTGGGACTTGCTCAGCCTGGCCGACAAGGCGGCGCTGGCGCAGCTGGCCGTGTTTGAAGGTGGCTTCACGCTGGAAGCGGCCGAGGGCGTGCTCGACCTGAGCGCGTATGACGGCGCGCCCTGGATCGTCGACGCCGTGATCTCGTTGGTCGACAAGTCCTTCGTGCGCCCGCTGGCCGACGAACGCTTCGAGCTGCTGATCAGCGTGCAGGCCTATGCCCTGGAACATTTGCAAACCCCCGAGCGCTACCCCGGCAGCGGGCCGCAGGCCCTGAGCGCCGCGCGCCGCCGGCACCATCTTTGGTTCGCCGCGCTGGGGCCGGATCGCGCGGTGGCACATGCCTGCGCCGAGCTGGACAACCTGGCCGCGGCCTGCCGCCATGCCGTGGCCGGCGGCGACAGCGGCAGTGCCTGCGGCGCGCTGGAAGGGGCCTGGGCCGCCATCAACCACCACGGCCCTTATCAGGGCGGCCTGGCGTTGTGCGAGCTGGTCTGCGCCATGCCGGGTTTGCAGGGGCGCGAACTCGCCCTGGCGCAGTACCTGCATGGGCGCGCCGCGAGATCGTGCGGCCAACATGCTGCCGCCGGCCAGGCGCTGGCGCTGGCCATGGCAGCAGCGCAACAGGCGGGCGACACGGTTCGCCAAACCATGGTCCACATCGACGTGGCCGAGTTTCACCTGCGCAGCGGGCATGTGGCGCCCAGCCAGGCTGCCATCGGCGAAGCGCTGGCCTTGGCACGCAGCGCGAACGACCTCGTGCTGGAATGCATGGCCTTGAACACCTTGGGCTCGATACACCACAACCTCGGCCACATGGTTCAGGCGCTGGCGGCCTATGAACAGGGCCTGGCCCTGGCGCGACGGCAAGCCAACCTGCGTATGCAAGGCAACCTGCTCGGCAACCTGGGCAATGTCTATTCCGACCTCGGTCGCATGGTTGAAGCGCTGGCCCATTGCGAACAGGCACTCGACATCGCCCAGCAGATCGGTGACCGCCGACTCGAAGGCAACACCTTGTGCAACGTGGGCATGATGAACTTCGTGCTCGGCCAACTCGACGCCGCGGGCAGCGCCGGCGAGGCGGCGTTGCAGGTGGCGCGCGAGATCGGCCATGTGCAACTGGAATGCATCGTGCTGTGCAATCTGGGGCTGGTTTATGACGTCTGGGGCCGCCGTGCCCAGGCGATGTTGAGCTTCAACGCAGCGATCACCTCGGCACGGCGCATCGGCGACCGCCGCAGCGAGGGTGAATTCCGGGGCTACCTCGGGCTGGCTTTGGCGCGGGAAGGGCAGTTCGACCCGGCCCGCGACCACCTGTCAAGCGGCCAGGCCATCTTGCGCGAGTTCAACGACCAGCGCGGCCTGGGCGTGCTGTTGTGCGCGGGCGCCGAGTGCGAATGGCTGGCCGGCCAGGCCGCGTCGGCACGTGCCGCCCTGCAAGAGGCTGCGGCGCTGGCTGAACAGATCGGCGCCGGCGCGGCTTCCGAATTGGGCCTGGCGGTGGCCCGCGTGAACGCGCTGATGGCTGGCGTGGCCGCCGCGGCTTGACGCAGCGGCGGCGGCTGCGCCGCCGGGTGCTCAGTTGTTCTGGATGAAAGGGTCCAGCGGCTCAAGCGGCACGCCTTGGCGCACGTCGATCACCTTGACCATGTATTTGTAGCGCTCACCGCGGTCATGGCGCAGCTTGTTGCAGCGGTACAGGCGCCGATCGTTCATCACCCGGCATTGGTGCTTGCCGGCTGACTCCAGCACGATGCCGTCTACGCTGAATTCAAAGCCCGGTTGCATGATGCGCCACACCAGGGCGGTGTCTTCCACCGTGGTGGTGGCCACTTCTTCGGGCACGGTGATGCGGCCTTGGACGATGTGGACTTCGATCTCTTGGCGGTCTTTGGCGTGGGCCGGCAGCGCCAAGCCGAGCAAGGTTATCGCAGTGAGGCGCGTCAGTCTGTTCATTGAGGCTTCTCCGAGGGCCGTGGTGCGTCTCGTGGTGGCCGCTGTGCGTATTCTGGGGCCAGCACGGTACGCCGCGGTGCGCCTCGCCAGCACCTGCAACAACGGCTGGCGACAGGCGCATCGCGTGTTGCCTGGTTCAGTCGGTGTCACATCGGTCAAGGCTGCAGCGCAGTTCTTGCCCTGTCCCTAATTTCAATGCGACGCTCATTTGGAATTGCGAAGTAGTTGGTTGTGCGCCGAGGGTACCAGTGACTTTCAAGGAAACCCGCAGCCGTCAACCCGGGGCCGTCATGGGCGACGCGGCCTGGAGTGAGGATTGAATAATTCTTTGCATTGAGAAAATCGTACAGCGCCTCTTTGCTATAGCCAAGTCCATCGCTCGACGGGGGAGGGCTTTCAAACATGATGATCGGACGAGATCGATCAAGCAATTTCGTGCTGCCAAGCAACACTCCCAGTTCGGCACCTTCAACGTCTATTTTGATGACGTCGACATCAATCGCCTGGACGATATCGTCCAACAGTTCAATCGGAACCGTCACCTCGACTGCCGCGTGCTCACTCAAACCATTCGGTCTCGCTAAGCTACTGTAGCCGCTATTTTTGGTGTTAATAAAAAAAGATACCTTTCCACTCTTATCACCAACAGCGCAACTATGAATTTCTGCAAATGGAAAGTAATGCTTGAGACGGTTGGCTTTCTCTGGAATGGCCTCAATTGCAATGATCTTGATTGACGAATCATTAAATCGCACCTCCGAGATGACTGATCCGATGTGAGACCCGACGTCTATGAAAGTTGTACCGGGCCTGCTTATCGATGTGACAAGTGTTGTTGCAAGAATATCATTGGCAAGCGTTCCAACAGCCTCAGGCGAGGTATACGCAGTTCGAAGCATCGCTAAGGTGTCTCGGAAACGTATAAAAAATCTTCCCAGTGACATTGTCAAGAGATACTGTTTTATATTGAATGAGTTCATGAAATTCACTTCAGGTCTAGCAATGATAAGCAGTAAGTCTGAATTGGCGCGAAGGTGACCGCCTCGATGGCGTTTCTCGTGGATCGCGAGATCCTCATTTCACCATGGTGCAAAGGGATGAATTGTTGTCTCTTTCTCGCTGACGGTTCAATGGCTTCCGGACTGCCTCAAGTTCAACACGGTCGCAAGCTTTGCTCCGACTGCGGTTGATGATTGAATCAACACGCACCTCACTGCCACGGCCAGGGAGATCAGCGACGGCCTGGCCCGCTTTGACTCGGACATCGAAACCTGATGCATGACCGGCGCTGTCCTCATCGAAGAATGCAAGCCCGGCGAGATCCCCGAGCCGCTGTGGATCAACGCTGCCATTGGCGACCTGAAGACCGCACTGGCCAGAACGTTTCATACCGTCAATTTGACCAGGAACACGTAGCCACTTGGTTGAATTCGAGTATCGGTTGAACTGCCGATATGACCTGTGCAAGATCGCCAACAAACCCACCGCTGGCCTCGTCCCACCGGAACCGCGGCCATGCCCGCTCGTCGTCCAGGCTGAAGGTCACCGGGAGCAAGGATGTACTTCGTTATGAAGGATCCAGTCGATGCGGAGGAGACGCTTGGTGGTGACGGTCGGGACCTTGGCGGCCTTTGCGGTCAGGCTTTGCAGCCAGGCATGCCAGCAGCAGAGCCGCCAGAACTTGACCGATGAACGAGGTGACACTCAATCTGATGCCGCCCAGTCCGCCAAATGACAGATACAGCGCTAAACCGGTGGCCGCTGCTGCCGCCAAGGGGATCACCACAAAAGAGAAATGCCCGACCGCAACGCCATTGCACAGGCGCTCGATCGACTTTGCCGCAAGAAAGGAAACCGTAATGAGCGCAGCAAGCACAGCGATGAAAGTCCAATCAAGGATGCCAGGCAAGGCATGTGGTTTCAATACTTCCAGTAGGCCGTAATGCACGGGAACAACCAAGAGGGACGCCGTTCCCTGCAATTTCACCCATCTGGTGCCGCGCCCATTCAACCAGCTCAAACCTTTGGCCAAACGCCACGAGAAGATCAACACGGCCAACGACAGAATGAAGAAACTGATGCTGACGGTTCCCCATCTAAAATACTCCCGACCTCCGTGAGTCATCAGTAACGATATGAAGACAAGAAACGCGCCGATGACCAGTGATCCATATGTAAAATTCGTTCGAGGTTTTACCAATAACTGGTGCTCTAAAAGTAATTTGCTCTGTCCTAAAAACATACCAACAATGCCGTATATTATCCATGGTGTTAGCGGATATGATATACCGTTTATGGCATGGAATCCGACAACCCAGTCTATAATATTATATGTAGAAACATCTCTCATTGATGGGCCAATGAGGTATCGCATTGCAAATGCCAAGACGCCGAAAACGATCAACATCATGCTCGATATCTTGAAAGTTCTGAATGTTGCCAGGATAAGCGTCATTAAACCAATGAATCCGAAGAAATCTATCTCTAATTCATCTATGCGACCGCGGCGAAAAAACAAATCAGCCAATAATAACAAAATCACTTTGGGCAGGGTTGATGAGATTAAGTTATTGGCGCTTGAGCTTTTATTTGAATATCCGATTCCGAAACCAACTGTCAGAAAAAATAGGGCAGGTGCCATGCTGCCAACAAAAACTATTAGACCAATGACACTGTGGTTAAGCTGCTCGGGACGCAACAAAGCGTATCCACCATGGTTGGCAATCATGAGCAGTGCTGCCAACCCACGGAGATAATCAAGAAAATCTTGACGGTGCACTTCAGATGCTGAGCCTTCCCGGCCGGTGGTGATTAGCATGCCGGCCACTGTACGGATGTAAAGTACTTGCAGTCAGCTGCCTTTGGCCTTTCCACGACAGGGCCCTGGCGCGACGCCCCAGGGCGATGGGCCCACCAGCTTGAGGATTCAATATTCAGTGCCAACAAGAGCACCGCCAGCCATGCAACGATGATTTTGGTGACCAATTTCAAGTCAATCTGCCAGCGGCCTAAGCCGCCCAAATAGCGCCGATAGGTGATGTAGAGGAGCGCGGGCAATGGCTCGATGGCTAGGCCAATCATGAATCCGATGAACCCATCAATTGCATAACCAGTAGCGCTAAATAGTATTACCGATGCTAAACGCATGCCGCTGGTGATCAATTCGCCTTTTATATATCCCGTCGATGTCATTACACATAACGATAATGCCAACATGGATTCGAGTGTTGCGCGCACCATCATGATCTGCATGATACGTCCAGCATACTCGTATCGGCTATCATAAAGCAACTGAATAACCAACATGGCGGCCCCACCGACCAGTGTACAGATCGCCATCAAAAGAAAAATCAGTTTCTTGTTTTCTTTATACAATTTTTCCTGCATTGACTCCGGTGTATCACGATACCATTGCGAACATCGAGGATAGAGAACAGACTGACCTGATCGGATTGCCAGGGTTGCGATGGTTCCAGAGATATTTTGTGAAATACCATACAGGCCAAGCAAATGGATATCGAACATTCGTGGAAATATCAGCTTGTCGTATTGAGTTACCGCTAAAGTCAGCATGCTCCCAGGCATCGCAAACTTGATAAAACCAAATAGTGGCGGAAGATCATCCTTATGAATCTTGAAATGAGGGCGCATTTCAGGAAATATGAAATAACTACATATTGACATCAACGCGCGTTGAATCAAGACAGCGATGACGAGCGCCCAGTAACTGCGTAATACATAAGCCAGCCCAATGGTAATGATCGTGGTGAGCAGTACACAGCTCAATTCGATATACGCAGTGATACGAGCCATCTTTCTCCTGGCGGCGACGGCATAACTCATTGTCTCAAGGCCGCCGAATAGGAAAATAAGTGACAGTGCGCGCAGAGCCTCGGTGATGCTCTGACTTCCATATAGCTGGCCAATCCATGGCGCAGCCAGGTAAAGCAAGATCGCGTTCAACACGCCCCGGCAAAGACGCACCGACCAGACCGTGTTGATCAGCTGCATCTCCTCGCCGCGCTCATGTCGGATCACGAAGTTGGTGGCTCCTATGTCCGAGAGCATTTCGATCGCGAACAAAATGGACATGAGTATTGTCAGCAGTCCGTACGCCTCGGGGTAAAGCAGCCGCGACAAGATGATGCTGCTACCCAATCGCATGACAAGCATGGCGGCGAACGACACAGCGACGGCAAAGACCTCGCCACGCACATTAATGCCCCGCAGAAGCTTCATGAAGTCATGATCGGATTCACTCCGCGCGCCTCGGTTCCCAGCTGCGCTCCTGCTGCGCCAGGCAACACCGGCGGCTGTGCGGCAGTCAAGAGCTTAAGCCGCGCGGCGGCGTGCGGTCAGGGCGCGGCTCATCTCGCCGGACTGGATCAAGTTCTCGCGCGCGGGCGCGCCCGCGAACCGCTGCGTTGCCAAGGCTGCGCCCAGGCCGGTCAAAATCCAGTACATGACCGGAATGCAGTATGCATAACTCACTGCCCCGAATAAAAACAGTGTGCCAATCATGCATGCCGCCACAGCCGCCGCTACCGGTGCGATCGGGTGACCGTTGCGCACCGCGCGACGCGCGCAAAACACGGCGCCAACGACGCCCACCGCAAAGGGCAGAAGAAATATCAATAGACCGACGCCACCAAAGAACAAGGCTGTAGCAGCATAGACGTTAACCAAGTCGATGATGCCTTGGCCTTGGCGCAATAGCTCCATCTGCGACAGAACATTAGGGCTGCCAAAGTACGGGTTTTGTTGAATGAGTTGCCATGAAATATCGAACAATTGTTCCCGATATTCAACGGTGTCACCGGCGACTGTACCAATGAATGGCAGTTTTTCAGCAATGGGTTGACCAAGCGGTGATACTAGAAATAAAGCTGCCGCGACGGAAAGTGCGGAAAGCTTTAAAAAAGTATTGCTACCTGCTTTTGCAGATATTAAGTTATAGAAGAAATAGATGACAACGGCAGTCAACCATGGTGAACGGGAAATCGTCAAATAGAGCGCTAGCGCGAGAATTAAGAACACCGAAAACTTGTAGTATTTATTTTTCAAACCAATCTGAAGGCACAGGAAAAATCCTATTGCCAGATCAAGAATATAGCCCAATGAAATGGCATGTCCCGTCGCCGCCTGAACGCGAAGACCATCGTCACGCAACAACCATGAGAAAACGTTTGGATCTCCCCACGCCTGATTTATACCCGTATAGAGTAACCATGTACGGCTACCTTCAAATATCCCTACCAACGCCATTAATGTCGCGGCCAAGACAAAGCTGGCCATCATATCAACTATGCGTCGCTGTTCCGTCGAGGCCCGGCTAAATACTAAATATATCAGACCATAATCAACCAGAAATAGAAATGACCTTCTCATGGTGTTGGTGAAATGTTCGTATGGAATGAACAATACCAACTGGAATATCGCAAACATTAAAACAAGACCATCGATACGCCTAAATCTTACCCACTCCATACCTTGTGATCTGGAAGAATATCTCAAAACGGCAGGTAATAGTACAACCAGAGACAATAATCGGTAGTTACTAAGATCAAACAGACTGTTGATGACAACCGTCGGTATTGGAATATTTACCTGCGGAATGACATGAAGCATCAACAAAAACAATGCAGCCGGGTTGGAGTCTTTCTTGCCACAAAAATAGAGCAACGGTGCGGCAAATAAGAGAAAGAGCCAAAATGAGGGACTGACGAAACCAATGACAGTCAGTGCAACCCATAGGTTGCGGCGGCGCTCGAAATCTGCTGCGCTCATAAATCGAAGGCATATTGGCTTTGCCAAGACGAGCAGGAACAGAGACAGCCCAAGGACAACAATTAGAGGTTTTATATTGGTCAACACCGAATCAACTCAACGGGTAAGCAGGCGTAGGCAAGCACGCAGATGCAAACGCTTGGCGAGCGCAGGTCTTCCCGGCGTAGTCGGGTGTTCAACGACTAAGCCGCCGCTTGATGCCGAATACATAGCGCTGCAGCGCCGGTGGAACCCATTGGCGTAAATGCTGGTCAAGACGCAGGCCAAACGCCTCACGCTGGGTGACGCCCGAATCGCCCGGGCGTGCTTGATAGATGGTCGAGAGATTGGGGGTTTCGTTATATATACCCTTTGACGCCGTATAATAATAGAGCGCCATTGACTTTCGCAAAACACCATCAGGGCAATTCAAAGGATCTGGATGACCATGATATGTATCGGAATCAGTATTAAATATCACACATCGGTTGAAAATTGGCGCAATCTCGACGCACTTTTCTTGCATCTTCCTGTCCCATAGTTCCAGATTGCCACCGTATTCATCACGCCAGCCTTCATTCAGATATATTATTACGTTCATTCTGCGTTGCAAATGCAACTGCTCGTTTATTCTGAAATCTGCATGCACGCCCAGTAGTCCCCCGCGCGATACTTCATGAAAACCGCCGCCACTGAAATATGGATCAGGAATGAGACCCTGAATTGATGTCAAGCCTTCTAGAAACTGAATGAAAGGTGCGGAGTTAAAGAAATGAAAGAGGCGTCGAACCGGAGTTGTACATTCCTCCGGAAGAATTTGCCTTTTGTGCAAGCCGGCATATCCCATTTCAAATGTACGATCCGAAGGCAATGGTCGTGGCGGAAAATTCTCCAAGGCCAATCGGGCTACCTCTTCAGGTAAAAATCCGTCCAGAAAAATATTCGGGAATGGGCTGGCAAAAGCATACTTATCACTATAGCTTTCGCCGATCGAGCGAGCCAATTTCGCATCGAGAGAGTATCCGGCAACCAAATCGATCGGCAGCACGGATGGTGGTTTATTAAGAGCTAACTTTTCATCTGTCTTGGCGACAGAAATTTCACTTGAAGACATGGGGGTATTCGCCTGATATGCAACCGCGACCAGATATTCGTTTTGCCGCAACAATGGAACTTGATCTAGCTGGCACCAGCCCGATTGGCCCTGGCCCTAGGCGCCCAAAAGAGGTACACGACGGCATCGAGCACGAAGAACATCACCAGCGCCACCAGCATGAGCAGCATCCCGGCTGCTCCATGCAGGAAGCCTTGGCCGGCTTCGTCGCCGAGGTGATAAGTGACGAGCACCAAGATGCTGACCCGCACGATGTTCGAAAGGAACGCAATGGGCAGGATGGCCAGAACCATGATGGTGTTGTGAACCAGGCTGTCGCGCTTCATGATGTACATGAACAAGGTGCCCAACGCACCCAAGCTGAACATTGAATGCAGCCCGGAGCAGGCATCGGCCACCAGCAACTGGTATTGCCCCACGGTGATGAGCACGCCGGTACGGGCCACCGGGTAGCCCAGGGCATAGAGCGCATCGACCACGATCACCGAGATCCAGTGTTTCAGCGGGCCGGTCACGGCGTCGACAAAGGTGCCCGGCAGCGGCACCAGGAAGATCATGTAGACCAACGCAAACCAAGCCACAGCCGCGGCGCGCGCACCCTTAATCAGCAAAAACACACCCACGCTCACGATCAGCTGCGAGAAGAACTCGATGCTGCTGGCGTTGAAAACGCGCCCTAAAACGTAGAGCACCAAGCCAAACGCCAACACGGGCCAGCCCACGCCTGGCAGGCTCTTTGTAGGCGCATCACGGATGCCGTCTCGAACACCCCAGAACAGCCAGGCCAGGATGGCCACGATGATCGGGCCGTGGCCCATGTCATCGGTCTGCCAGATGCCGTTCCAGGCGTTCCAGTAGGTTGGCAGGTACAGCGCAGCCAAGCCCAGGCCGGCAATGATCCAGGGCAGGTATTGCGGGACGGGTTGCGTGGCCGGCGCTACGCCGCGGCCAGGGTCAGGACGAAGGGCTGCCAACATGACGACACAGCGCGCGGCGGGTTAGCTCGCCGCGACCTTGGATTTTTTCGCGCCCTTGCCGGGCGGAATGTCGACCAACACCGAGCCGACCACGCGCGCGCCGGCATCGGTGACGATATCTACCGCCTCGTTGAACGCTTTGGTGCGGGTGAGGTTGGTGCGCGCCACGGCCAGCGCAGCGCCCGCTGCACGCGCCACCAGGGCGGCGTCGATGCCCAACTCGAGCGCAGGCGTGTCGATAATCACCACGCTGAACGTGGACGTGCTTTGATCGATGATGCGTTGCAGCGCCGAGCGCGACAACAGCTCTTGCGGGTTTGGCGGCAACGGCCCTGACGGCAGCACCGCCAGGCCGGGAATGCCGGCCACGAACTTGAGCACCGTTTCCTGTACCTGCCCGACCAGCAGGTTGGACAGGCCGGCAGCGTTGTCGAGCTTGAAGTACTTGTGTTGAGAAGCGTTGTGCAGGTCGGCGTCGATCAGCAACGTGCGCTCACCGGCCTGGGCAAATGACACCGCCAGGTTCGCCGCCAGGTGGCTGCGCCCTTCACCCCGGGTGGCGCCCACCACCGCCAAACTGGTGTGCTTGCCGCTTTCATCGAACCAGCGCAACTGCAGCTGGCTGCGCAACGCGCGCAAGCGCTCGCCTTCATGGCCGAAGGGTCGGTAGGCGACGGTCACGTCTTCGCTGACTGGCCGGCCCGGGCCGCTCAGGAACGGGTACTCGAACTGCAGCGACAGGGCATACAGGATGTCCGACTCGGTCAGCAGCCCGAGCTGGATGCCGGCGTCACCGAAGCGCACATCTGCGCCCTTTTGGAATTGCAGGATGCGCTCGGCATCTTCCGGCGTCAGGCGGCCGTTGTCGACGAGGATGCCGCCAATCGAACGATCGACATTACCGGGTATGAAATCAGACTTCATCTTGGCCATGGTTCAAGCCGCCGCATCGTTCATCGTGAGTTGAGGAGCCGAGCGCGGGGGTGGCAGGCGCCGCACCAGCGGGCCGCTGCTGCGCTTGGCTGACAACACGCTGAGCACGGGCACGCCATCGGCCATCTTCAGATCTTCTTCGCTGCGCACCCGGCCATCGAGTTTTTCCAGCGCAACGGTGCAGGCCAGCCCGAGCAACAAGCCCAGGATCGCTGCGGCGACCATGTTCTTGGGAATGTTCGGGCTGATGGGCTCCAGCGGCGCGGTGGCCGGGCTGAGCACGCGGGCGCCGGCCTGGTCGGCCTTGGTTTCCAACGACAACTGGCTGCGCCGCTGGTTGACCGACTCGAACGCGCGCTGCGCGGCTTCGAGGTCTTTCAGCACGAAGGCGCCTTCGTCACGCACGGCGCGCATGGTGAGCACCGTCTTCTTCTGATCGTTGACCAGGGCGCGCAATTCGCCAATCTTTTGCGATGCCACCCGGTTCACGCTGACCGAGGTGCTGCCCACGCGACGGGTTTCGCGCGACAGCTGATCCTTCAATTCCTTGATCTGGGCGTCGAGTTGAATGCGCGTGGGGTGGCTCACGCCCAGGGTCAGGCTGGCCTCGGCCATTTTGGTTTCAGCCGTGGCCAATTGCGAACGCAGGCCCTGCACCGCCACGCTTTGAGAAACGTCCTGCGAGTCTGTGCCCGTGTTTCTGGCAATGCTGTTGGTGAAAGCCTGTTCAGCCAACCCTGCGGCCAAGGCTGACTCCAGGCTGGCCAGGCGCGCGCTTTCTTGATCAAACCGATCAGCCGAAATGATCACGCCGCGGCTTTGTTGAAATTCCGCCACCTTGGCCTGCGCGGCTTCAAGCTCGGTGCGCAGCTTCTTGATTTGTTCATCGAAGAAGTCGGAATTTTCGAGTGACGTGCTGCGCCGCAACTCAACGCTGAAGTCGATGTAGGCCCGGGCAAAGGTGTTGGCCGCGGCCGCCGCGAAATTCGGGTCGGTACCGGTGAAGGCGATGGTCATGATCTGGCTGCCCTTGCTCGGCAACACTTGTAAGCCGCGCTGCATCAGATTTCCGAAATAGGTTTCCAGCGGAATCTTCGAATCGGTTTCTTCACGCCATTGCGCCACGGCGGCCGGGCTTTGCGCCAGACCCATCATGCGCACCACGCGGCCCGACAGGCGGTCGCTCTGCACGATTTCGGCCTGGGTGGCCACATAGGCCGGCGCCGCGATGCTGGGCGCCAGTGCCGCCAGCAGCGGGTCGGTTTTCAGGTCGAGGATGACCGAGGTACTGGCAAAGTAACGCTTGGGCATGTACCAGCTCGCGGCAAAGCCAGCGGCCATGACCAGTGCGAAGATGACCAGCACCAGCCACCAACGCAGCCGCAGGATCAACAAAACTTGGCGCAGATTCATGGTTGCAGGTCTCAGAACAATGATTCGCGGACAAACACCACGTCATTGGGTTTCAGCAGATCGTTCATCTTCGGCTCGATGACGCGCACTTCGCCGCTTTCCTCGCGCCGATTGACGCGCAGGCCTTTTTCCGTGCCGCGCTGGCTCACGCCGCCGGCCGAGGCCAAGGCCTGCATCAGCGTCATGTTGCGCTCCAGGCGCACTGCACCCGGGCGTTGCACTTCGCCGTAGAAATAGATCTGGGGCTGGCGATCGACCCAGATCACGTCACCGTCGCGCAGCACCACGTCGTTGCCGCGCTTGCCCGGCGCGAAGACACCCGGCAAGTCGATCTCCACGCGATAGGCCTGGCCGCTGCGCGTACCCACCACCACGACGGAGTCGGCGCCGCCCGGGGCCACACCCCCGGCCGAGGCCAGGATGTCGGTCAAGCGCACCTCACCCACCTCAAGGGGGTAGCGGCCGGGCTTGCCGACTTGCCCCAACACCGAGACCTGGTTGCCGCGAACCTGAAGAACGATCACCGACACCTGCGGGCGGTTGACGAAGTTGCCGTCACGCAAACCGTCGGCGATGCGCTTCTCAGCCTGCGGGATGGTCAACCCGGCCAGCGAGACGGTGCCCAGCAGCGGGAACGAAATCTGGCCCGATTCAGTGATGCGCAGTTCGAGCGATAGATCCGGGTTCTGATAGACGAAGATCCGAATCGAGTCGCCGGGTGACAAGCGGTATTGCGGCGCCACAGCCGCCGCTTGGGCCGCACCTGGTTGCGCCTGGGCCGCGCCTTGTTGTGCCACAGCCGCGCCTTGGCCCAGCATCGTGAGTGCGGCCACCAGCAAGGCGCCACTGGCGCCGAAGGTTGTGCGAACAGATTTGCGCATCGCCGTACCGATCATCAAAAAGGTGTTCACTTCTTCAGGCCCAGGCCGCGCTGCAACGTGGCCGCGTCGACCGAACTGGCCGACGGCGCAACGGGCTCAGCGATGGGTGCGGCGGACCGTGCACCGGGGGCTGGCGCGTCCTTCAGGCCAAACCCTGACTTGATGGCCGATTCGTCCAACGACTTGGCCGCCGAAGCCGCCACCTCGGCCGGGGTGGGCGCCGGCGCCAGCGGTGACGCCGAGGGCGCGCCTTCAGCGTACTTGCCAAGGTATTTGATGTCTGCGCTGGCGCGAATGCCCTTCAAGTCATCGGCGATCAGCTTGCGTTTGCGCTCGTTGTGCAGGAACTGCTCGATCGCCGGTTGCGCCTTTGTCTCGTCGACAGGCTGGCTGCGCGAGCCGGCCAGAAAGACCACGAGCGCGCCCTTGGCGGTTTGCGTGAAAGTGGTTTCGCCGTCTTTCATTTTGGCAAACGTGCCCAAGTTATTCAGCGGCAATTGCTCAGCAGCGCGCACAGCCTGGTTTCCCGCGAATTGAATGTTGTTGGTCTTCAGGTATTCAACAAAATCGCCAATACCCTTGGCGGCTTTCAGGCGTTGATGCAATACCGGTACCAGATTCGGTTCAGCATCGATGGCCAATTCCTGCAACTGATAGATCCTGCGCTGGCTGAACAAGGCCGGGTTTTCATCGTAGTACCTCTTGACTTCTTCAGCGCTGGGTTTTGGCGCGCCTTCACCCACCTTATCGAAGTAGGCGCGAGCGATGATTTCGCGGCGAGCTGCCTCCAACTGGGTGAGCACCCGTTGGTCGCGATCAAGCTTCTGTTCCGCTGCCTTTTGCAGGGCCAACTCTTGGTCAATCAGGCGCTCAAGCACCTGCTTGCCGGCAGCTTCAGCCTGGTCGGGCTTCAAGCCGCGTTGCTGCCCCAGCACATGGTTGATCTGGTGCACCGTCAACTCTTCTTTGTTGACGCGCGCGGCAGACTGTGTGGCGCCTTTCTTGTCTTCCTTCTTGCCGCCACAAGCGGCCAGGCCAAGGCCCAGGACCAGCACCAGGCTGGCGCTCACAATGGGATGGCGGGCGATCAAACTGCGCTGCAATGTCATAGAAGTGCCCCATGCCCAAGCCGGCATGGCCTTGTGTACAAATGTCAACAACCCGGCGTGTTTCCTACAGCCGGGATCCCATGCAAAGGCTGGCGAGTGTAACGGCAGCCTCTCAACCGCCCTTGAGCGCGACGGCGAACCTGTAAGCAATTGCCGAACCGTAACGTGAAATTGGCCGCGCATCTTCCCGCCTGAACAGGTGGGTGAGTGGTGTGTAGATTGATGTTAGAAGCCCATCAGGTTCGCGCGCGCCATCGGGGCGAACCCAGGCCGTGCCGGCTCCTAGCAACGAAGCCCGACATGCAAGGCGACAACGCCCGCACTCAAGCTGTGCACATCCACATGGCCGAAGCCCGCTGCTTTCATCATGGCTTTTAGCGTTTCGCGGTCTGGGTGCATCCGAATCGATTCGGCCAGGTAGCGGTAGCTGTCGCCGTCGCCCGCCACCCAGCGGCCCAGGGCGGGCAAAACCTTGAAGGAATACCAGTCGTAGGGCTTGCTCAGCACGGGGGTCACTTTGGAGAACTCCAACACCAGCAAGCGGCCACCGGGTTTGAGCACCCGGGCCATCTCGGCCAAGGCCTGTTCCTTGCGCGTCATGTTGCGCAAGCCGAAAGCCACACTGACCAGGTCGAAGCTGGCGTCGCGCAAAGGCAGTGCCTCGGCATCGCAGGCCAGTGTGGGCAGAGCGAGGCCTTCATCGAGCAGGCGGTCGCGCCCGACCCGCAGCATCGATTCGTTGATGTCGGTGTGCACCACCAAGCCGCCGGCGCCGACGCGGCGGGCAAATTCGCGCGTCAGGTCGCCCGTGCCGGCGGCGATGTCCAGCACGCGCTCGCCGGGCACCACGTTGGCCACCGCCACGGTATAGGCCTTCCACACACGGTGCAAGCCGAGCGACATCACGTCATTCATCAAGTCGTAGCGCTGCGCCACCGAATCGAACACCTGGCGCACATGGCTGGCCTTGTCGCCTTCAGCGACGCTGCTGAAACCAAAATGCGTCTGGCTCACGGATCTGACGCGATCAATGGTTGCCGCAGGCGTGCCCGCTGGTGGCAGCCACCAGCGCCACGTCGCGGTTGGCCCCGGCCGCTTCCAGGCGGGCCAGGTAGCGAGCCCAATGGTCTTCTTGCTGCGAACCGAGCTGGTACAACAGGGCCCATGAAAATATGCCGCTGTCGTGGCCGTCTGAAAACCGTGGCTGCACCGCGTAATGGCCCACCGACTCCAGGGCGTCTATGCTCACGCCGCGCTTGCCGGTTTGGAGCACTTCCTGCCCGGGGCCATGGCCCTGCACTTCGGCCGAGGGCGAGTACACCCGCATCAATTCAAACGGAATGAAGAACCGCTCGCTGTTGTCGAAACCGATCTCAAGCTGCTTGGATTGCTGATGCAAGGTCAGCGCGGTGGGGTTGGGCGTGTTCATGGAAGCCTGGTGCTGACGCAACAGCCGTTGCGATGGGCTGCAAAGTGTAGCTGGGTAGTCTTGCCATCTCTGATGATCCTGCTTGGCACGGCGGCGGCCGCGCCGCCGCAATATTGGGCGTTCGAGCCCATGCGCGACAGCTTCAGCGCCCAAGCCCTGCTCGACCTGCGCAGCTTGAACGAAGCCGTTGCCGGGCAGAGCGGCCCGATCCGCGCTTCCGCCCAGGGCGGCTTCGTGCGCGGCGATGGCCAGCCGATTCGCTTCTGGGCCGTGAATTCCGAGGTCGCCCGCCAGCCGTTCCAACGCAAGCCCTTGGGCGCGCAAGAGCCACCCGACCTGAAACGCCATGCACGCTTCCTGGCCAAGCGCGGGGTCAACCTGGTGCGGCTGCACCGGCAGATCAGCCCCAATCCGCTGGCCCGCCCGCTGCCGGCTTTTACAGACATCAACACTGAGGAGCGCGACGCCATCTGGCGCGCCGTGGCGGCACTGCGCCAGGAAGGCATCTACAGCATCATCTCGCCGTTTTGGGCCGGCGCCATGCCGCTGGCATCAGGGTGGATCAAGGGCCTGACCGAGGCGCAGCAACCCTGGGGACTGTTGTTCTTCGACCTTGATTTGCAGCGCGCCTACAAGGGCTGGCTCAAGCAGTTGTTGGGCCCCATCAACCCGCACACCGGCGTGCCCCTGGGCCGCGACCCCAGCGTGGCGGTGCTGCAGATCCAGAACGAAGACAGCCTGCTGTTCTGGACGGTGGACAGCATCAGGGGCCCGCACCGCGAGGCCCTGGAGGTAGCGTTCGCGCGCTTCCTCGCCGCCAAGCATGGCAGCGTTGCCCAGGCCACGGCGCGCTGGGCGGGCGAAGCGCTCAAGCCTGACGCGCCGGCCGCGGGCCGCGTGGCGCTGCTGCCGATCTGGGAGCTGACGCAATCGCGCCAAGGCGAGCGCGCGGCGCGTCTGGCTGACCAAACTGAATTCCTGGCCACCACCATGCTCGCGTTCAACACCGAGATCGTGCGCTACCTGCGTGAAGACCTTGGCGTGACGACGCTCGTCAATGCCGGCAACTGGAAGACGGCCAGCTCGGCGCGGCTCAACGACGCCGAGCGCTGGAGCTATGGCGCCGGCGAGGTCGATGCCGCCAACGTCTACACCACCGGCGTGCACCAGGGCCAGCACGCAGGTTGGGCCATCGTCAACGGTGACCGCTTCACCGAAGTGAGTGTGCTGCGCCAGCCGCAAGGCCTGCCGCTGGCCGTCAGGCAGACTGCCGATGCCAAAGCAGGCGTGCGCCCGTTCATGATCACCGAAGGCAGCTGGGTCGCGCCCAGCCCCTACAGCGCCGAAGGTCCGTTCCTGGTGGCGGCATACAGCTCGTTGCTCGGCGTCGACGCCTATTGCTGGTTCAACGCCGCCGATGAAGGCTGGTCACCCCCCGGCAGCGCCAATGGCTGGCTGGCCTCGCAAGCCAAGTGGAGCCTGGGCACACCCGAAACCTTGGGCAGCTTTCCGGCCGCTGCGCTGGCGCACCGCATGGGTTACATCAGCCAGGCCGCGCCGGCGCTGCATGAGCATCGGGCGTTGGTTGACCTGTGGGCGCGCCGCGCACCGCTGCTCAGCGAAAGCCCGAGCTTCGACCCGAATCGCGATGCCGCCAGCCCAGCATCACGCAACCGTGAAGCCGGCGCGTTGGCGTTCGACACCTTCCTCGCCGGCCCCGTGTTGGTGACGTTTGCGCCCGACGCTGGGCCGGCCCATGCGCCCCGCGCGGCCACGCCGCTAGCCGCCCGCAGCACGGCGGGGCCGGGCCAGGTTTCGCTGGACGCGGCCAAGGCGATGGCCAAGATCGACACGCCCTTCGTGCAAGGCGTGGCGGCGCACTTCGATGCCACGGCCACGCACGCGCTCAGCAGCAGCGCCTACCAGTCCGCCAACAGCTACGGCGCCGTGATGACAGTGTCGATGGATGGCCAGCCGCTGGTCAGTTCACGCAAGGTGCTGGTGCAGTACGCCACCCGCAGCCGGCCCACCGGCTGGAAGCAAGTGCCTGCCACCTTGGCCGTTGAAGGCCAGAGCGCGCAGCCAGGCTTCGAGCTGAAAGACTTTGGCCGTGCGCCATGGCAGGTTGAGGCGGCACAGTTGTTGGTGCGGCTGAATAACCCCGGCCTGCGTGAAGCCACGGTGCTGGACATGAACGGCATGGCCGTGGCCACCGTGCCGCTGCGCAAGCACGCCCAAGGCGTTGAGTTCGATTTCCCGCCGCAAGCCATGTACGTGCTGCTGCGCTGACCACCCCTGTGCCGGGCCCGCCATGAACACCATCTCTTCAACTGAACCCGACTGGTCGCGTGAGGCCAAACCGCGGTTTCAATGGGACCCGGCACGTTCACTGCTGGCCAGCATCCGCGCCTACCAGCGCGCTCAGCACCGGCGCTCGCCGCTGGGCGCACTGCAACGCCGTTGGGCCAGCCTGCGGCACCGCTTCTGGCAGGCGGTGACGGGTGCAGACATCCCCATCAACACACGCATCGGCGGCGGCTTGTTGCTGCCGCACCCCAACGGCGTCGTCATCCACTCGGGCAGTGTGATCGGGCCGAACTGCCTGATCTTCCAGCAAGTGACCTTGGGCACAAACGGCGGCGAACCACCCACCGTAGGCGGGCATGTGGACATTGGCGCCGGGGCCAAGATCCTGGGCGCGATCCATCTGGGTGATCACGCCAAGGTTGGCGCCAATGCCGTGGTGATGATCGACGTGCCCCCAGGCGCCACCGCGGTGGGCATACCGGCGCGCGTCGTCGATGCGCGCCATGCGCAGCCGCATCGGTCACCACGGCAGCCTTCACTTTGAGAGCGCCCCCAGACCTGTCGCTTCGCGCCAGGCCCTCCGAGGGGGATGAGCAAAGTGGCAGAGCCACATTTGCTCTCAAGGAAATGTGGCTTTGCCACTTTCCTTGATCCCCGCGGGGGACGGGCGCCGCAAGGCGGCGTCCTTGGGGCGCTCATGAGTGAACCCGAGCCTGAGCCGTTTCGCGGGTTGAGCCATCGAGCGTGCAGTGGCCGTTGCGCCCTGGCGCGGCAGCGTGCAAGTCAGGGGTATGAAAGCAAACATTCGGCATCAACATGTCGCGGCGTGATGCGTGCCGAAGTTCTACAGCAACGACCCGCAGTGGCAGGTCATGGCCACCGGGCTGGGCAGCGCCGCGCCGTACACAGGAAGTGCCGCCAACCTTGCCCTGCTGTCCGGCGAAATCGTTGACGCCAATGGCGGCGGCAACCCATCGGGCGGCTGGGTCAACCTGACGGCCGGGCCGGCGAACGGCAGCGCACCGTGGGGTGCGATCAGCGGCATTGACGCTGCGGCACGCTGGGTTTGGTACAGCAGCAACGGCGACTCCGACCCCACGTCACCGGGATTCAATCACAACGAATGGTTGGTCTCTCGCGTGGCCGTGGCGGCGACGCCGGATGTTTCGGTTCCTGTGGTTCCAGGCATTCCGGAGCCCGGCACCGCCGCTTTGATGCTGCTGGGTCTGCTCGGTCTGGGTGCAGCCGCTCGCAAGCGCTTGTAGGTTTCACCGTTGGCGCAGCGCCCGCGCCACCCAACTCACCTGCTGCGTCGGCGGCGCGCCAAAGCGCAGCGCGGTGCTGATCACACCAGCACCCGTTCAATGCCCCCCGCATTGGCCCGCGCCACGTATTCGGGCAACCACTGCTCACCCAGGATCTGCCGCGCCATTTCGACCACGATGTAATCGGCTTCAAGCAAGCCGCTTTGCAGGTCGCCGTCGTATCGCGACAAGCCTTGCAGGCAACTCGGGCACGAGGTGAGGATCTTGATGTTGGCCCCCACGGCCAGCGCGCCGCCCGCACGCAAGGCGGCTTCATCGCGCTGCAGTTCCTCTTCCTTGCGAAAGCGAACTTGCGTGGAAATATCGGGCCGCGTCACGCCCAGCGTGCCGCTTTCACCGCAGCAGCGTTTGCTTTCCAGCACGCCCGGGCCCATCAGCGCTTTCACCGTTTTCAATGGCTCTTGCAGCTTCATCGGGCTGTGGCAGGGGTCGTGGTACAGGTAGGTGCCGGCGCCGCCGAGCACGATTCCTTTTTCAAGCAGGTATTCGTGGATGTCGATGATGCGGCAGCCCGGGAAGATGTCTTCGAACTTGTAGCCCTGCAACTGGTCGTAGCAGGTGCCGCAGCTCACTACCACCGTCTTGATGTCCAGGTAGTTCAGGGTGTTGGCCACGCGGTGGAACAGCACCCGGTTGTCGGTGATGATCTTTTCGGCCTTGTCGAACTGGCCCGAGCCACGCTGCGGGTAGCCGCAGCACAGGTAGCCCGGTGGCAACACGGTCTGCACGCCGGCATGCCACAACATCGCTTGCGTGGCCAGGCCGACCTGGCTGAACAGGCGCTCTGAACCGCAGCCGGGGAAATAGAACACGGCCTCGGCCTCGGCCGTGGCGCGCGCCGGGTCGCGGATGATGGGCACGTAGTCCTTGTCTTCAATGTCCAGCAAGGCACGCGCCGTCTTCTTGGGCAGGCCGCCCGGCAGCTTCTTGTTAACGAAATGAATCACCTGCTCTTTGATCGGCGCCGCGCCCACGCTGGCCGGCGGCGCTTTGGTTTGCTTGCGCGCGGCCAGCTTCAGCACATCGTGCGCCAGGCGCTGCGCCTTGAAGCCCAGGCCGACCATGGCGGCGCGAGCGAACTTGATGGTGTTCGGGCTGGTGGCATTGAGCATCCACATCGCCGCCGCGTTGCCGGGGCGAAAGCTCTTTTGCCCCATCTTGCGCAACAGGTTGCGCATGGCCATGGAAACATCGCCAAAGTCGATGTTCACCGGGCACGGGTTCAGGCACTTGTGGCACACCGTGCAGTGGTCGGCCACGTCTTCGAATTCCTGCCAGTGGCGAATGCTCACGCCGCGCCGCGTTTGCTCTTCGTACAAGAAAGCTTCCACCAGCAGCGAAGTGGCCAGGATTTTGTTGCGCGGGCTGTATAACAAGTTGGCGCGTGGCACATGGGTGGCGCACACCGGTTTGCACTTGCCGCAACGCAGGCAATCCTTGATGCTGTCGCTGATGGCGCCGATGTCGCTTTGCTGCATGATCAAAGACTCATGCCCCATCAGGCCGAAGCTGGGCGTATAGGCATGGCTCAAGTCGGCCGCCCGAACATCACCGCGGTGGCGCGCGCCTTGATCGCCGGGCCGCCCCAAGATCAAGGCACCCCCTCGGGGGGCCGCCGTCGCCTGCGACGGCGTGGGGGCCCGCAGAAGCTTGCCGCGGTTGAAGCGGCCTTCGGGGTCGATGCGCTGCTTGTAGCCGGCAAAGCCGCTCAGTTCTTCATCAGTCAAGAATTCGAGCTTGGTGATGCCGATGCCGTGCTCACCCGAAATCACGCCATCGAGCCGCCGCGCCAGGGCCATGATGCGCGCCACCGTTTCATGCGCGGTTTGCAGCATGGCGTAGTTGTCGCTGTTCACCGGAATGTTGGTGTGCACATTGCCGTCGCCGGCATGCATGTGCAGCGCCACCCACACGCGGCCGCGCAAGACTTCCTGATGAATGCGCACGCATTCCGCCAGGATGGGCGCGAACGCCGCGCCGGCAAACAGGGCTTGCAGCGGCTTGAGCAGTTGCGTCTTCCACGACGCGCGCCAGGTATGGTCCTGCATTTGCGCGAACACCGTGCGGCCGCTGGCGGCGTCGTGCTCGTCGAGCCGCTGCAACCAGCCCTGCCACTGCGCTTGCACCTGCGCCAGCAAGGCCAAGGCCTGCTGCACATGGTCTTCCAGCAACTCGGCGCCCGGCACCTGGCCGGTTTCGTCGGCCCGCCCCAATGGCAGGTTGCCCTGTTCAAAGAAGGCCTGCAATGCGCCGACCAGCTCAAGCTTGTTGCGCAGACTCAGCTCGATGTTGAAGCGCTCGATGCCTTCGGTGTACTCGCCCATGCGCGGCAGCGGGATCACCACGTCTTCATTGATCTTGAAGGCGTTGGTGTGGCGCGCAATGGCCGCGGTGCGCTTGCGGTCGAGCCAGAACTTCTTGCGCGCCTCGGGGCTGATGGCCACAAAGCCTTCGCCCGAGCGCGCATTGGCCAGGCGCACCACTTCGCTGGTGGCGCGCGCCACGGCATCGGCGTCGTCGCCCACGATGTCGCCCACCAGCACCATCTTGGGCAGGCCCGACGCCGTGCCCGTGGCGCGCTTGCTCTTGGTGGCGTAGCCCACGGCCTTCAGGTAGCGGTCGTCCAGGTGCTCCAGGCCGGCCAATTTCACGCCACCCGGCAGCTTGGCCTGGGCAAACATGAAGTCCTTGATCTCGACGATGGACGGCACGCAATCGCGCGGGTGGCCGAAGAACTCCAGGCACACGGTGCGCACATGCGCGGGCATGCGGTGCACCACCCAGCGCGCGCTGGTGATCAAGCCGTCGCAGCCTTCCTTTTGCACGCCGGGCAGGCCGGCCAGGAACTTGTCGGTCACGTCCTTGCCCAGGCCTTCCTTGCGGAAGCTGCGCCCAGGAATGTCTAACCGCTCGGTGCGTTCCAGCACCTTGCCCGTGGCGTCAAAGTAGCGCAGCTCAAAGCTGGCCATTTCCACGTCATGAATCTTGCCCAGGTTGTGGTTCAGCCGCGCCACTTCCAGCCACTTGGCAGCGGGCGTGACCATGCGCCACGACACCAGGTTGTCCAGCGCCGTGCCCCACAGCACGGCCTTCTTGCCGCCAGCGTTCATGGCCACGTTGCCGCCGATGCAACTCGCTTCGGCCGAAGTGGGGTCCACCGCAAAGACATAACCGCCGCGTTCAGCGGCGTCGGCCACGCGCTGCGTCACCACGCCGGCTTCGCTGAACACCGTGGCCACGGGCTGCGCCACGCCGGGCAGGTTGATGTGTTCCACCTCGCTCATGGCTTCGAGCTTTTCGGTGTTGATCACGGCACTGCGCCAGGTGAGCGGAATGGCGCCGCCGGTGTAGCCGGTGCCGCCGCCGCGCGGGATGATGGTCAGCTCGAGTTCGATGCACGCAGCCACCAGCCCGGCCATCTCGGCTTCGCTGTCGGGCGTGAGCACCACAAAGGGGTATTCAATGCGCCAGTCGGTGGCGTCGGTGACATGGCTCACGCGCGACAGCGCATCGAACTTGATGTTGTCCTTGGCGGTGCGCCGGCCCAGCACCTTGCGGGCGCGCTGGCGCAAGTCCCACACGGTGCGGAAGTGGGCGGCGAAGTCCGTCACCGCCTGGGTGGCCAGGGTCAGCAACTCGCCCACCCAATCGTCACGCGCGGTGTCAGCCTGGGGCTCGCGGCGGCGCTGCACCTCGCCCAGGCGGTGCCGCAAGGCCTCGATCAACTGCGCGCGCCGGCGCGGGTTGTCGAGCAGGTCGTCTTCGAGATACGGGTTGCGCTGCACGACCCAGATGTCGCCCAGCACCTCATACAGCATGCGCGCCGAGCGGCCAGTGCGGCGCTCGGCGCGCAGCTTGTCCAACAACGACCAGGCACGTTCGCCGAGCAAGCGAATGACGATCTCGCGGTCCGACAGCGAGGTGTAGTTGTAGGGAATCTCGCGCAGCCGTGGCGCGCGTGTGTCGACCGCATCGTCCTCGGGCAAGGCCGTTGTCAAGTGAGCAAGGGGAGCATTCATCGCAAGCAGGCGCGCAAGGGCCTGGGGGTGGCGGCGCAGCACGGGCCAGCGTCGCGCGGCCGCACTCGATTCGGGCCGGCGATACTACCGCAGCACCGTGGCGCCACAGCGGGCACGCCGGGCGTGGCAGACCGTGCGCGAAGGGTTATCCCCCTTCCCCGTTACGGGTCATCCATGACAGAAACGCCGTGTCGCAGAACGGGTGCACCCCGCACCCTGCAAACTCAGTTGCGTTGGAGAACCCATGAAGACCAAACCCCTGTTCCTGGCCGTTGCGTTGGCGGCCGCCTTCGCCAGCTTGCCGGCCCGAGCGCAAACCGACATCCACTGGTGGCATTCCATGGGCGGCGCCCTGGGCGAATGGGTGAACGACCTGGCCAAGGAATACAACGCCAGCCAGAAAGACTACAAGGTGGTGGCCACCTTCAAGGGCAGCTACGATGAATCGATGACCGCCGCGATCGCCGCCTTTCGCTCTGGCAACGCGCCGCACATCCTGCAGGTGTTCGACGTCGGCACGGCCACCATGATGGCCAGCAAGGGCGCCATCGTGCCGGTGGCCAAGGTGATGGCTGACGCCGGCCAGAAGTTCGACCCCAAGGTCTATGTGCCCGCTGTGGCCGGCTACTACACCGCACCCAACGGCCAGATGTTGAGCTTCCCGTTCAACAGCTCAACGCCCGTCTTCCACTACAACAAAGACGCCTTCAAGGCCGCCGGCCTGGACCCTGAAGCGCCGCCCAAGACCTGGCCTGAAGTGGCCTTGGCGGCAGCCAAGCTCAAGGCCAGCGGCCACAAATGCCCGTTCACCACCAGCTGGATCAGCTGGACGCAACTTGAAAGTTTTTCGGCCTGGCACAACACCTTGTTCGCCACAAAGAACAACGGTTTTGCCGGCCTGGACACGCGCCTGGTCTTTAACACGCCGCTGCATGTGCGCCACATCGACAACCTGGCCAAGATGGCCAAGCAGGGGCTGTTCATCTATAAGGGCCGCGGCAATGCGGCAGACGCCACCTTCGTCTCAGGCGAATGCGCCATGGCCACGGCGTCTTCGGCGCTGTACGGCAACATCAAGCGCAACTCCAAATTCGCCGCCGGCATCGGCACGCTGCCCTATTACCCCGATGTGGCCGGTGCGCCGCAGAACACCGTGATCGGCGGCGCCAGCCTGTGGGTGATGTCGGGCAAGAAGGCCGACGACTACAAGGGCGTGGCCGGCTTCTTTGCCCACTTGTCCAAGACCGATGTGGCCGCCGCGAGCCACCAGCGCACGGGCTACTTGCCGGTCACGCTGGCTTCGTTCGAGATGACGGAAAAGTCAGGCTTCTACAAGCAGAGCCCGGGCACGGATGTGTCGGTGACGCAGATGATCCGCAAGATCACTGACAAGTCACGCGGCGTGCGCCTGGGCAACTTCGTGCAGATCCGCACCATCATCGACGAAGAGACCGAAAACATCTGGAGCGGTAAGAAGTCCACCAAGGAAGGCTTGGACGACGCGGTCAAGCGCGGCAACGAGCAGTTGGAACGCTTCCAGAAGGCCAACAAGGGTTGACGACAATCACCTCTAACGTTAACGATGCGCGGTTGAAGATTGGCCACTGAAAAGCGCGTCACCTTCCGCAGCCCCTGGCTGCCCTGGCTGCTGATCGCACCCCAGATGCTCATCATCGGGGTGTTTTTCTTCTGGCCGGCGGGCCAGGCGGTGTACCAGAGCGTGCTGTCGCAAGACGCCTTCGGCACCGTGACCGAATACGTCGGTCTGGAAAATTTCCGCCAACTCTTTGCAGACGAAAGCTACCTCGGCTCGTTCAAGACCACGGCGGTGTTTTCCATCCTGGTGGCCACCAGCGGCCTGACCATCGCGCTGCTGCTGGCGGTGATGGCCGACCGCGTGCTGCACGGTGCCTCCATCTACAAGACCTTGTTGATCTGGCCCTACGCCGTGGCGCCGGCCGTGGCCGGCGTGCTGTGGTTGTTCATGTTTGCCTCGCCGATGGGCGTGGTGGCCTTCGGCTTGCAGCAAATGGGCTATCAGTGGGACCATTTGCTCAAGGCCAACGACGCCATGGCCTTGATCGTGGCCGCGGCGGTGTGGAAGCAGATTTCCTACAACTTCCTGTTCTTCCTGGCCGGGCTGCAGTCCATTCCCAAGAGCTTGATCGAAGCCGCGGCGATCGACGGTGCCGGCCCCTGGCGGCGCTTTTGGACCATCATCTTCCCGCTGCTGTCGCCGACCACGTTCTTCCTGCTGGTCATCAACATGGTCTATGCGTTCTTCGACACCTTCGCCATCGTCGACGCCTCCACCCACGGCGGCCCGGGCAAGGACACGGCAATCCTGGTCTACAAGCTGTACTACGACGGCTTCAAGGCGCTCGACATGGGCGGCTCTGCGGCGCAGTCGGTGGTGTTGATGGCGATCGTGATCACCTTCACCGTGCTGCAATTCCGCTTCGTTGAAAACAAAGTTCAATACTGAAGGTCATGGTCGAACGCCGCCCGCTGCTTAACCTGCTTGCGCACCTGGTGCTGCTGTTGGGTGTGGCCGTGGTGGCGTTTCCGGTCTACCTCACCTTCGTGGCCAGCACGCAATCGCCCCAGCAGATTCAAGGCAGCGTGCCGATCTCACTGGTGCCAGGTTCCTACGCACTTGAAAGTTATCGGCTGGCGCTGTTCGGCGGCACCACCAGCGTGGGCAGCAACATCCCGGCTGCGGGGCCGATGCTGTGGATCAGCCTGGTCAGTGCCTTGATCATTGCGCTGGGCAAGATCGCCATTTCGCTGCTGTCCGCCTTTGCCATCGTCTACTTCCGCTTCCCGTTCAGGAACCTGGTGTTCTGGCTGGTGTTCGTGACCCTGATGCTGCCGGTGGAAGTGCGCATCTCGCCCACCTACGGCGTGGTGGCCGCCCTGGGCATGCTCAACACCTATGCGGGCTTGACGGTGCCCCTGATCGCCTCGGCCACGGCCACCTTCCTGTTCCGCCAGTTTTTTCTAACCGTTCCAGATGAGCTGACGGAAGCCGCGCGCATGGATGGCGCCGGGCCGATGCGCTTCTTCAAAGACGTGCTGCTGCCGCTTTCAACCACGTCGATCGCGGCGCTGTTCGTCATCCAGTTCATCTACGGCTGGAACCAGTACCTGTGGCCGCTGCTGGTGACCACCGACGAAACCATGTACCCCGTGGTGATGGGCATCAAGCGTTTGATCACCGGCGAAAGCTACATCGAATGGAACGTGGTCATGGCCACGGCCATGCTGGCCATGCTGCCGCCGGCGCTGGTGGTGATGCTGATGCAGAAGTGGTTCGTCAAGGGTTTGGTGGATACGGAAAAATAGCCTCGCGACCACATCGTTGTGGTCGATAAGGGATGGACGATGTCTCGCAACCCGGCACCCGGTGCGCACCAGAACCACTTCAACCTCATTCGCATGGTGGCAGCCAGCTTGGTACTGCTGTCGCACAGCTACGCTCTCAGCACGGGCGACCCCATGAGCGAGCCATTGCGCGCCGCACTTGGCGTCACTTGGGGCTCCATCGCGGTTGACGTCTTCTTCGTCACCAGCGGCTACCTCGTCACCGGCTCCATCGTGCGCCGCGATAGCCTGCGCGCGTTCGTCTTCGGACGTGCGTTGCGCATCTATCCGGGGCTCGTGGTGGCCTTGTTGTTGACCACGCTGGTGTGCAGCCTGTGGTTCACCAGCCTGAGCTTCAGCTCGTTCTGGAGCCAGCGGCAAACTTGGAAGTACCTGGTGTTGAACGCCAGCCTGGTGCTGCCCTGGGGCCTCGAATACCTGCTGCCGGAAACGCTGCGCGGCGTGCCCACGGCCAAGGCCGCTGGCGGCGCCGTGAACGGCTCACTTTGGACCTTGCCGGTGGAGCTGTTGATGTACGCGCTGCTGGCCGCGCTGTTCGTACTGGCGCGTGCCTGGCGCCGCGCGGCGCAGGGCACATCTGGCGCGGTGGCCATCATGCCGCGCACCGTGGTCGGCATGGCGGTGCTAGCGCTACTGGCCGATCTGACCATGAAGGGCTTGCGCACTCACCACCTCGAGCTGCATATGGGCGCCATGTTCGCAGCCGGCGCGGCGCTGTGGTGCATGCAGATCGACTTCAAGGGCCGCGGCACGGCTGCCTGGTTGGTGTTGGCCGCCATCGTGGCTGCTGCGCTGGTTGACTCGGGTTTGTTCATGGTGATCTACACCCTGGGGCTACCCTTCGCCATATTGGCCCTGGCCTATAGCACCAATGAAGCACTGCTGCGATACAACCGGCTGGGCGACTACTCCTACGGTGTCTATATCTATGCCTTTCCCATTCAACAGTGGTGTGCCGCAACCCAACCTGGCATCAGCCCCTGGGCGATGACGGGGTTGGCGTTTCCCGCCACATTGATATGTGCGGTGCTGTCGTGGCACTTGATCGAAAAACGCGCGCTGACCCTGAAGCTCACTGTGCCTGGGCGCTGAACCTGCCATGGTCTTCAACGTTGACGGCGCGGCGCGGCGCACCTGGTTTCTTGGCGTGGCCGCCGCCACAGCGGCCAGCCTGGCTGTGGCGCGGTGGGCCTGGACGCGCCATGTGGCGCCACCCGCCTTCGCTGGCGACGATGCGCGGCTGGTTCGCTCGCGCGGCCCGCTGCCGGTTCCGGTGCCAGGGCGTGCCGTGTTGTCGCTGCTGGTGTTGGGGCAGTCGAACGCTGGCAACTTCGGCCAGCTTGAGAACCTCGACACACGCAACACGGCGACTGAAACCGGCCGCGTTCGCGAGCATTGGCAGGGGCAATATTTTGTCGCACGCTCACCCATGCTAGGCGCCACTGGAACGGGTGCGTGCATTTGGCCCGCCGTCGGTGAAGCGCTGATTGCCGCGGGGCTCGCCGAGCACGTGGTGTTCTGCATTTACGCTCTCGACGGTGCGCCTGCGGCGCATTTCGCGCCCGGTGGTGCAGCGGCTGCGGCCTGGGCGGCCCGAGCCAAGGCTCTGGCCCAGCGTTTTCCGCCAGAACTGGTGCTGTGGGTACAAGGCGAGGCCGACTTCGCGCGGCGCACCTCGGCAGCGCAATACCGACATGACCTCGCGGGCGTTCGCAAGACCTTGTTCGATCTGAAACTACACGCTCCCCTGGCCGTGGCCGTGCAAACCTATTGCGCCGACACGGAACATTGGCGGGCAGACAACGACATTGCACACACCCAGCGTGCGCTGGGTACGGCCTTGGCGGGGTACACGGCCGGGCCGGACTGCGATGCCTTGCTACGTGATTCACAAGACCGGCATGATGGCTGCCACCCTAGTCTGGCGGGCCAGCGCAAGCTGGTGAATGCCTGGGCACAGGTCATTGCGCGGAGTCGGCACAGCGCCTCCGAGCCAGAAAGACGATCCACCACCAACTCGTAGGGACCATGGCATCCATCTCATTGCGAAATGTCGTCAAACGCTACGGCACCGGCCCGAAGGCGCTGCAAGTCATTCACGGCGTGAGCGCCGAGATCGCCGATGGCGAGTTCATCGTCATCGTCGGCCCATCGGGCTGCGGCAAGAGCACGCTGCTGCGCATGGTGGCGGGGCTGGAAGAAATCTCGAACGGCGAGATCGCCATCGGCGCGCGCGTGGTGAACGACATCGAGCCTGCCCAGCGCGACATCGCCATGGTGTTCCAGAACTACGCGCTGTATCCGCACATGAGCGTGTTCGACAACATGGCCTATGGCTTGAAGATTGCCAAGGTGCCGGTCGATCAGATCAAGGCGCGGGTCGACAAGGCGGCCAAGATTCTTGAACTCGGCGGCCTGCTCGAACGCAAGCCGCGCCAGCTCTCGGGCGGCCAGCGGCAACGCGTGGCCATGGGCCGGGCCATCGTGCGCCAGCCGCAAGTGTTCTTGTTCGATGAGCCGTTGTCGAACCTCGACGCCAAGCTGCGCGCGCAAACCCGGCTTGAAATCCAGAAGCTGCATGCCGAACTTGGCGTGACCTCGCTCTTCGTCACCCACGATCAGGTGGAGGCCATGACGCTGGCGCAGCGCATGATCGTCATGCATGCCGGCCGCATGGAACAAGTGGGCACGCCCGATGAGGTCTACCTGCGCCCGGCCACCACCTTCGTGGCCGGCTTCATCGGCAGCCCGCCGATGAACCTGCTCAAGGGCCAAGCGTGCGGCGCGAGCTTCGAGTTGGCCGGCCAGGCCTTTGCGCTGGACGCGCCGGCGCCGCGCGAAGGTGAATTGATACTCGGCGCGCGACCTGAGCACGTTGACTTGAGCAACCAGGCCGGTTGGCCGCTGAAGGTAGAGATGGTGGAAATGCTGGGCGCGGAGCGGCTGATTCATGGCCGCTTGGGCGGCGAGCTGTTCACCGTGAGGCTGGATGCCACGCTGCCGGCGCCCAAACTGGGTGAGCTGGTTCAGGTGGCCGTGCCACACCAACACCTGCATTGGTTCGACGCCGCCAGCGGCCACCGCGTGGCGTGATGTCTTCGTGGCCGTATCCGCTGTGGCTGGCGCACCGTGGCGCCGGCAGGCTGGCGCCTGAGAACACCCTGGCCGCCTTTCGCCTGGGTGCCAGCTTCGGTTACCGCGCCTTCGAATGCGACGTGAAGCTCAGCGCCGACGACCAGCCCTTCTTGCTGCACGACGCTGAGCTGGAGCGCACCAGCAACGGCCATGGCGTGGCCGGCACGCTGGCCTGGGCCACGCTGTCCAGGCTCGATGCTGGCAGTTGGCACAGCCCGGCCTATGCGGGCGAGCCGCTGCCCAGCCTGGACGCCATCGCCGCGTTCATTCGCGGCAACGGCCTGGCACTGAACATCGAACTCAAACCGACACCGGGTGTGGAGCTGCACACCGGGCGTGTGGTGGCCGCGGCGGCACGCATGCTGTGGCAGGGCGACGCGCAGCAGCCGGTGCTCAGCTCGTTCTGGCCCGAGGCTCTATCCGGCGCCAAAGAAGCCGCGCCCGAACTGCCGCGCGCGCTGCTGCTCGACACGCTGTGGCCCGGCTGCCTGGAGCTGGCCACCGGCCTGGGCTGCGTGGCCGTGGTCACGAACCATGCGCTGATGAATGCAGAGCTGCTGGGCCGCCTGCACGCCATGGGCTTGCACGGCTGCGTGTACACCGTGAACGACGCGGCGCGCGCCCGCGAGTTGCTGGCCTTGGGCGTGGCCAGCATCATCACCGACGCGGTGGATCAGTTCTCGCCCGCCATCACCGCGGCCGGTATGGCGGCCTCGGCGCCCAGCGCCGCTTCGTGATCCTCGGGCTTGGGCAGTTCGCGCACCTGCGCGATGCGGCTGTAGCGCCAGGCGAACGCGGCCAACACCAGCCCGGCAACGCCCGCAAAGGCCAGTGATGAACGCAAGCCATGGTGCTCGCCCAGCCAACCGCCTAACAGGGCACCCGGCCCGGCCGGCAGCAGGATCAGCCAGCGCATGGTGCTGGTCATGCGCCCGAGCAGCGCCGGCGGCGTGACCGCCTGGCGCAGCGCCAGGAAGTTGATGAACATCAGCACCGCGCCGACGCCGAACAAGGCCATCATCAGCGCGAACGCGGCCACGCCCCAGGCATTGGCCGGCGCCACGGCGAGCAACAACCAGCCCAATGCACAGACCGCGACGCCCAGGATCAGGCACGGCCCTGGCCCGACGCGCTGGCTGATGCGATGCCCCCACAGGCTGGCGCTGATGGTGCCCACGCCTAACGCCACGAAGCACAGGCCGATCGACTGTTCAGACAAGCCCAGCGTGCGCGTGGCGTACAAAATTTGCACCACCATGGCCGCGTTGTGGCACAACTGCCAGCCACCCACCAGCGCGGCCAGGCTGAGCAACAAGCGGCGGCTGGCCACGAAGCGCAGGCCGGCCTGCAAATCGCGCCAGAAGTGCGATTCGTGCGCCGGGCGCAATTCTTCGCGCACGCGAATGCCGCGCAAGATGAGCGCCGAGCCCAGCAGCATTACCGCGTCAACCAGCAACGCCACGGGCGCGCCCACCAGCTTGATCAACACACCGGCCAGGCCTGGCCCGGCCACCTCGGCGCCCGAGCTGGCCAGGGCATTCTTGGCGTGCGCTTCGACCAGGCGTTCGCGCGGCACGATCTGCGTGAGCACGATCTGCGCCGCCGAGCCCGCCGTGGTGAACACCGTGCCCAGCGCAAAGCCCACCACGTACATCCAGTTCATGCTCAGCCACCCCATCCACCAGGCCAGCGGCACGCTGGCCACAGTGAGCGACAGCAGCACTTCGCCGGCCACGTAGACCGGCAGCTTGCGCACGCGATCAAGCCACACGCCCGCGGGCAGTGAGAACAGCACGAAGGGCGCAATCTCCATCGCGGTGAGCCAGCCCATTTGCGTGGGCGTGGCATGCAACAGCACGGCCGCGGTGAGCGGCAGCGCGAGCATGGTGACCTGGCCGCCCAGCGAGCTGACCAGGATGGAACACCACAGCCGGCGGTAGATGGCGTCGCGCAGCAAGTCGCCGGCGCTGGGCAGCAGCCTGGTGCAGGCTTGCTGAAAGATGGCTTTGAGTCGGTTCACGATCTCGGTCTCCACATTCGTTTCGGTCAAAGCCCGGTGGGGCCTTGGATCGACGCTTGCGTCATTGCGCTTCAGCACTTGCGCCGGGTCTCGGCGCAGCGCTTGAGGCAATGCAGTCCGAGAACTAAAGGGCGGTGGGGCGCGGGGACGCGGTGTTCACACAACCCGCAGCGGCCATTTGCTGGCCCGTGGGCGCCGCACCTTGATGCCAGGCCGGCAACGCGACGGCCATGACCGCCACGCCCGCCCACGGCGCGGCCAGGCGCTTCGCGGTAGTGGGGGTGCGGTTCGGGCTCATGGCTGGCGTTGGGTTGGGTTGGAAAGGCGCGCACTCTAACAGCAGGTGTTGTGGCTGGGCAAGCACAAGCAGCCCGCCCATCCACTGAATTGCTGATGCCGTTATCGAAGTGCGCAAGCCGCTGCAGTGATGCAGCGACTGGGCTCAACGCCCAACTCAACTGCGATAGTCGGCATTGATGCTCACATAGTCGTGCGACAGATCGCAAGTCCAGACCACGGCGTGCGCCGGCCCGCGGTGCAGGTCGACGCGCACCGTGATTTCGCTTTGCTTCATCACGCGCTGGCCGTCTTGTTCGCTGTATTCAGGGTGGCGCCCGCCGTTGCGCGCCACGTGCACATCGTCGAGGTACAGGTCGATCAGCCCTTGCTCCAGGTCGTCGATGCCGGCGTAACCCACGGCGGCGAGGATGCGGCCCAGATTCGGGTCGCTGGCGAAGAAGGCTGTCTTCACCAGCGGCGAATGCGCAATGGCATAGGCCACCAGGCTGCATTCCTGCGCCGTGCGCCCGCCTTCGACGGCAACCGTGATGAACTTGGTGGCGCCTTCGCCGTCGCGCACGATGGCCTGGGCCAACTGCTGCGCCACAGCAATCAACGCCGCACGCAGGGCTTGCCCGTCGGCTGCATCGAGCTGTTTGATCGGCGCGTGCCCGGCCTGGTGGGTGGCCACCAGCACGAGCGAATCGTTGGTGCTGGTGTCACCGTCGATGGTGATGCAGTTGAACGACAAGTCGGCCGCTTCGCGCACCAGGGCTGGCAGCAATTCGGGCGCCAGCGCGGCGTCGGTGGCGATGAAGGCCAGCATGGTGGCCATGTTCGGGCGGATCATGCCCGCGCCTTTGGCGATGCCGGTGATGGTGACGGTGCGCCCACCCAGCTCAAACTGCCGCGACGCCGCCTTGGGCAAGGTGTCGGTCGTCATGATGCCTTGCGCGGCGTCGCCCCAGTGCGCCGCGGCCAGGTCGGCCACCGCCACGGGCAGGCCGGCCGTGATGCGATCGACTGGCAGGCTCTCCATGATCACGCCAGTGGAAAACGGCAACACCTGCGCACGGCCCAGGCCCAACTGCGCCGCAGCAGCGGCGCACACCTGGCGCGCGCGCGCCAGGCCGTCTTCACCCGTGCCGGCGTTGGCGTTGCCGGTGTTGATGACCAGGGCGCGAATGTCAGCGCCAGCTTGCAAGTGTTCGCGGCACACCTGCACCGGTGCGGCACAAAAGCGGTTGCGCGTGAACACTGCGGCCACGCTGGAACCGGCGGCCAATTCAAACAGCACCAGGTCGCGCCGGTTGGCCTTGCGCACGCCGGCCATGGCCGTGCCGATGCGCACGCCGGGCACGGCATGCAGGCTGGCGGGGTCAGGAGCAATGAGGTTGACGGGCATGGTGCGTGGGCAGCCGTTCAGGTTGCAGCGGTTCAGGCCGCGGGATTGTAGGAAGCGAACATCACCTGGCTGCCCAGCCGGCCCTGGGCGTCGCGCTCGTAGTGGCGCAGCACGCCTTCACGGGTGAAACCCAGCGCCGTTTCTGCAAAGCGCAGGGCCTGGGTGTTGTGCAAGTCGCTCAGGGCTTGCACGCGCGCTGCGCCCATGCTGAAGGCAAGCTGCACGCAGGCCAGGACGGCTTCGCGCATCAGGCCCTGACCGGATACGCGCGCATCGCCCACGTAGCCCACCTCACAGCGTGGCGCCTCGAAGTCCCAACTGTGCAGGTCGATGCGGCCGACATAGCGGCCGCTGCCCACCTCGAAGGCGTAGAAGATCAGGCACTCGCCTTGTTCAACCATGCACAAGCCATTGACCATGAAGGTCTGGGCCCAGGCCAGGGTTTGCGCATGCTGGCCCCAGCCGATGTAGGCCAAGCCGGGCAGGCTGTGGTTGAGGCTTTCAACGAAGGCCGGCGCGAACTCGGGCCTGGGTGCATGCAGCGCCAGCCGCGGGGTGCGCAGCTCGCGCGGTGCGGCAACGAGCGCGCTGCGATCCACGTCGTCACGCCCATCAGGCCAGGCGCCCGTGGCACAACTTGTATTTCTTGCCGCTGCCACAGGGGCACGGGTCGTTGCGCCCGACCTTGGCCACCACCTTGGCCGCGGTGGCGGCATCCAGCTCTTGCGTCACGCTGCCGTCTTCATTCGGGTGCGTGTAGGTCACGTTGCTGACTTGGCTGGCCTGCTGCTCCAGCGCCTGCGCTGCGGCGGCAGCCTGCTCCTGGCTCTGGATGCGCACGGTCATGAGCAGGCGCGTCACGTCCATCTTCACCACATCGAGCATGGTGGAGAACAACTCGAAGGCCTCGCGCTTGTATTCCTGCTTCGGGTTCTTTTGTGCATAGCCACGCAGGTGGATGCCCTGGCGCAAGTAGTCGAGTGCGGCCAGGTGCTCGCGCCAGTGGCTGTCCATCGACTGCAACAGCACCATGCGCATGAAGGGCGTGAACTGGTCTTCGCCCACTTGCTCGAGCTTGCCCTGGAACATCTCGTCGGCGGCCTTGACGACCTTGGCCACGATGTCGTCGTCGGTGATGGTGTCGCTTTGTTCAACGTCAGCACCCAGATTCAGCTCCAGCTGCCATTCATCAGCCAGCACCTTTTGCAGGCCCGGCAAGTCCCATTGCTCTTCCAGGCTTTCAGCCGGCACGAAGCTGCGCACCACGTCGGTCATGGCGGCGCGGCGCAGGTTGGCGATCTGCTCGCTCAGCGCCTTGGCTTCTAGGATTTCGCTGCGCTGCTGGTAGATGACCTTGCGCTGGTCGTTGCTGACGTCGTCGTACTCCAGCAGCTGTTTGCGCACATCAAAGTTGCGCGCCTCGACCTTGCGCTGTGCGCCTTCGATGCTGCGCGAGACGATGCCGGCTTCAATCGCCTCGCCCTCGGGCATCTTCAGCCGGTCCATGATGGCGCGCACGCGGTCACCGGCGAAGATGCGCATCAGCGGGTCATCGAGGCTCAGGTAAAAACGCGACGAGCCCGGGTCGCCCTGGCGGCCCGAGCGGCCACGCAACTGGTTGTCGATGCGCCGGCTCTCATGGCGCTCGGTGGCGATGATGCGCAGACCGCCCTCGGCCTTGACTTTGTCATGCAATCCCTGCCATTCATCCTTGAGTTGCTGGATTCGTTTGACCTTGTCGGCATCGCCAACGGCCGCATCGGCTTCCAGAAACTGCACCTGCTTTTCGACGTTGCCGCCGAGCACGATGTCGGTGCCGCGGCCGGCCATGTTGGTGGCGATGGTGAT
>JANOXU010000232.1:0-5605 GCA_031418595.1 Burkholderiales bacterium
CCCTCGGGCTCTTTCAGGTTCAGCGTCACGCTGCGTTTGTTGCGGTGCGTGTACTGGTAGTCGCTGCCGTCCTGCCCGCCCAGCGTGTCGTCGCCGCGCATGTGTTCGGGCATCTGCACTTGAATGACATCGGCGCCCCAGTCGGCCAGCTGGCGGCAGGCGGTGGGGCCTGCACGCACCTGCGTAAGGTCGATGACGCGGAAACGCGCCAGGGCGCTGGAGGCAGGCAGGTGCGGCATGGAGACGGGGCGGGGTGGGGTGAGGTGGTCGGTAAGGCAGCGCGCCAAGACGCGTGGCTTTTCGTGAAGTCAGTGCCGCCAGTGTTGACCCGCAAGGCGCAAAGTGTCAACACTTTGCGGCTTATCGCAAACACTGACAGCACCCACTGTGGCACCGGCGCTAGCATCGGCCTGGCATGAAGCCCCATTCCGCCCTCAAACCCGTGCCGCGCCCAGCGGCAGACAAGGCTGCACCAGCGCCCAAGGCGCCGGCGCAGCCGGGCCTGTCACACGGCATTGCCGAGCAGCTGCAGCAGCTGATTTACGGCGGCGAAATGGCGCCCGGCGAACGCCTGAATGAAGCCGCGCTGGCGCTGCGCATGGGCACCAGCCGCGGGCCCATACGCGAAGCCCTGCGCGTGCTGGCCGGCATAGGCCTGGTGCTGCCGGTGCCCAACCGGGGCGTGTTTGTGCGCGAAATATCGGTGCGCGAAATGGCCGAGATTTACGAGCTGCGCGCGCTGCTGTTTGGCTTTGCCGCGCAGCAGGCCTGCGACACCCTGGACGCAGCGCAGCGCCTGGAAGGTGAACAGCTGCTGGACGGCATGGACAGCGCGTGCGCGGCCGGCGACGGCCAGCGCTATTACGTGCTGAACCTGCGTTTTCACGCGCTGCTGCTGGAACTGACGCACAACCAGCGCGCGCAGCAGGCCTATGAAGACCACGCCAAAGAACTGCATTTGTTTCGGCGCCGCTATTTCAACGCCAGCAGCAACATGCGGCGCTCCAACGCCGAGCACCGGCGCATTTTTGAAGCCATCGTGGCCGGCACCAAAGACAAAGCCAACAAGCTGGCGCAAGCCCATGTGCTGCAAGGCCGCCAGCGGCTACTGGCCACGCTGGACGTACCAGCCGGCCGGGGTGCCGATGCCCCGCTGACCCTGAAAAAACGGAGACCATAACCATGAAACGACGCACCTTGCTGCAATCCGCTTCCGCGTTGCTGGGCCTGGCGCCTTTCGCCGTCCGCGCGCAGGTGGCCTACCCCAACAAACCCATCCGCTACATCGTGCCGGTGTCGGCCGGCGGCGGCAGCGACATGGTGGGCCGCACCGTCACCGAGCGCTGGGGCCAGGTGCTGAAGCAGACCTTTGTGGTGGACAACCAAAGCGGCGGCGGCGGCACCATTGCCTGCCAGACCACGGCCCGTGCCGCGCCCGATGGATACACCCTGATGCAGGGTTATGTGGCCACGCACGGCACCAGCCCGGCCACGCGCAAACTGCCCTATGACGCCATCAAAGACTTCACGCCGGTGGGCATGATAGGGGGCACACCCAACGTGCTGGTGGTCAACGCCGCCCTGCCGGTGAACACCATCAAAGAGTTCGTCGAGTACCTGCGCAAAAACCCCGGCAAGATCAGTTACGGCTCTGCCGGGCCGGGTTCGTTGACGCACCTGACCATGGAGCTGTTCAAGCAGCAGGTGAATTCTTTCATGGTGCACATCCCTTACCGCGGCATTGCACCGGCCTTCACCGATTTGATAGGCGGCCAGACGCAGGCCATGTTCCCCGGCTTGGCAGCGGCCGTGCCGCACATACGCTCGGGCCGCGTGCGGCCGCTGGCCGTTACCGGCTTGGCGCGCCACCCACAGTTCAAAGACCTGCCGACGCTTGACGAATCGGGCTACAAGGGTTTTGACGCCCAGCAGTGGTACGGCGTGATGGGCCCGGCAGGTTTGCCCACTTCCGTGATCAAACAATTGAACGACACCCTGGCCGCCACACTGGCGCTGCCCGACCTGCGCGAAAAACTGTCCATAGAAGCGCTGGAGCCGCGCGCCATGAGCCCCGAACAGTTTGGCGTTTTTGTGCGCGCCGACATCGAGCGCTGGACGCAACTGGCCAAGGCCAGAAACATCACGCTGGATGCCTAACTCGAATTTGGCACGGCCACCAAGGCCCATCCGACCCACCACCGAAAGCATTTATCCATGGCCCGCAACACCCAAGTCACCGCCGACCACCACGCCCCGCCCGTCACCCTAACCCTGGCCGCCTTCGTCGCCAACCACAAAAGCCGGGGCTGGAGCGACGCGGTGGACCATGAAGCCCACCGCACGCTGATGAATTGGGTGGGTTGCGCCGTGGGCGCCGCGCAGCATGAAACCACACAGGCCGCACTGGCAGCCGTGCAGGTGCTGCAGCCCGCGCCGCAGGCCACGCTGCTGGGCCGCAGCGAACGGGTGGACATGGCCAGCGCGGCGCTGATCAATGGCATCAGTTCACACACCTTTGACTTCGACGACACGCACCTGAAAACCATCATCCACCCCGCCGGCCCGGTGGCCAGTGCGGCACTGGCGCTGGCTGAACACACAGGCGCCAGCGGCCGCGCGTTGATCGACGCGTTGGTGCTGGGCATAGACGTGAGCTGCCGCGTCGGCAACGCCATGTACCCCGACCACTACGACCGCGGCTGGCACATCACCGGCAGCACCGGCACCGTGGGCGCGGCGGCGGCCTGTGCGCGGCTGCTGAAGCTGGACGTGCAGCAGACCACGATGGCGATCGGCATCGCCGCGTCGCAGCCGGTCGGCCTGCGCGAACAGTTCGGCAGCATGAGCAAGCCGCTGCACCCCGGCGCCGCGGCGCGCGCGGGCCTGATGGCGGCGTTGATGGCGCAGCAGGGCTTCACCGCCAGCGAGCGCGCCCTCGAAGCACCGCGCGGGCTGATGCAGGTGGTGTCGACCAAGTCCAACTGGCGCGAAGCCACCGACGAACTGGGCCAGCGCTTCGAGATTTCATTCAACACCTACAAGCCCTTTGCCTGCGGCATCGTGATCCACCCCAGCATCGATGCCTGCGTGCAGTTGCGCGAGCAGGGCGTGCGCGCCGACGATGTCGAGCGCATCGAGCTCAAGGTGCACTCGCTGGTGCTCGAGCTCACCGGCAAGAAGGAGCCGGCCGACGGCCTGGCCGCGAAGTTCAGCGTGTACCACGGCTGTGCGGCGGGCCTTTTGTTCGGCCGTGCCGGCGAGCCCGAATTCGACGACGCGATCGTCACGCGCGATGACGTGGTGGCGCTGCGGCGCAAGGTCGTGGTCAGCGTCGACGACTCGATCGACGAAGCGTCCGCCGACGTGACGGCGACGCTGCGCGACGGCCGGTGCGTGCACGTTTTCGTCGAGCATGCGATCGGCTCGCTGCAGCGTCCGATGAGCGACGGCGCGCTCGAAGCCAAGTTCCATGCGCTGGCCGATCCGGTGCTCGGCGCCGAGCGCGCAGCACGGCTGATCGCCGCACTCTGGCAGACCGGCGAGCGCGCGAACCTGCGCGAGCTGGTGGCCCTGGCCCGACCCTGATTCAGACTTCCGAAAGACACCCCATGCCCCACGCCCCGACACTGCGTTCGTTGATTGCCTTCATGGCCGGCCTGGCCCTTGCCGCGGGCGCGGCAGCGCAGGCGACGGATTACCCCAACCGGCCAATCCGCGTGGTCGTGCCGTTCTCGGCCGGCGGCGCGGTCGACGGGCCGATGCGCGCGATCGCGCAGGAGCTCGGCAAGCGGCTGAAGCAGCAGATCATCATCGACAACAAGCCCGGCGCGGGTGCGACCATCGGCAGCGAGTTCGTCGCCAAGTCCGCGCCCGACGGCTACACCCTGCTGCTGGCGTCGCAGACCAATGCGATCAGCGCGACGCTGTACAGCAAGCTCGCCTTCAACCCGATCGATGACTTCGCGCCGATCTCCCTGCTCGGCCGCGAACCCGGCGTGCTGGTGGTGCACCCCTCGCTGCCGGCCAAGAGCGTGGCCGAACTGGTGGCCCTGGCCAAGGCCAAGCCGGGCGAGCTGAACTACGCCTCGTCGGGCAACGGCAGCGGCCAGCACCTGTTCATGGCGATGTTCGCGTCGATGTCCAACGTCACGCTGACCCATGTGCCGTACAAGGGCAGTGGTCAGGCCACCACCGACCTGCTCGCCGGCACGGTGCCGCTGGCGGTGCCCGGCACGCAGGCGATGCTCAAGTACATCAAGGACGGCAAGCTGCGTCCGCTGGCAACCACCGGGCTCACGCGCTCGCCCCAGTTGCCCGATGTGCCTACGCTCGCCGAGTCGGGCCTGGCGGGCTACTCCGCCTACGTCTGGATGGGCCTGCTTGCACCCAAGGGCACGCCGACGGCAATCGTCGAGCGCCTGCACCGCGAGTTGAAGGCCTCGATGGCCGCACCCGAGGTCAAGACTTTTTTCACCGAAGCCGGCATGGAGATCGTCGCCTCGACGCCGGCCGAGTTCGACGCCTACTTTCGCGAGGAGCGCGACCGCTGGGCGCGCATCGTCAAAGAAACCGGCGCAAAAATTGATTGATCGAACACGAAGGACGTTTTGAGATGACCGCAGTCACCGGCCAGGAACACTGGACCACCAAGAAAACCGTCGACGGCGACGTGAAGCTTTTCCTGTGGGAGAAGTTCGTCGGCACGCCCGGCGGCAAGCCGGCGGTGCTGTTCGTCCACGGCTCGTCGATGGCCTCGCAGCCGACCTTCGATCTCAGCGTGCCGGGCCGGCCCGACTCCTCGGTGATGGACTGGTTTGCCGAGCGCGGCTTCGTCTGCTGGTGCGTCGACATGGAAGGCTACGGCCGCAGCAGCAAGACACGCGACATCTATTGCGACATCGTTAACGGCGCCGATGACCTGAAGGCCGCCACCGATTACATCGCCGCCGCGCGCGGTGTGAAGAGCTTCCTGACCTACGGCATTTCGTCGGGCGCATTGCGCGCCGCGCTGTTCGCGCAGCGCCACCCCGAACGCGTTGCCCGTCTGGCGCTCGACGCCTTCGTCTGGACCGGCGAGGGCGCACCGACCCTGGTGCAGCGGCGCAAGAAGCTGCCCGAGTTCCTCGCCAGCAAACGCCGGCCGATCGACCGCACCTTCGTGCGCTCGATCTTCTCGCGCGACCACCCCGATTGCGCCGACGCGGCCACGGTCGAAGCCTTTGCCGACGCCATCCTCGCGCTCGACGATTCGATGCCCAACGGCACCTACATCGACATGTGCTCGAAGCTCCCGGTCGTCGACCCCGAAAAGATCACGGTGCCAACGGTGCTGCTGCGCGGGCAGTTCGACGGCATCGCCGGCACCGACGACCTGATCGAATTCTTCAAGCGCCTGCCGTCAGCGGACAAGCAGTTCACGGTGTTGAGCGGCATCTCGCATGCCAGCTTCCAGCAGAAGAACTACAAGATGGTCTACCAGATCCTGCACGCGTACTTCACGCAGCCGGCGCCGGTGTACACGGCCCACAGCTAGCTTGCCTGCGCGCGCGCCGCCGGGCGGCGGCGCCGCTGATGTTCAGGGTTGGAAGCTGATGCCCCCAGTCAG
>JANOXU010000233.1:0-14514 GCA_031418595.1 Burkholderiales bacterium
TCCCAAGAAGATCCTGGCCGAACTCTAGTGTCGAGAGTTGGAAATTCGCAGTATTGAGATTCGACCAGATCGCGATGATCGTGCGGTGGCCAGACAGGGCAGATACCGAGTGGTATCTGACTTGTCTGGACGCCAGGCGAGGGCGCGATCTGGTCGAACCCCTGCGGAGCGGGCCGAAACGGGGCGATCGCGGCGTTGCGAACTCGCCTTGATACCACTCGGTATCAAGACGATTTCGCGCCTTGCGCTCATCCCCGTTGCGGCCCGTCGCAATGCTGCGAATTTCCAACTCACGACACTAGTGTGGCGCACCGACACGCCCGGCCCGCTGCGCGGATTCTGGCCACTCGCGCGCGGCGCGGCAAGCTGCACCGGCAGCGCGGGCAGCTGCACATGCTGCGCGACGTCGATGTCGCTGCGCGCCGGGCGGCGGTAGGCGGCGAGCAGCAACTCGGTCTGCACCTCCTTGCTCAGCAAATGGTCGCAGGCGCGGCGCGCCAAATCGCCTGCAGGGGCACCCTTGATGAGCGCCAAATATTCGGCCGTGGTGAAGGTGCCGTCGGCCGGGTAAACGAGTGCGATTTCCTTTTGCCCGCCGGCCACGTAGGCGTAGGCGTTCGACTCAAACGTCAGCCCCAGCGCAAACTCGCCCTGGGCCACGCTGCGCAGCACGGTGGCCGCCGCGCTGGTGACCTTGGTGTTCTGCGCCAGGCGCTTCAGGCCGTCGGCGCCGAGCATCTTTTCCACGCCCCAAAGAATGGTCAGCGCGGTGGAGCTGTTGGCCGGGTCGGCAATGATCATCTTGCCCTTCAGGCGGGGGTCCAGCAGATCGGCCCAGGTCTTGGGCAGCGGCACGCCGCCAAGCTGGTTGCGGTTGACCATGGCCACGGCCACGTGAATGTTCGCCGCCGACCACAGGCCTTGCGGGTGCTGCAAGGCGCGCGGCACCGCGGCCAGCTCGGGCGAACGGTAGGGCTCGAACAGCGCCGAAAACGCACCCATGGTGTTGGCCGAAGAACTCCAGAACACGTCGCCCTGCGGTTTGGCGGCCTCGGCCTCCAGGCGGCGCAGCAGTTGCCCGGAACCACCGGTGATGGCCGACAACTTCACGCCCGGCAGGCGCTTCTTGGCCACGTCCACCACGGCATCAAAGGCCTGGGCGTTGTTCGAGGTGTAGATCACCACCGCGCCGCCGCTCTGGGCCAGCGCCGGCAGCATGGCGCCGGCGCCCAGACCAGCCAGCAGGGTGCGGCGGTTGATAGGGTGGTTCATGACGGGGTCTCCGATGAAAGGGGTGGGTGGGTGGGCAAGCTTCAGCCGCGCGCGGCAAACAAGTCGATGCGCAGGACGCGCGTGGCCAGCGCGATGGGCAGCACGATCACGGCGATCAGCAACAAGCCGTAGGCCGAGGCCTGCGCCATCAGGCCGCTGTCGATCAGGCGAAAAATCTGGATCGGCATGGTTTCGCGCCCGCCCGAGTACACCACGATCGAGGCACTGAGTTCGGCCACGGTCGTCGTCCAGGTCAGCACCGCGGCGGCCACGATGGCCGGCAGCATCAACGGCAGCACCACCTTGAAAAAAGTGGGCACAGGTGCCACGCCCAGGCTGATGGAAGCCTCTTCAATCGAATCAGGAATGTTGTGCAGCGTGCTGGCCGCATTGCGCGTGCCCAGGGGCAGGCGGCGCACCACATAGGCCAGCACGATGATGGTGCCGGTGCCGGCCAGCGGCAGCCAGCCGGTGTTGAACGACATCAACAAGCCAATGCCGATCACCGTGCCCGACAGCGCCAGCGGCAGCGCGCTCACGTAGTCGAGCAGCGGTGTGAGGCGGTTGCGCTTCTTCACCACCAGGTAGCCGATCAACACGCTCAGCATGATGCCCAGCGTGGTGGCTATGGCCGCGTAGATGAGCGTGTTGAACAGGGGCTCGGGCGCGCGCGTGAAGACTCGTTCCAGGTGCGCCGTGGTCCACTGGCCCCAGCGCATCACCGGCCCGCGCGCCTGGGTGAACGCACCCACCACGATGCTCACCACGGGCAGCAGCGAGACGAGCACGACCAACGCCGCCGCCGCGCCCAGCAGCGCGCCACGCCAGCCCGCCAGCGGCACGGCGCGCGCGCCGCGGCCTTGCATCACTTCGCGCCGGCCGCGCGCATTGATGCGCCGCTGCACGAACAGCACCCCCATCACCAGCAGCACTGAAATGCTGGCCAGTGTGCTTTGCAGCGTGGGGTCGGAGCCGACTTCAGACACAGTCGCCTGATACGTTAATACTGACAGCAGCGGCACCTTGTTGCTCAGCACCATGGCCACCGCGAAGTTGCCCACCACCAGCGTGAAGACCAGCAGCGCGCTGGCCAGCACCGCGGGCAGCACCACCGGCAGCAGCACGCGCAGGCGGGCTTGTGCGGGCGCGCTGCCCAGGCTTTGCGCGGCCTCTTCTAACTGAACGTCAAAGCCACGGATGGCGGCCAGCGTGCCGATGTAGATGTAGCTGTAGTAGGTGAAGGTCATCACCGTGATCAAGCCCAGCCAGCCGTAGAAGCTGGGCAGCGCCACCCCCCAATCAGCCAGCGTGCGCGTGATGAGGCCGTTGTTGCCCACCATCATCAACCAGGTCTGCGCCGCAATCACTTCGGGCACCACCAGCGTCACCAACGGCAAGATGGCCACGACGGCCTGGCCCGGGAAGCTGTAGCGTGCGGTGAACCAGGCCAGCGGCACGCCGATCAGCAAGGCCGCGAGCGTGACCACCACGCCCAACGTGATGGTGTTGAGCACCGCTTGCGCCACCTTCGGGTCCGCCGCAATCAAGGCCCAGCCCGAAGGCCCACCGCGGCCCAGGCTGCCGAGCAACACGCGGCTCACTGGGTAGAGCAGGAACACCGCCAACACCACCAACGCGGCCACGGTGAGCCAGAACCACACCGAGCGTAGATCGTTGCTCAAGCTCATGCTGGTGGTCATGGCGCCAACAGCAGCGTGTTGGCCGCGTCCAGGTGAAGCGTGACCGCCTGCCCGGTTTGATGGGCGTCGTGCGCCGGGCCGTGGCAGTCCACCTGCAGCGCCGCGCCATCGGCCAATTGCACGCGGTAGCTGGTCTTCTGGCCGAGGTACTGGCGCCGTGTGATGTGCGCCGGCAGGCCGCCCGCGCCGGCGCCAGCCAGGGTGATGTCTTCGGGCCGCGCCATCAGCAGCGCCGCTCCGGCCGGCAACGCCGAAGGCGCGCGCGCCAGGATCGACACGCCGCCCAGCATGACACCGGCTTGCGCGCCGGCGCCCACGCCCGCAGGCAACACCACCGGCAGCAGGTTGGCTGCGCCGACAAAGCCGGCCACGTAGGCATCTGCCGGCTCGCGGTAGATCTGCGCCGGCGTGCCCACCTGCGCCAGCCGGCCCTGGTGCATGACACCGATTCGCTGGCTCAGCGCCAGTGCTTCGTCTTGATCATGCGTGACGAACACGGTGGTGATGCCGGCCTCGGCTTGCAGCTCGGCAATGGTCTGGCGCACTTGCAGCCGCAGCTTGGCGTCGAGGTTGGACAGCGGCTCGTCCATCAGCAGCAACCGCGGCTTGATCACCAAGGCGCGTGCCAGCGCCACCCGCTGGCGTTGCCCGCCCGAAAGCGCCGCGGGGTGGCGCTGCGCCAGCGCGCCCAGGCCCACGCGCTCAAGCGCTTCGCCCACTTGGCGCGTGACCTGTGCAGCACCATGTTTGCGTGCGCGCAAGCCGTAGGCCACGTTGTCGAACACGGTCTTGTCGGGAAACAGCGCGTAGTCCTGGAACACCATGCCGATGTCACGCTGGTGCGCCGGCAGCTTGGTCACATCTTGTTCACCAAACCAGATGCGCCCGGCGCGCGCCGGCACAAAGCCGGCCAGCGTGCGCAGCAAGGTGGTCTTGCCGCAGCCGCTGGGGCCGAGCAGGGTGAAGAACGAGCCACGCTCGATGTGCAGTTGCAAGCCTTCAATCACCGGCTGGGCGCCATAGCCCACGCTCAGGCCTTCAATGCGGACGCTCATCAACTTCGCGCTGCGTGGTGTGCCGGGTCAGGTGGGCAGACCCACATCCAGCAGCTTCGGCCGCCGCGCCAAGGCTTCGTCCATCACGCGCTGCACATGCGCCAGGTCATCGCCCTGCAACGCCAGCCGCGGCGGCCGGGTGCGCCAGGTGCCGCGGCCCATGCGGTGCTCGCACCACTTGATGCATTGCACCAGGTCGGGCCGCGCATCCAGGTGCAGCAGCGGCATGAACCATTCATACAGCGGCATCAGCTCGGCCAGGCGGCCGGCGCGCGCCAGGCGGAACAGGGTTTCGCCTTCACGTGGAAACGCATTCGACAGGCCCGACACCCAGCCCACCGCGCCCATGGCCACGCTTTCCACCACCACGTCATCGAGCCCGGCGAAGAGCACGAAACGCTCGCCCACACGCTGGCGCGTGTCGATGAAGCGGCGCGTGTCGCCCGAGCTGTCTTTGAAGCACACGATGGTGTCGCAGTCAGCCAGCGACGCCAGGATGTCGGGCGTGATGTCGTTCTTGTAGATCGGCGGGTTGTTGTAGACCATCACCGGCAAATCAGTTGCTCGCGCCACCGCGCGGAAGTGCGCCGCGGCTTCGTGCGGTTTGGCCGAGTACACGAGCGCGGGCATGAGCATGATGCCGTCGACCTTGGCCTGCGCGGCAGCGCGAGCGGTCTCGATGGCGAACGCGGTGGTGAATTCGGCCACGCCGCAGATCACCGGCACGCGGCCGGCGGCCACGCTGCGCGCCGCTTCCATGATTTGCGCTTTTTCAGCGCGCGTGAGCGAGGTGTTCTCGCCCACCGTGCCGCAGATGATGAGGCCCGAGACGCCGTCGCGGATGAGGGCATCGATGACGCGCGCGGTGGCATCCACATCGAGCGACAGGTCTTCTTTGAACTGGGTGGTGACGGCAGGGAACACGCCCTGCCAGGGGATGGCTGCACTCATGGTGAACTTTCGGTGCGGTGAAGAAGGAGGATGCAACGCGCGGGCCCGGGCGTTGCGGCGCAGATGGTACATTTTATACAATCTACCCGTCAAGGATCGAAGCCCGGCGAGCCGGCCATCACCATGCGCACCATGCGCACCGCGCCCACCACGCCCATCACCACAGCCACCCGCCCCCCCATGAAACCCCGCATCGTGCACCGCACCCTGGCCGCCGCCATCGTGGAGCAGTTGCGCCAGGGCATCCTGGCCGGGCAGCACGAGGCCGGCAGCCAGTTGCGCCAGGATGCGCTGGCGGCCACCTTCGGTGTCAGCCGCATCCCCGTGCGCGAGGCGCTGTTCCAGCTTGAGGCCGAAGGCCTGGTGCGCATCGAGCCGCACAAGGGCGCCATCGTGTCGGGCTTTGCGCTGGGCGAGATCGACGATGTGTTCGACCTGCGTGTGCTGCTCGAACCACGCCTGCTGCTGCGTTCGGTGCCGCGGCTGCTGGCCACCGACTACGCCGAGATCACTGCGCTCGACGCCGAGTTCGCCAGCGCCATCGCGCGCCAGGACGTGGCGCGCTGGGGTGAGCTGAACGCGCAGTTCCACCTCAGCCTGTACCGCCATGCGGCGCTGCCGCGCACGCAGGCCATCGTGACCGCGCTGTTGCAAAGCAGCGACCGCTACACCCGCGTGCAGATGAGCCGCGCCGCGGCGCTGGCCCGGGCGCAGCGCGAACACCGCCAACTTCTGGCGCTGTGCCGCAAGGGCCAGGGCAGCGCGGCGGCTGAATTTTTGGTGGCGCACATTGAAACCGTGCGCCAGGATCTGCGCCGCCTGCTGCAACCCAAACCTGCCAAACCGCGAGCACGCCAGAAATGAGCACCCCACCCACGCCCACACCCACACCCACGCCCACGCCCACGCCCACGCCCACGCCCACCCCCATTCCCACCCGCATCATTGATTCGCACACCGGCGGCGAGCCCACGCGGCTCGTGGTCAGCGGCGGCCCTGAACTCGGCGGCGGCGGCATGACCGAGCGCTTGGCGCGCTTTCGCGGCCAGCACGATGCCTGGCGCCGCGCGCTGGTCAACGAGCCGCGCGGCAATGATGTGCTGGTGGGCGCGCTGCTCACGCAACCGGTGCAGGCCGGCAGCGCCTGCGGCGTCATCTTCTTCAACAACGTGGGCTTCATCGGCATGTGCGGCCACGGCACGATCGGCGTGGTCGCCACGCTGGCTTATCTGAAACGTTTGGCACCTGGCAACCATGCCATCGACACGCCGGTGGGCACGGTGAAGGCTGAACTGCATGCCGATGGCGGCGTGACGGTGGCCAACGTGCCGGCGTACCGGCATGCGCGCCAGGTGGCCGTTCACGTCCACGGCCACGGCGTGCTGCATGGCGATGTGGCCTGGGGCGGCAACTGGTTCTTCCTGTGCCACGACCATGGCCTGGCCATCGAGCAAGCAAACATCCCCGCCTTGCAGGCACTGGCGCAAGCCGTGCGCCAGGCGCTGCCCGCGGCCGGCGTCACCGGCGCGAATGGGGCCGAGATTGATCACATTGAACTGCTCGGCCCGGCGCACACCCCCGGGCACCAGGGCCGCAGCTTCGTGCTGTGCCCGGGCGGCGCTTACGACCGCTCACCTTGCGGCACCGGCACCAGCGCCAAGCTGGCCTGCCTGGCGGCGGAAGGCGCGCTGGCGCCGGCTGAAACCTGGCACCAAGAAAGCGTGATCGGCAGTGTCTTCGCGGCGCACTATGAGCGGCCTGCCGATGGCAGTGCCACGGTGCTGCCTTTCATCCACGGCCATGCCCACGTCACGCTCGATGCGCAGGTGGTGTTCGATGCGCGCGACCCCTTTGCCTGGGGGCTGTGAGCGCGCACCTTGAAGAACCACATGGACAGCAGCGCTGACCTCCAACCGCTGACGCCGGGCGACGCCACGGCCGATGTGGTGGTCATCGGTGCCGGCGTGATTGGCCTGACGATCGCGCTGCGCCTGGCACAGCAGGGGCGCAAGGTGTGCGTGCTTGAACGTGACGGTGTGGCCGCAGGTGCCAGCCGTGGCAATGCCGGCGCGTATGCGTTTTCAGACATCGAGCCGCTGGCCACGCCGGGCATCTTGCGGCAAGTGCCACGCTGGCTGCTCGACCCTCTCGGCCCCTTGACCTTGCGGCCGGCTTACCTGCCACGCATCGCACCCTGGCTGTGGCGTTTCTGGCGCGCCAGCCAGCCCGCGTGCGTGGCCGCCGGCACGCGCGCGCAAGCCTCGCTGAACCGCTTGTCTGCACAAGTCACGCCGCGCCTGCTGGCCGACATCAACGCCCTGCACTGGCTGCATGAAGACGGCAACCTGCACCTGTATGACAGCGTGGCGCAGTGGCAGGCCTCGCTGCCCGGCTGGCAGGTGCGGGCTGACCATGGCATCGCCTTCGAGCATGCCTTGGGCCCCGGCGCCGCGGCGGCCATCGCGCGCTGGCAACCGGGCCTGAGCCTGAGCCTGGTGGCGGCCACTTTCGTTCCCGGCTGGGCCACCATTGAAGACCCGTTGCGCCTGGTGCAGCGTCTGGCGCAGCGCAGCGCGGCGCTGGGCGCACGGCTGCGCCACGGCGAAGCATTGGCGCTGCGGCCCGGGCCCAACAGCGTGCAGGTGATATTGGCCGACGGCCGCGCCGTGCAAGCGCAGCAGGTGGTGGTAGCCGCGGGCGCGTGGTCGCATCTGCTCGCGCGCAGCCTGGGCGAGCGCATCCCGCTTGAAGCCGAGCGCGGCTACAACACCACCTTGCCGCCGGGTGCTTTTGCGCTGCGCCGGCAACTCACGTTCCCGGGCCACGGCTTTGTGGTCACGCCGCTTGCCGGCGGCGTGCGCGTGGGCGGCGCGGTGGAACTGGCCGGGCTGCACGCGCCGCCCAACTACCGCCGCGCCGATGCCCTGCTGCGCCACGCGCAAGGCTTCATGCCGGGGCTGCGCACCCAAGGCGGCACGCAGTGGATGGGCTTGCGGCCGTCGCTGCCCGATTCACTGCCCGCCATCGGCGCGGCACGCGCTGATGCCCGCATCGTCTACGCCTTCGGCCATGGCCACCTGGGGCTGACGCAAGCGGCCGCCACGGCGCAGATCGTGGTGGCGCTGCTGGCTGGCACCAACCCGGGCCTGAACCTGAGCCCGTTCAGCCCGCAGCGGTTTTCACCGGGATCCAAGGCTACTTGATGTGCAAACCGCCATCCACCATCAAGGTGGTGCCGGTGATGTAGCTGCCTTCGTCGCTCGCCAGCCACAGGATGGGCAGCGCGATTTCTTGCGGCGCGCCCCAGCGGCCGAGCAGCGAGGTGTCGTCGCGCTGGGTTTTCAACTCACGCTCGCTCACGCCGCGCGCCTGGGCGCGGCCGATGTGGAAGTCAGTCAGCGTCGAGCCCGGGCACACCGCATTCACGCGCACGCCATGCGCCGCCTCTTCATGCGCCAGGGTGCGCGTGAAGGCCAGCAGCGCGGCCTTGCTGGCGTCATACAAACCCATGCCCTTGCGGCCGGCCACGGCATAACAAGACGACACGTTGACGATGCTGCCGCGGCCACTGCGGCGCAGCGCCGGCAGCGCGGCACGGCAGGCGTTGGCAGCGCCGAGCAGATTCACGTCGAGCACTGCGCGCCATTCCTCGGGCGTGGCATCGGCCAGCGCCGAGTAGTTGCGCATGGCGGCGTTGTTAACCAAGATATCGAGCTGGCCAAAGGCAGCCAGCGCCTGCTGCACGGCGGCCTGCATGGCGGGCGCATCGGCCACATCGGCGGTGCAGCCCTGTAGCTTCACGCCGGGGTGTTCACTGGCCAGTGCGGCCAGGGTGCGGGCCAGGGCTTCAGCGCTGGCATCCACCAGCAGCACCGCCGCGCCTTCGGCGCAAAAGGCCTGCGCGGTGGCCGCGCCGATGCCGGCGCCGCCGCCGGTGATGAGCGCGGCCTTGCCGGCCAGGCGCAAGGGCCGCGCCACCCTATTCCGCCTTGGTGCCGGTGTCCTTGATCACCTTGCCCCAGCGTGGAATCTCAGCGGCGATCCAGTCGCTGAAATACTTCGGCGTGCTGGCCACGATGTCGAATTCCATCTGCTGCAAGCGCGCACGCATCTCGGGCTGCGCCAGGATGCGGGTGATCTCCTTGTGATAGCGCTCGATGATGGGCGCGGGCGTGCCGCCGGGGGCCAGGAAGCCGATCCACGACACGGCCACGAAACCGGGGTAGCCCTGCTCGATCATGGTCGGCAGATTCGGCGTCGACGCGAACCGCTTGTCGCCGGTGGAGGCAATCAGCCGCAGCCGCCCTTCCTTGGCGAACTGCTGCACGTTGCCCGGCACCATGAAGGCGGCGTCAACCTGGCCGCCGACCAAGTCCGTCACGGCCGGTGCAGCACCCTTGTACGGCACGTGGGTGATGTCGACCTTCGCGGCCGCCTTCAGCATCTCCATCGTCAAGTGCGACGCGCTGCCGATCGACACCGAGGCATACGACAGCTGCTTCGTCTTGGCCAGCGCCACCAACTCGGCCACGTTGTTCACGGGCACGCCGGGCGGCACGGCCAGGTACTGTGGCGCCGTCACGGCCAGGGTGATGGGTGCCAGGTCTTTCAGCGGGTCGTAGGGCAGCTTGGGGTACAGCGTGACGTTGATGGCCAAGGGCCCGTTGAAGCCCACCAGCAGCGTGTGGCCGTCAGGCGCGGCCTTGGCCACTTCGGCCGCGCCGATGGTGCCGCCGGCGCCGCCCTTGTTTTCAACGATCACGGTCTGGCCCAGCACCTTTTGCAGCTCGCCCCCCACCAGCCGCGCCAGCACGTCGTTCGTGCTGCCCACGATGGGCACCACGATGCGCACGGTCTTGCTCGGCGCCCATTCCTGGGCCTGGGCGGCCAGGCTGGCCAGGCCCACCAACGTGAAGACTGAAAGTGATTTCAAACGGTGTGTCATGTGCATGCTGATCTGAATCGTTAGATGGTGCGTTGGGTGAGGCCGTCAGATAGAAAAAACGGGTTGATTCGTGGCATCGTCAAGATGCTCACGCGCCCAGGCCTGCGGCTTTTGCTCCACCGGCAGCAACACCCCGGCCGCGCGCACCCGCTGGGCGTTGGCATCCAGCGCGGGCGGCTCCACGCCTTGCTGCAAGGCGGTGGCGGCTTCAAAGAGCATGCGCCGGGCCATGACGATGCCGCGGTCTGTGGGCAACAGCTTTTCCATGGCATGGTCTTGAATCGGGCCCATGCTTTCCTGCAAGGATGCGTCCTGCACCGAGAAGCCGAACACGCCGCTGTAGGCGCGCTTTTCCTGTTGCGCGCGGCGGTCAATCAAATAGTCGTTGTCTTTGTTGGCCGTTGGCCGCCAACTGCCCGGCTCGTACTCGCAATGGATGCCTTTGCCCGCGCGCATGGCGTGCAGCTCTTCATCGGTGAGCGCCCGCTCGGGGCGGAAGTTGATGCTCCAGGCCCAGCAGTTCTCATCGTCAATCGGCACCCAGACATGGCCGCCCAAGGCGTGCTCGCCGAAAGGCGGAATCAGCGTGTACCAAGGGAACAGCCACTGCGTGATGCGCCAGTAGTAAGAGTCGGCCTCGCCGTTGCGGCGGCCAAACAGCGTCAGGCCGAAGGGGGTTTTCTCGATGTCGAAGACCACGTTGCCATCGGCCTTGATGAATTCGAGCGCGCGCGTGCCGCGGTGCATGGGGTCGGCGTCCACCTCATAGCGGTGCACGTACGAGACGTGCGCCGTGTCGATGCCGCCTTCCATCGCCTGCAGGTGGTTGCACTGCTGCAAGCGCTTGCTGATGAACACATGGCTGGACGGCAGGCCGCACCATTCCAGGTCAGGCGGCGCGGGCTGCTGGTCTTTCGGGCCCATGTAGGCCCACACGATGCCGGCACGCTCGATGCAAGGGTAGCCGGTGATGCCCATGTGCGCACAGGCCTGCGGCGCGGAAGGCACTTCCAGGCATTGCCCCAGGCGGTTGAACTTCAAGCCGTGGTAGGCGCAGCGAATGCCGCCTTCCTCATTGCGGCCGAAGAAGAGTGACACACCGCGGTGCGAACAGAACTCGCTGATCAAGCCGGGCTGGCCGGAGGTGTCGCGGAACGCCAGCAACTTTTCGCCCATGATCTTCACGCGCACCTGCGGGCCATCAGCCTCGGCGATCTCGTCGCTTTGCAGCACCGGCACCCAGTAGCGGCGCAGCAGCGCACCCATGGCGGTGCCGGGGCCGGTGTGGACCAGGGTGTCGTGCATCTCGGGGGACATGGCGGGTTCCTTTCAGGGGCGGATTGTGGCCACAGCTTGCGGCCCGCACTTGGCGCGCTGGGCGGCGGGTGTTTCTGCCGGCGCATGTTGACGCCTGTGGGCGCATGTGGGCGCTTGTGGGCGCAAACAGCCCGCGGCTGCACGCCCGCCCTGGACTGGCCGGCAAGCGGCGCCACCATGGGCCGGGTGCGCGAACCGCGACGCCGCTGCAGGGCTGAACCGGCCCGGGCATCGAGGCCCACCGCAACCGGCCCGACTGTTAAAGGCTCGGGGGTTTCCGGCTCGATGAGCTCATTCATGCCACGCTGATTCATCGCAGAATGCGACGCGCAACGGTACAGACCATACCGTACGCCGCAAGCTGGCCCGCTTGATCCCGCCTGAGCCCGGCTGGGAGCGCTTCAAGCGCAGCTGCGCAAACTTTTAACTGTTGGGTTCACGCTCTGAGGAGGGCGCCATATGAAATTGCGAATGGCCGACAAATCGCTGTTCGCCGTGCTGTTGCGCTCGCCTTGGTGGGTCAGTTTCCTGGTCGCGCTGGCCTTGGCGGCGGTGCTTGCGGCCGTGCTCCCATCGGCTTACCGCGCCGTTGGTGTGCTGTCGGCGCTGCCCTTTGCCGTGATTGCAGCCATCGCAGCCTGGCGCCAGGCCAAGCTGCCCAGCGGCGCGCGGGTGCTCGCGACACAACAAGCCGTCAGCGCCATGGCCTGGCCAGAATTTGCACAGCTGCTTGAACAAGCGTTTGTTCAGGGCGGCTACAGCGTGCAGCGCGGCGCTCGCGAAGGGGTGGACTTCGAGATCGAGCGTCAGGGCCGCAAGATGCTCGTCTGCGCGCGGCGCTGGAAGGCCGCGAGCACCGGCGTGGAGCCGCTGCGCACGCTGCAAACCGCGCGCGAGGACAGCGGCGTTGCCGACGCGCTCTACATTGCCTTGGGCGAGCTGACAAGTACCGCCCGGCCCTTCGCCGCCCAGCACCGCATCGCCATCTGGCACGCCGGCGAACTGGCCCTGGCCATGCGTGGCGTGGCGCTCACCTTGCCAAAGGCCAAGGCGGCTCGCTGATTCGCGGCGCGGCGCGTTCGCCGCGGCGCGCGGGGTAATGATGCCCACGCCCGCGGGCACCAGTTGGTTAAAGCGCAGGTACTGGAGGCTCCCCAGGCCGACCGCATCCTTGTTGAGGTTGGGTGCAACCACAAGCACTCACTTCAAGGCTGATTGCGGGGCGCAAGGCCGGCTATCCGGCTCCTCGTTCCGGCGGCCGCTTGACAGCTCACGCTTGAGAAGTACGATGTAGACACATACTAGGATATACATCGTGGAACTGCAAGTAGCGAAATGGGGCAACAGTCTTGCCCTGAGAATCCCGGCCGAAGTCGTGCGTCGGCTCGGCCTGCGTGAGGGTGCAACCGTCGAGGCGCATCTCACCGTCGATGGCACGCTATCCATTCGGCCGGCACAGTGGAATCGCAAGGCGTTCGCCCTCGAGTTGACTCAAGTGCGCAGCGCCATGCCCCTGACTGAGTCAGTGATGCAGGAACTGCGCAGTGGAGCGCGGTACTGACATGGTCTATGTCGACACCAGTGTGCTCGTGCCGCTGTTCCTGAACGAGCCGCACAGTCTGGCCGCCAGCGACTGGTACGCGCACGAGAAGAGCGAGCTCGTCGCCGCGGCCTGGTGCATTCCCGAGTTCGCCAGCGCCCTGGGCATCAAGCAGCGCAGCGGTGCGATCGACGCGCAGCTGGCTCAACGCGCCTGGGAGAGCTTCAAACGCATGGTGGCTGCTGACCTTCGACTGCTTCCGGTGGAGCCCGCGAATTTTCATCGCGCGGCCGAGCTGGTGCTGAATGCCGCGAGCGCACTGCGCGCCGACGACGCGCTGCACTTGGCCTGTGCCGAGGCCGCGGGCGCGAAGCGCATGGCAACCCTGGACGACGTGCTGAGCCGCAGTGCCCAACGCCTCAAGATGAAGCTGGTTGTGCTGCGGGGAACGCCTTGACAGATGCAGGCAAGCGCGAAACGACGACGGGCTATCGTGCCTTCGGGCGTCGCAGTTCGGCCATCAGCTGCCACTGGTGAACGGCGGGTATGCGGCGGTTCAACCATATGGGGAAGATTCAAACCGCAGGCATGAGAACAAGCCGCTGGACAGGTGAAGTCATATAGTGCTGCGTCGGGCAGCCGCCCATCTTTTCAGAGAGACACGAATGAAGCGTGCGGAAGTGTTTACGCCAAATGCGCTGCCCAGCGTGACGTTTGTCGAGGAGCACCTGAAAGACAAGAAGAAGCTGCTGCTGCAGAACCTGGAACAGGGCGGTGCGGTGATCGCCATCTCAGGCCCGTCGAAATCCGGCAAGACGGTGTTTGTAGAAACGACGCTAGGGCACGACAACCTGATCCAGGTCAGCGGGGCAAACATTGGAACGCCTGAAGAACTTTGGCGCCGCATCTTTTCGGTGATCGGCACGCCAATCCCGACCACGAAGACAGTTGGGAAGTCCGAAGAAACGGCCGTAACTGGGTCAGTTGAGGGCGGCGTTCCGCTGGTCATCAAAGGCGCAGGTTCGATCGGCGGCAAATGGGGCGATACCAGTGGCACGACACTGGATGTCAAACCGGACTACCTGGCGCTGCTCGTCAAAGAGTTGAAGGGCACCGACCTTGTCGTGTTCGTCGACGATTTCCACTACATCGATAAGTCCGTCCAAGAAGAAATCGCAACGATCATCAAAGAAGCCGTGCGGGAAGGGCTGCGCTTCGTGCTGGCCGCTGTCCCGTACCACGCCGATGACGTCGTGATCGCAAACTCGGATCTGCGTGGCCGAATGCTGAAGCTCGACTTCGACTATTGGGATGAGGCCGAACTGACCAAGATCGCCGAAAAGGGCTTTACGGCGCTGAATGTGACCGTCACTCCAGCCACAGTGAGCGCGTTTGCAATCGAAGCCGCCGGTTCGCCGCAGCTGATGCAGTCACTCTGCCTGAACCTTTGCTTCGAGGGCGACATCGAGTCCACATCGCCTGAAGTTGTGCTGTTGCAGCCGGATCAGGAATTGATCAAGAAGGTATGCAAGCGTACTGCGCAGACGAATGACTACAGCTCCGTAATCCGGATCATGAGGGAAGGGCCAAAAGCACTACTGTCCGGTTTAATGACCTATCCCGAGCCTGAGATCAAGCACTGGAGCGGGCTGTAGGCCGATTTTGTTTGGTGCCGACTTGAACTTCGTTTCCTCAAAACCGCGTACTTTCCCGGGCTTGACTGCCTCGGGGAGC
>JANOXU010000234.1:0-20630 GCA_031418595.1 Burkholderiales bacterium
ACGAGGACGCCACTGCCAGCCTTGTCGTGACGCCAGCGAAGAACCTGTGGCACTGCTTCGGGTGTGGGGTGGGTGGTGGGCCGATTGATTGGGTCATCAAACGCCAGGGCGTGAGCTTCCGTCACGCAGTGGAGTTGCTCATCGCTGGGGTCAGGTCTTGTCTTTCCCACGGCCTGCACTGAAGCACTGACTGCACTGCTCCTTGTTCCTCGATAGTGTCTTCTATCCGCATCACCTCGAAACTTGCGAGCTGCATGAGGAGCGATGGTTTCAACGGCCTTCGTGATCCGTGATGATCATGGTCAGTCGGCAGCCGCCTCGGCGGCGATGCGGCCAAACAGGCGGGTGATGTATAAACTAGTTTAGACACCGCTCAGCGCCATGACCGAAGCCATCCTCGACATCAAGCAGTGGGGCAACAACCTGGGCGTACGCCTGCCAGCGGCTGTGGCTAAGGCGGCGCGCCTCACGGCCAACCAGCGGGTGCGCATCACCGTGGAAGAGGGGCGCGTCATCATCGCCGTGCACGCTGGCCAGCCGCTGACCCTGGCGCAGCGTTTGGCCATTTTCGACCCGCAAACCCATGGCGCCGAAGCCATGGGGGCCGATGGTTGGTGAGCCGTGTGACGCACCAAGCGGTGCCACCACCGCGCCGCGTGCGCTCGAAGCCAGCGAGCCATTGGGTGCCGGCACGCCAAGACGTGATCTGGATCGATTGCAACCCCCAGGCATGCAGCGAGATACCTGAAATGCGCGATCTGCACCCCATGCTGGTGCTGTCGCCCACAGAGTTCAATGCCCGCACCGGCCTGGTCATCGGGCTGCCCATGACCACGGCCGAGTACAACGCCACCAACCCCTTTGCGCTGGCCGTGGGCGCTGCGGGTGGGCGCCAGGCCCGCAAGAGCAGCTACGTGCTGTGCCACCAGCCCAAGTCATTCGATTGGCGTGCGCGGGGCGCCAAGCCACACCCCAAAGGCATGCTCGACGACAGCTTGTTCGCCCAGGCCTGCGCGGTGCTGAACCAGATCATTGACCAACCCTAGTGTTGCGATCCAGAAGTTTCGATACATGAAACCGCGTCTTCGTCCGCCATGCTTCGTTGCAAATCCGCGCCATAGCCAGAGCTATGGCTGTGGTTTGCGCCTAGCCTGGCAAACGAATCCATCGTTTTCATCGTGTTCCGAAACCTATGGGTTGGAGTACTAGTACTGCCCTTCACCATGGCCAACGACGCTGACCCCACCGGCCTGCACAAAGGCCTCACCCACTACGGTGACACCGGCTTCTCGCTGTTCCTGCGCAAAGCCTTCATCAAGGGAGCGGGCTACACCGATTCGGCCCTGGCCCGGCCCGTCATCGGCATCACCAACACCGGCAGCGACTTCAACCCCTGCCATGGCAACGCGCCGCAGTTGATTGAAGCCGTGAAGCGCGGCGTGATGCTGGCCGGTGGCCTGCCCATGGCCTTTCCGACCATCTCCGTGCACGAAAGTTTTGCCGCACCCACCAGCATGTTCTTGCGCAACCTGATGGCCATGGACACGGAAGAGATGATCCGCGCCCAGCCGATGGACGCGGTGGTGCTGATCGGTGGTTGCGACAAGACCGTGCCGGCGCAACTGATGGGCGCGGCCTCGGCCAACCGGCCCAGCATCATGCTCATCACCGGCTCGATGCTGACCGGCTCGCACCGCGGCGAGCGCGTGGGGGCCTGCACCGACTGCCGGCGCTACTGGGGCAAGTTTCGCGCTGGCGAGATCAGCGCCGAAGAAACCGCCGCGGTCAACAACCAGCTCGTGCCCAGCGTGGGCACCTGTTCGGTCATGGGCACGGCCAGCACCATGGCCTGCGTGGCCGAAGCCCTGGGCCTCACCGTGCCCGGCGGTGCCTCGCCCCCGGCGGTGAGCGCCGAGCGCATTCGCGTGGCCGAGCAGACCGGCGCGCTGGCCGTGCAGATGGCGGCCGACAAGTTAACGATCGACAAGATTCTCACCCCGGCCGCGTTCGACAACGCCTTTCGCGTGCTGCTGGCCATTGGCGGCAGCACCAACGCCGTGGTTCACCTGGCGGCCATGGCCGCGCGCGTGGGGCTGGAGCTGGACCTGGCCGCGCTCGACCGCATGGGCCGCAGCACTCCGGTGTTGCTCGATTTGAAGCCCTCGGGCCAGCACTACATGGAAGACTTCCACAAGGCCGGCGGCATGGCCACGCTGCTGCGCGAATTGAAGCCGTTGCTGCAGCTTGATGCGCTCACCGTGACCGGTCGCACCCTGGGTGAAGAGATTGCAGACAGCGGCCCCGGCTTTGCGCAAGACGTGGTGCGCCCCCTGGCCCAGCCCATCTACCCCCAAGGCGGCATTGCCGTGCTGCACGGCAACCTGGCGCCGGGCGGGGCGATCATCAAACAGTCCGCTGCAGACGCCGGTTTGATGGAACACGAAGGCCGCGCCGTGGTGTTCCAGAACCTGGCCGACATGGCCGCGCGCATCGACAGCGACGAGCTCGACGTGACGGCGCAAGACGTGCTGGTGCTGAAAAGCATCGGCCCCAAGGGCGCGCCCGGCATGCCCGAAGCCGGCTACATGCCGATCCCGCGCAAGCTGGCGCGCGCCGGGGTGGGTGACATGCTGCGCATCAGCGACGGGCGCATGAGCGGCACGGCGTTTGGCACCATCGTGCTGCACGTCACGCCCGAATCGGCCATCGGCGGGCCGCTGGCGTATGTGCGCAATGGCGACCGCATCGCTCTGAGCGTGAGCCGGCGCGAGTTAACGTTGCGGGTGAGCAGCGCCGAACTCACCCAGCGCGCACAAGACCAGCCGGTCGTGGCGCCCACGGCCGAGCGCGGCTACCTCAAGCTGTTCCTGCAAAGCGTGACGCAGGCCGACCAGGGTGCGGACTTCGACTTCCTGCGCGCGCCGGTCATGCTGGGCAAGGTGCCGCGGGGTTGAGGGCCGGCTGGCGTTGATCAGGTCATTCCCGGCCCTGCGCAGGGCGCCACCAAGACGACAATCGCCGCCCTGGCAGGCCTGCGTTCAGCGCGCCGCGCCGCCCCCCCACACTCGCCGCCGCCCCCCATGCCCAAGATCGCCAGCGTTCAAGTTGCCGTGGCCCGCGTGCCGCTCGATCGACCGACCTCGTTTTCCACCCGCACCGTCAAGGAGCGCCATTTCTGCCTGGTCAAGGTGCGCAGCACAGAAGGTGTTGAGGGCATCGGCTTTTGCTATGCCGGCAGCAAGGGTGGCGACGTGGTCAAGGTGGCGGTCGAGCAGTTGCTGGCCCCGGTGCTGATCGGCCAAGACAGCCTGCGCAGTGAAGGGCTGTGGCAAGACATGTACCAAGAGGCCTTGCTGCAAGGCCGCGCGGGCGCGGTGATGCGTGGCCTGTCGATCCTGGATGTGGCGTTGTGGGATCTGAACGCGCGCAGCGCCAAGCTGCCGCTGCACGACTACCTGGGTTGCCTGAACCGCGAGCAGGTCATCGCCTACGCAAGCGGCGGTTATTACCTCGACGGCAAGACGCCGGCCGACCTGGGCCGTGAAATGGCCGGCTATGTGGAGCAGGGCTTCACCGCGGTGAAGATGAAGACCGGCCGGCTCTCGGCGGCCGAGGAAGAAAAGCGCGTGGCCGCCGCGCGCGCCGCCATCGGCCCCGATGTGGTGCTGATGCTCGACGTGAACAACGCCTGGCACGACCTGCCCACCGCGCTTGAATACGCGCGCCGCTTCGAGGCCCACAACCCCTACTGGCTGGAAGAGCCGTTCGGCCCCGACGCCATCGAACTGCATGCGCGGCTGGCGCAGCGCACGTCGATCACCCTTGCCACCGGCGAAATCGAAGTCGGCCGCTGGCGCTTTCGGGAGTTGATCGACGCCGGTGGCGCTGAAATCTTGCAACCCGACGCCGCGGTGTGCGGCGGCATTTCAGAATGGCGGCGCATTGCCGCGCATGCCGGCAGTTGCGGTGTCACCGTCAGCCCGCACTGGTTTCACGATCTGCACGCGCCGTTGGTGGCCGCGACCCCGAACGCGCGCTATGTTGAGTTCTTCACTGACGACCAGGTGCTCAACTTCCGCCGCCTGATCGACAACCAACTTGAACACAAGAACGGGCACGTGATGCTGCGCCAGGGCCCGGGCCTGGGCTTCGCTTTCGATGAAGGCGCCATTGCCCGCTACGCCGGCGGCGCCACGGCCTGGGCCACGCTGAAATGAGCGCGGCCGCGCCCGCCACCGTGCCCGCGAACGTGCACGCACAAACGCTGCGCGAATTCATCACCCGCGCCTTCGTGGCCGTGGGCATGCCTGCTGACGATGCCGCTACGGTGGCCGCGCTGATGAGCGAGGCCGACCTGCAAGGCTCGGACGGCCATGGCGTGATCCGGCTGGCGCCGTACATCAAGCGCATCAAAGCCGGCGGCATCAACCTGCACCCCACGATTCGCATTGATCAGGAACGCGCCGCCACGGCGCTGCTCGACGGCGACAACGCCATGGGCCACCTGGTCATGTCGCGCGCCGCGCAACTGGCGGCGAGCAAGGCACGCACCTGCGGCATCGCCTGGGTCGGTTCGCGCTTGAGCAACCACGCCGGCCCGGCCTCGTTGTATGCGCGCATGGCCTTGCCGCACGACATGATCGGCCTGTACTTCGCGGTCGGCAATGCCAACCATTTGCCGCCCTGGGGCGGGCTGGACATGCTGCTCAGCACCAACCCCATCGCGGTGGCGGTGCCCGCCGGCAGCGAGCCAGCGGTGGTGCTGGACATGGCCACCACGGTGGCGGCCTACGGCAAGGTCAAGGCCAAGGCGCAGCGCGGCGAAATGATGCCCGAGGGCTGGATGATCGACCGCCAGGGCCAGCCGCTGCTCGACCCGCAGCGCGCCGAAGACGGCTTTTTGCTGCCCATCGGTGGCTACAAGGGCTACGGCCTGGCGCTGGTGGTGGGCCTGCTGGCCGGCACGCTGAACGGCGCGGCCATGGGCCGCGAGGTGATCGACTTCAACCACGACTTCAAAACCACCACCAACACTGGCCAAGCGGTGGCCATGATCGACGTGGCCGCCTTTGGCGACGTGGCGGCCTTCAAGCAGCGCATCGATGAACTGGTGCGCACCCTGCGCAGCAGCGCGCGCATGCCGCAGGTTGAGCGCATCTGGTTGCCCGGCGAACAAAGTCACGCCAAACGTCTGGCCCAAACGCAGCACGGCATTGCGCTGGCGCCGGCGCTGCGCAAGGCGCTGGATACGCTGGCGGGTGAGCTGGGCATCGCGCCGCTAATCTGAATCGTTGACCAGGTGCCCGCGCCAGGCTGGCATCAATACACATCACTCCACAGGACACACCATGACACGCATCTACCGGCGCGCCCTGCTCGGCGCCGCCCTGGCATTGCCCCTGGCCGTGGCCGCGCAAGGCGCCTACCCGAACAGACCCATTCGCCTGATCGTGCCGCTGGCCGCGGGCAGCGCGGTGGATGTAGCCGCACGCATCGTGGCGCAGAAGATGGCGGCCAACCTGGGCCAGGCGGTGGTGGTGGAAAACCTGCCCGGCGCGGCCGGCATCACCGGCGCCGACCGCGTGGCCAAGGCCGCGCCCGACGGCTACACCCTGGGCGGCTTCAACGACAGCATCATGACCATGGTGCCCGCGCTGCAAACCAAGATGCCGTGGGACATCACGCGCGACTTCACCCCCGTCTCGCTGGTGGCCACGGTGGAATGGGGCCTGGTCGTTCACCCCGCGGCCAGCTACGGCAGCGCCGCCGGGTTGATCGCCGCGGCCAAGGCCGCACCCGGCAAGATCGACTACGGCAGCGGCGGCATCGGCAGCCCGCAGCACATCGCCATGGCGCTGTTCGCGTCAGAGGCCGGCCTGGTGATGACCCATGTACCGTACAAGGGCGCCACGCAAGCGGCCATCGGCGTGGCCGGGGGTGAAGTGCCGGTGGCGTTCCAGGGCCTGGCCACCGTGAATTCGCTGGTCGCCGGCAACAAGCTCAAGCTGATTGCGGTGGGCACGCCCAAGCGCATGGCGCAGCACCCTGATGTGCCCACCGTGTCTGAATCGGGCCTGCCCGGTTTCGAGTTCAATTCCTGGTTTGCGCTGCTCGCGCCGGCCGGCACGCCGGCCGACATCGTGGCCCGGCTGAATGCCGAAGTGGTGAAGGCGCTGGCCGACCCGGCCGTGCGCGAACAGTTGAGCGCCCAGGGGCTGACACCGCGCGGCTTCAGCGCCGCCGAGCTGGGCAACGCCACCCGGGCGCAGCTCGCCAAGTACGCTGCGCTGATCAAGAAGGCCGAGATCAAGGCTGAATAGCGCGGCATCAAATACGCGTCGGCGCCGCACCCGCTGTCGCTTGCTGGAAAGTCAGTACAAGCCCCACAGGCGCCGCGCCGCAGAATGAACCACGCCACTTGCGGCAACCCATTCCACCACTCCGAGATCGCCATGACGCCCATCAAACCCCGCCTGCCCTTGTTCTTTGCCGCCGCGCTGTTCTGCCTGGGCGCCCAGGCGCAGAACATCTCCATCGCCACCGGCGGCACGGGCGGTGTTTACTACCCCATGGGTGGCGGCATGGCGGCCGTGCTGTCCAAGCATGTGCCGGGCATGCAGGCCACGGCTGAAGTCACCGGCGGCTCGGTGGACAACCTCAAGCTCGTTGGCAGCGGCAAGCCCTATGTGGCGTTTTCGATGACCGATGCGGCGCAAGATGCGCAGCGTGGCGAAGACAAGTTCAAGGGCAACAAGGTGCCGTTGAAGACGTTGATGATCCTGTACCCGAACCGCATGCATGTGGTCAGCGTTGAAGGCCGCGGCGTGGCCAAGATGGCTGATTTGAAAGGCAAGCGCGTGTCCACCGGCTCGCCGGGCAGCGCCACCGAAGTGATGGCCTTTCGCGTGATTGAAGCCGCGGGCCTGGACAAAGACAGCGACATGAAACGCGAGCGCCTGGGCGCGGCCGAATCGGTGAACGCCATCAAAGACGGCAAGATCGACGCCTTCTTCTGGGTCGGCGGCCTGCCCACCGCCGCGGTGACGGACCTGGCCAACACGCCCAACACCAAGCTGAAGATGATCGACCATGCTGACGTGGTGCCGGCCATGAACAAGAAGCACGGCAACCTGTACGTTGAAGACAGCATCCCGAAAGACGTCTACAAGGGCATGGACGCCGACAACAAGCAAGCCACCGTGATGAACATCCTGGTGGTGCATGAAAGCATGGACGACAAGACGGCCTACAACATCGTCAAGGCCATCTTCGACAAGCGCGACGACCTGATCGCCGTGCACAAGGAATCAGCCAACATCAAGCTTGAAAACCAGCGCTCGGCGGCCTCGCCGATTCCCTTCCACCCCGGCGCGGCGAAGTACTTCGCTGAAAAGGGCGTCAGGCTGAATTGATGGCTTCCGCACCGGCGGTTAACGTTAGCGACGAGGCGCTGAGCAAGGCCGAAGCCTTCATCGAAGCCGAAGAGGGCGCGGCCAACAAACTGCGCGGCTGGCTGGGCATCTTCACGGTGGCCTTGGCCTTCGTGATGTCGGTGTTTCACCTCTACACCGCCTATGCCATCGTGCCCACGCAAACCCTGCGCCCGGTGCATGTGGGCTTTGTGCTGTGCCTGTCGTTCCTGGTGTTTCCGCTGCACCCGCGCTTTCGCCACCGCGTGATGTGGTGGGACTGGCTGGCCGCGGCGCTGGCCATTGCCGTGGTGGTGTATTTGATTCGCGGGGGTGATGATTTCACTGACCGCAACACCTCGCCGCTGCCCTGGGACATCGCCTTCGGCGTGGCGCTGATCGTGCTGGTGCTCGAAGCCATGCGCCGCAGCACGGGCTGGATCATGCCGGCCATCACCCTGGCCTTCCTGGCCTATGCGCTGTGGGGACCCTACCTGCCCGCACCGTGGACGCACAAGGGCTACGAGGTCGGCCGCCTGGTCGGCGTGATGTACATGACGCTCGAAGGCATTTACGGCGTGGCCGTTGATGTCTCGTCGTCGCTGATCATTCTGTTCACCATCTTCGGCGCGTTTTTGCAGCATTCGGGCGCGGGCAAGTTCTACATTGACTTTTCTTTCTCGGCCATGGGCGGCAAGCCCACCGGCGCCGGTCGTACCGTGGTGCTGGCCTCGTTCCTGCTGGGCGGGCCTTCGGGCTCGGGCGTGGCCACCACGGTCACGCTGGGCGCGGTGGCGTACCCCATGTTGGCCAAGGTGGGCTACGAGAAAAACGCCGCCGGTGGCTTGCTGGCCGCGGGCGGGCTGGGCGCCATCATTTCGCCGCCGGTGCTGGGCGCGGCGGCCTTTTTGATCGCCGAATTCCTGAAGATAAGTTACCTCGACGTGCTGCTGATGGCGGTGATCCCGACCATCCTTTTTTATCTCGCGCTGTTGCTCATGGTTGAAATTGATGCGCGCAAATACGGCATGGGCCAGGTGGCGTTCGAGAAGGTGGATTCGGTCTGGAGCCTGACGCGGCGCTACTGGTTTCACTTCCTGTCGCTGGTGTCGATCGTGGCCTTCATGATGTGGGGCTTCTCGCCGGTGCTTTCAGTGTTCTGGGCCACCGTGGTGTCGTTCGTCACCAGTTTTTTGCGCCGCGACACGGCCTTGATTTCGTACGACCTGTTCACCGGCACGGGCTCGTGGGTTCGCAACCTGTTCCAGTCGCCTTTCGTCAAGGCCATGGAAGGCGGCTCGATCAGCGTGCTCAACGTGGCGGCCACCTGTGCCGGCGCGGGCATCATCGTGGGCGTGGTCACGCTCACCGGGCTGGGCCTGAAGTTCAGCAGCATCGTCATCGACTATGCCGGCGGCTCGCTGCTGTTAACCGCTGTCTTCACGGCGCTGGTGGTGTGGATCGTTGGCCTGGCGGTGCCGGTGACGGCCAGCTACATCATCTGCGCCGTCATTGCCGCGCCGGCTCTCATCAAGCTGGGTGTGCCTGACTTCGCGGCGCACATGTTCATCTTCTATTACGCCGTGTTGTCCGAGGTCTCGCCGCCCACGGCCTTGTCGCCCTTTGCGGCCGCGGCCATCACGGGCGGCGACCCGTACAAGACCACGCTGCAATGCTGGAAGTACACCGTGCCGGCGTTCCTGGTGCCGTTCATGTTCGTGCTCGCGCCTGAAGGCCAGGGTTTGCTGCTGATGGGCTCAGTCAAAGCGCTGGCCACGGCCAATTGGTGGTCGATTGCCGAAGTGACGCTCACCGCGGCGGTGGGCATCGCCGCACTGGCCGGTGGCTTCCAGGGCTGGGCGCTGAAGCGCACCACGGTGCTGGAACGCACGATGCTGCTGGTGGCCGGCTTTGCACTGGTCTACCCCAGCCGTGTGGCTGATCTGATCGGTTTTGGCCTGATCGCTGCGGCGCTGGCGCTGCAGGCCCTGCGCAGCGAATCGCCCCTGCGCAGTGCACCCTGAAAGCCCCCACACCATGATCACACCAGACATCAACATGCAGCTCGACGCGCAGGCCATCGCCACCCTGCAGCAAGTGACCACGGCCACGCTCACCACCATCTTGCTGAAGAAGGGGTTGCGCAACGTCTGGCTGCGCGGCACCAAGCCGCTGCGCCCGGGCCAGCCGCGGCTGGTGGGCCGCGCCTTCACGCTGCGCTTCGTGCCAGCGCGTGAAGACCTGGCCACGCCGGCGTCGTGGGCATCACCCATTTCCACCCGCGCCGCCATCGAGGCCATGCCGGCCGGTTGCATCGCGGTGGTCGACGCCATGGGCGTGCAAGACGCCGGCATCTTTGGCGACATCTTGTGCGCGCGCATGGCCAAGCGCGGCGTGGCCGCCCTCATCACCGATGGCGTGGTGCGTGATGTGGCCGGCGTGCTCGGCACGGGGTTGCCGGTGTGGTGCAGCGGCGTGGCCGCGCCACCCTCGGTGGCCGGGCTCACCTTCGTGGCCTGGCAGCAGCCCATCGGCTGCGGCGGCGTGGCCGTGTTCCCGGGCGATGTGGTGGTGGTGGACGATGACGGCGCGGTGCTGATCCCGGCTGCGCTGTTGGGCGAGGTGCTGGCGCTGGCGCCCGAGCAAGAGCGCTTTGAAAACTGGATCATGGGCGAAGTGGCCCAGGGCGCGGCCCTGCCGGGGCTGTACCCGCCTAATGCCGAGAACCAGGCGCGTTACCTGGCCACCAAAGACGCCAAGCCGAAATAAGCCGGGCAGTTCGTTGCAGCAAGGCCCCGCGCCCAGACGTATGCGCGGCGCTTGACGATCTGAGCGAGCCGAGGGCGTCGGGCGGCCGGCTACGCTCATGTCCTCCGACGCCGATCGCCTGGCGGCGCTCGACGTCTCCCCCTTTACTTCGCTACGCCGGCCGCCCAACACTCTCGACCAGCACCGGTGGTGACGGGGTCAACGTCCGAGAACAACCGCAACCGAAAGATCAGGTCGGTTGGGGGTGCTGCGTAGCGAAGTAAAGGAGGAAGAGCTGGCATGAGCGGAGCAGCACGCCCCGCCGACCTGATCCCGCTGCGCAGCGTCCGTCCTGACCCCGATCCCATGCGTCGCCTTCAAGCGCAAAGTCCCGTCAGGGTCAACCCTGGGTCGCTTCGGCATCATTAGTCTTATCATAGTATGAATGAGCTGGCCGCCCGCTATCCGACCCAAGCGCCTGCACGATCACGTGGTCGACGAGCTGGGTGCGCGCATCGTGCGTGGTGAATTTGCGCCCGATGCAGCCTTGCCGGTGGAAGACGCGCTGGTGGCTGAGCTGGGTGTCAGCCGCACCGTGGTGCGCGAAGCCATCAAGGTGCTGGCGCAGAAGAACCTGATTCAGGTGCGCACCCGCACCGGCACGCGCGTGCTGCCCTTTGCGCAGTGGAACCAGCTCGACCCCGACATCCTGCGCTGGCGCTTTGCCGGCGCGTTCGATGCCAAGCTGATCGAAGACGTGATCGACCTGCGCCGCATCATCGAACCCGCTGCGGCCGAGCTGGCGGCGGCGCGCGCCACCGCAGAGCAAATTGACAGCCTGCGCGTCACCTTCAGCGAAATGTCAGACCCCAGCCAAGTGGCCGCGCACATTGCGGCGGACTTGCGTTTTCACCTGGGCATTCTTGAAGCCGCGGGCAACCACTTGTTGCTCGGCCTGCGCCACAGCATCGAAGGCGCGCTCACCTTCGCCATCGGCTTTTCAACACACAGCAAAGACGACGGCCTCAGCTCGCTGGCCCTGCACGGCAACGTGTTGCGCGCCATCGCCGAACACAAGCCGGCGCGTGCGCGCGCGGCCATGAACACGCTGGTCGACCGTTGGGCCGAAGACAGCCTGCGCATCGTCAAATCTCAAAACGCGAAGGCGCAGCGTGCGCGCCGGGCCCAGGAAAAGGCCGCCGCATGAAGATCACTGAAATCGAAACCATCCGCGTGGCCGAATTTGCCAACGTGCTGTGGGTGCGCGTGCACACCAACGAAGGTGTCATTGGCTTGGGTGAAACGTTCTATGGCGCGGGTGCGGTGGAAGCGCACATCCACGACACCCTGGCGCAGCGCCTGTTGGGGCGCAACCCGCTGCACATCGAGGCGCTGAACAAAGAGATGCTGAATTTGCCCATGGCGCAAAGCAGCACGGGTGTGGAAACGCGCGCCGCCTCAGCGGTTGACATCGCGTTGTGGGATGCGTTTGGCAAGGTCTGCCACCAGCCGGTGCACCAAATGCTCGGCGGCCTGTGCCGCGACAAACAACGCATCTACAACACCTGTGCCGGCACGCGCTATGTGCGTTCCACCAACATCCGGCCTGTTTCCAACTGGAGCCTGGGCCAAGCCACGGGGCAGTATGAAGACCTTGACGGCTTCATGAACCGCGCCGACGAGTTGGCCGAAGACCTGCTGGCCAACGGCATCAGCGCCATGAAGATCTGGCCGTTTGACCCCATTGCCAATGAGACCGGCGGCATGAGCATCAACGCCGCGCAAATGCGCCAAGCCTGCGCGCCATTCGAGAAAATCCGCAAGCGCGTGGGTGACAAGATGGACATCATGGTCGAGCTGCATTCGCTGTGGAACCTGCCCGCGGCCAAGCAGATTGCGCGCGCACTCGAGCCCTACAAGCCGATGTGGTTTGAAGACCCCATCCGCATGAACTCACCTCAAGCGTTAGCCGAGTACGCGCGCTGCACCGACGTGTGGGTCTGCGCCAGCGAAACCCTGGGCTCGCGCTGGCCCTACAAAGACATGCTCGACCGCGACGCCATGCATGTGGTGATGGTGGATTTGTGCTGGACCGGCGGACTCACCGAAGGCCGCAAGATCGCCGCCATGGCCGAGACTTACCACCGGCCCTTCGCGCCGCACGACTGCATTGGCCCGGTGGGTTTTGCGGCGGCGGTGCACATGAGCTTCAGCCAGCCCAACACGCTCATCCAGGAATCGGTGCGGGCGTTCTACCGCGGTTGGTACAACGAACTCGTCACGGCCGTGCCGCGCATCGAAGGCGGCTTTGTTTACCCGATGGAAGGGCCAGGGCTGGGGTTGGAGTTGCAGCCTGGCGTGTACGAGCGCGCCGATACCAGGGTGCAGCGCTCCACTGCATAACGATTGAAAGGAGTCAATGCCATGTCCACCTCTTTGTTTGATCTGTCAGGCCGCACAGCCTTGATCACCGGCTCCTCGCGCGGCCTGGGCCTGGCCATCGCCACCGGCATGGCGCAAGCCGGCGCGCGCGTGGTCATCAACGGCAGCGATGCCGGGCGGGTGCAAGCGGCTGCCGCCGTGCTGCGCGAGCAAGGCCACCAGGCTGTGGAAGCCGCGTTCGACGTGGCCAGTGAGCCTGCGGTCGTTGCCGCATTTGAATCGTTAGACAAGGCCGGCATCAACATCGACATCGTCGTCAACAACGCCGGTATCCAGCACCGCCAACCCATCGTGGAACTGGCGCTGGCCGACTGGCAGCGCGTCATCGACACCAACTTGACCAGCGCCTTCTTGGTCAGCCGTGAAGCGGCGCGGCGCATGCTGGCGCGCGGCCAGGGCGGCAAGGTCATCAACATCGGCTCGCTCATGAGCCAGGTGGGCCGCGCCACGGTGTCGCCGTACACCGCAGCCAAGGGCGGCATTCGGGCGCTCACCTGCGCCATGGCCGCCGAATGGGCCGAAAAGGGCATCCAGGCCAATGCCATCGGCCCGGGCTACATGGCCACCGAAATGAACCAGGCCTTGATTGACAACCCCACGTTCGACGCCTGGGTCAAGGCGCGCACGCCGGCGCGCCGCTGGGGCCGGCCCGATGAACTCGTCGGCACGGCCATCTATCTTGCTTCCCACGCCTCCGACTTTGTCAACGGGCAAATCGTCTATGTCGATGGCGGCATGCTCGCGGTGTTGTAGCGCGCAAACTGGCGTCATGTTCCCACTGGCCGTCACCGATGATGACCCATTGAATCAGGAGTTTTCCCGCATGCCTGCCACCGCATTGAGCATCGCTTTTCACGGCCCCGGCATGGGCCACTTTCGCGCTGGCTTTGAAGCCCTCATCAACCCCACGCACTGCATCACAGAGTTAAGTGATGCGTTAACCAAGCCGGGCGAGCGCGAAGCCTATGAGCGCTCGGATGTGATCATCACCACCCGGCTCGACGCCAGCCTGCCCGTGCCGCGCGCCGCGCGCCTGGTGCAGGCCCCCGCCGCGGGCACCGACAGCATTGATGTGGCCCGCCTGCCGCCCCAGGCCAGCCTGTGCAACTGCCACGGCCACGAGCAGGCGATAGCCGAGTACGTGATGGCCGCGCTGCTGGCTCGCCATGTGCCGCTGGCACAGGCCGATGCTGATTTGCGCCAGGGCCTCTGGCCGCTGCAAGCCGGCCGCCCCGGCGCGGCGCGCACTGAGTTGGGCAGCAGCACCATCGGCTTGCTGGGCTATGGCCACATCGGCAAAGCGGTGGCCGTTCGTGCGCGCGCCTTTGGCATGCCGGTGGTGGCGGCCAACCGCAGCCCGGTGATTGATGCCACGCTGAAGCAGAGCTTCGGTCTGGATCAACTGGCCGCGTTCATGGCCGCAGCCGACGCCATCGTGGTGAGCTTGCCCTTAACCGCCAACACCACCGGCATCGTTGGCGTGGCCGAGCTGGCGGCGATGCGCCCGGGCGCGGTGATCATCAACGTGGGCCGCGGCCCGGTGATTGACGAACAGGCTTTGTTTGATGCGCTGGCGCAGCAGCGCATCGCCGGCGCCATCATCGACACCTGGTACCAATACCCCACCAGCGAGCACCGCGAAATCGCGCCCTCGAAACTGCCCTTCGCCACGCTGAGCAACCTGACCATGACGCCGCACATGTCGGGCTGGACGCACGAGATGCTCAAGCGCCGCCAGGCCACGTTGGCCGACAACATCAACCGCCTGGCCGAAGGCCGCGAGCTGCTGAATGTGCTGCGCCCGGCTTCGATCTAACCATTAACGTTTCAAGGGACTAGCATGAGACTGCGTTGCATGTGCCTGGTGATCCACGCGCCGAATGACCTGCGACTGGACGAGCGCGACGCCGGCGAAGTGGGCCCTGGCCAGGTGCTGGTGCGTGTGGGCATGGGCGGCATTTGCGGGTCTGACCTGCACTACTTTCATGAAGGCGGCTTTGGCACCGTGCGCATTCAAGAGCCCATGGTGCTGGGCCATGAAGTGGCGGGCACCGTGGCGGCGGTGGCGGCTGACGTGACCAGCGTGAAGGTGGGCGACCGCGTGGCCGTGAACCCTAGCCAGCCTTGCGCCGCCTGCAAGTTTTGCCTCGAAGGCCTGCCCAACCAGTGCCTGGAAATGCGCTTCTTCGGCAGCGCCATGCGCATGCCGCATGTGCAGGGCGCCTTTCGCAACGTGCTGCTGTGCAACGCCAGCCAGTGCCACCTGGTGGCCGCCGGCGTGCCGCTGAGCATGGCCGCGCTGGCCGAGCCCTTCTCGGTGGCCTTGCACGGCGTGGGCCGCGCCGGGCCACTGCTGGGCAAGCGCGTGCTGGTTTCAGGCAGCGGGCCCATCGGCGTGCTGGCCGTGGCCGCCGCACGCCTGCATGGCGCCGCCGAAATCGTGGCCACCGACGTGGTCGACGAGCCCTTGCTCATCGCCAAACGAGTGGGCGCCGATCAAACCATCAACGCCGCCACCGACAAGACCTGGGTCGCGCGCAACGCTGCCAACAAGGGCAGCTTCGACGTGATGTTGGAGTGCTCGGGCAACGAGCGCGCGTTCCGCGACGGCCTGGAAGTGATGCGCCCGCGCGGCGTGGTGGTGCAGCTCGGCCTGGGCGGCGATGTGAGCCTGCCGCAGAACATGGTGGTGGCCAAGGAGCTGAGCATCTGCGGCTCGTTCCGCTTCCACGCCGAATTTGCCCTGGCTGTGAAGCTCATCAACGAGCGCCGGGTGGACTTGTCACCCGTGGTGACGCATCAATTCAAGATGACCGATGCGGTGGCCGCTTTTCAGCAGGCCAGCGTGCGCAAGCAGGCGATGAAGGTGTTGATTGATTTCAGTGAGGCGGCGGCTTGAGGGTGGCGCCGTGGGCCTAACGCTACTGATGAGGCGGTGGCCTACGCGCTACGCTGAACCATTCGGTCCAGCGCAGCGGTCAAGGCTGGCAAATCGTGTTCAACGACCGACCACACGGCGGCGCTGTCGATACCCAGGTAGCCGTGCACCAGCACGTTGCGAAAGCCTGCCAGTTCGCGCCAGGGAACGCCTGGCTCAGTGGCCTTCAGCACTTCAGAAAGCCGTTGGCTTGACTCGGTGAGCACTTGCAGATTGCGCACCACCGCATCACGCACCATGCGTGAGGCGTCGAACTTCGCGCGATCTGCGCCGGTGTACTCCGAGATCAGCGACAAGCACTCCAGCATGTGCGCAAGCAGCGCCCTGTCAGTATCGGCGCCAGGGTTCATAGCGCAATGCAGCCTGCCAATACGCGCTCGCGCAAAGCGGGATGCAAGGCCGGCTCAGTCACGAGGTCAACGCGTCTGCCTAGCAGCTCCTGTGCATCCATCTGCAAGCCGCCAAGGGCCAGGCCGCTGGTCCCAGGCGCCAAGGTCACCAGCAGATCGACATCGCTGTCTTCATGCGCGTCATCGCGTGCCATGGAGCCAAATACCCGCAGATTTGCAAGGCCGCGCCGCTGAGCGAGTGCAACAAGTTGGCGGCGATGAGTTTCGATCAGTGGGTGCATGGATTACGCCTTTGCCACCGCCGCGCGGCGGTTGCCGTAGTTTAGTGATGCCGGGCCAGCAAGCCCACTGAACCCTGCCCAGCGCGCACCAAGTCGCGCACCGGACTGCGCATGAATTTCTCGTCGTGGGTCACCCAACCACCGCTGTCGAGGATGAGCACGCCGTACTTGAGCGGCTTCACGCTCGGTTTCGCGTAGACGATGTCCTGCTTCACGCTCAAATGTGCCACCGCGGCCGGCGAGATCAGGCCGTGAATTGATCGGCGTCGGAGCCGATGGCCACGGTTTCGCCGGTGGCGGCAAAGGTGCGGTTGACGTCGGGCGCGCCGTACACCACCAGCACGAACGCCGTGCCTTCGCCCACGTTCACCAGTTCATGTTCAACGCCCGCGGCGATGAAGGTGGAGTCGAAGCGCCGACAGATCTGCTCGCGCTCTCCCAACGTGATCTTCACCGTCCCCTCCAGAACAGTGACTTGCTCCTCGGCGTTGTGCGAGTGACGCGGCGCTGGCACGCCCACCGGCAGCTCGGAGATGCCGGTGTGGATGGCGCGCGCCCCCAGTTGCTTGCTGGCGATGAGGTGGTTGACGATGCCGTTGCCGCGCGCAACTCTCGGCAATGAGTCGAATGGCAGGAAGTGGGCGTGTTGGTTCATGGGCGCCTTGCAAAGAGTGGGCTGGCCGCGCGGTGGTGCATGGTGGCGCAGTCAATGAATATGGGTACCGCCGTTCACATCAAGGGTCGCGCCGGTGACGAAGCCCGACAGTTCTGAGGCCAGGAACAGGCAGGCACCCGCCAGCTCGCGCGTGGTGCCGGTGCGCTTCAGGGGAATCGCCTCGACGATGCCCTTCAGCCGGTCCGCTGACAGGCCGTCGAGCATGGGTGTGTCGATCATGGCGGGGCAGATGGCGTTGGCGCGAATGCCCAGCGCGCCGAACTCGCGCGCGATGCTGCGGGTGAGGCTGAGCACACCGCCTTTCGATGCCGCATAGTGCGGCCCGCCCACCAGCCCGCCGCCACGCTGGGCGGCGAGCGAGGCGATGTTGACGATGGTGCCGCTGCGCCGTTCAGTGAAGACCTTCAGGACGCTTTGGCACAGGTAGAAGGCACCTTTGAGGTTGACGTTGAGCATCAGCTCGAGATCCTCGGGCGCAATGTCCAGCAGCGGCCGCGTCTTGACGATGCCGGCCGAATTCACCAGGCAATCTATGGTGCCGTGCAGCGCGACAACACGGCGCACCAACTGCTCGCAGTCCTCGGCCCGGCTGATGTCGCAACGAAAGCCGTGCACCGGCACGGCACGCTGCAAGCGCGCCTCGATGGCGGCCTTGATGGTGGCCAGCACCGTCTCGTTCATCAGCAGATCGGCCACCACCACCTTGGCGCCATGCTCGGCGAACAACTCCGCCGTGGCGTAGCCGATGCTGCGCAGCGACGCCGCACCGGTGATCACGCAAACCTTGTCTTGGAGCAGCATGCCGAACTCGTTCAGGTTGCAGAAGCGGGGGTGTCGTCGACCGGCATCGCGCGCAGGATCCAGTCGATGAGCGACGCATGGCGCGGTGCCCAGCCCAGTTCGTTGCGCGCACGCACCGAACGAACGCGGCTGTTGCTGCCCAGTGAGAAGTACGCCCTGGGCTCGCCCCAGTGCGCGGCGGCCACTTCGGGCGGCAACGATTCGACGCCCGGCAGCGAGAGCCGTTTGGCCAGTGCCCCGCCGATGTCACTGAGAGACGCCTCACCGTTTTCGGCAAAGTAAAAGGCGCCTGCCGGGGCCTTGGTGAGCGCCAGCACGTAGAGGGCGACCACGTCGTCGATGTGCACGTTCGACCACACGTTAAGACCGGCGCCGACGATCTGCACCCTGCCCTGCACGCGCGCGTTGGCCGCCAGAAAGGGGATCTGGACGCTGTGCGGATTCAGCCCCGTTCCCACGCCGTAGATGAGGCTGGGGCAGATCACAGCCGAGCGGACACCGCGCGCGGCCGCGCCGAGCACTTGCAGATCAATGTCGCGGCGCGGCTGCTTGGCGGGGTTCACGGCCAGCGGTGTTACCTCGCCGAAGACTTGCTCCGAACTGCGGCTGCCACGTGCGTCGTCGCCGATGACGCTGGAGCCGCTGGTGTGCAGCAACGGCTTGGCCGAACCAACGAGCGCCGTGATCAGGGCCTGCACCGCGCCAGCGTGGTCTGCGCTGGCGGTGTTGATCACGCCATCGGCACGCCGTGCCTCGCGCTCCAGCACGCCGGCATCGTCCAAGGTGCCGAGCACCGGCTCGATGCCACATGCAGCCAGCCGCTCCGCGTTGGCCGTGGTGCGCGTCAACCCGCGCACACGGTGTCCGCTGGCCAGCAAGGCCGTTGCGAGAGAGCCGCCGATGTAGCCGCCGGCGCCGGTGATGAAGATGTTCATGATGTCCTCATGGGGCTCGGGCAAGCCAGCTCACAGCATGAAGGTCGACAGCCACGGGAACATGGCAATCACAACGACCCCGACCAGCAGGGCGGCGATGTACGGCCAGATCGCGGGCATCACGTCGTCGGGCTTGGCGTCACCAATGCGGCAGGCGACATAAAAGCCCACGCCGATGGGCGGCATCATCAGGCCCACGTTCATCGCGCACACCACGACCATCGAATAGTGGATGTCGTGGATGCCCAGCTTCTTGGCGATGGGAAACATGATCGGCGCCAGCAGCAGCACGGCGGGCAGCCCTTCAAGCAGGCAGCCGAGCACGAGGAAGACGATGATCGTCACCAGCATGAAGGCGACCCAGCCGCCCGGCAACGTGGTGAGGAACAGCGACAGGTGCTGCACGACACCGCTTTGCGTGATGGCCCAGGCCATGGCCGACGCCGTGCCGAGGATGAGCAAAATCGCGCCGCTCAGCGCCGCCGTCTCCACCAGCATGGCGTAGACCCGTTTCAGGCTGAGGCCGCCGTACAGCACCTGGCCGATCAGCATGGCGTACAGCACGGCGATGGTGGACACCTCGGTGGCCGTGGCCACGCCGCCGCCCACCGCACTGCGAATCAGAAATGGCAGCACCAGGGCCGGGGCCGCGATCAAGGCCAGCCGGCCGACGACCTTCAATGTGGGGCGGCGCGCGTTGGCGGTCACTTCATGGCGCGCCTTCCAACGCGCCAGCACCAGCAAGGCCAGCAGCAGCACCATGGCCACAAAAAAACCGCTTTCGAACAGCCCGGCAATCGACACCCCGGCCACCGAGCCGAGCACGATCAGCACGATGCTGGGCGGCACGGTGTCGGCCATCGCGGCACCGGTGGCCAGCAAGGCCACCATCTCCGGTTGCTTGTTGCCGCGGCGGCGCATCTCGGGAAACAGCGCGGGTGCCACGGTCGCCATGTCGGAGACCTTGGAGCCCGAGATGCCCGAGACGATGAACAGCGAGCCGAGCAGCACATAGGACATGCCGGCTTTGACATGGCCGATCAGCGATGCGAGCAGGTCCACGATGGCCTTGCCCATGCCGGTGGCGTCCAGCACGCAGCCCAGCAGCACAAAGATGGGCACCGACACCAGCACAAGGTTGGCCATGCCCTCGTCGATGCGCCCGACGATCACGCCCAGCGGCACCGGGCTGGTGAAGGCCAGGAAACACATGACGCCGCAGCCGAAGCAGAAGGCGATCGGCACCCCGGCCACCAGGCACAGCGCCACCAGGCCGGTCAGGAAGATCAGGATGTTGAACAGACCCAGCGTTGCCAGCTGCGGCGCCAGCCAGAGGCCCAGCGCCACAAACGCGGCCACCCCAGCCGCCGCCGCCGCCAGGTTGGCCAGCGACACGGTGCGCAGCGCGTACACCGCCACCACCGCCAGCATCAGCACCAGCCCGACCGCAATCGCGGCCACCCGCAGGCCGGCAAGCAGCTCCAGCGACGGTGTGGTGACGATCCATTCCATCTGCGCATGCTCGATGGCCGGGTGGATCAGGCCGATCAGAAAGGCCGCCACCGCCACCAGCGCGAAGGCGTGCACCAGACCGCGCAAGCGCGCCGGCATCCGGTCCACGAACATCGACAGCCGCAGGTGCTCGTTGCGGTGCATCGCCAACACCGCCCCCAGCATCGCCACCCAGATGAAGGCAAACGACACCGCCTCGTCGATCCAGGTGATCGGTTTGCCGAAGACGTAGCGGCTTACCACGCCACTGAACAGCATCATGACGATGGCGAACATCAAGGCAGCCGAGACCCCCTCGATCGGCACCATCCAGCGCGACAGCAGCCGGTTGGCCGCGATCTCGTCCTGGTGCGGCGGGGCGTCGCTGGCGTGGGCGACCGCGGCGGCTTGAAGGGAGTCGGTCATGGCGGGCGGTCTGGGGGGTCAGGCGGCGGCGGTGGTGAATTGTGAAAGTCAGGCCAGCTTGCCGCTGTACTTTTCCAGCAGTGCCCAGGCCTCTGCGCCGAACTTCTTCTGCCACTCGCTGTAGTAGCCGGCC
>JANOXU010000235.1:0-22249 GCA_031418595.1 Burkholderiales bacterium
GCCCCGCCACACGCCTCGCTGGCGCCTAGCCTGGCACGGCAACTCACCTCGGCGCGGGCCCGACCCAAAGGCCGACAGGCTCCTAGAATCCGCGCCCTTCACTGCCCGTAGCTCAACTGGATAGAGCACCAGCCTTCTAAGCTGGGGGTCGGGGGTTCGAGTCCCTCCGGGCAGGCCAGGTGGCGGCATGCGGCCACGGCCTAAACGCCCGGTGCCCCAAGACGCTGGCCGGGCACCCCGGCACGGGCCCCAGCCCCGCGCAAGGGCATACTCCCCGCTTCATAACCGCAGCCTGAATAGGCCAATGATGATGCCCGCACGATGGCAGCCCTATCTGCTCGCCACCGTGGCGACCCTGGGGTTGGCTGCGTTTGCCGCCTACGACCTGTTTCTCGAACGTGACCGCGCGGTGGCGCAGGCCAAGGCCAACACGGCGAATCTGGCCCGCCTGCTGCAAGAGCACACGCGGCAAAGCTTGCGCCGAGTCGAGGCGCTACTGAACGACGCGGAAGCGCGCATTGCCGACGCCATGGCGGCCGGGCCGATGAGCCCCGAACTGACGGCGCTGGTGCCGACGCTGAAATCCATGCTGCCACCCGACGGCCAGGTCACCGCCCTGCTGTGGCTGGCCCCCGACGACAAGCCCTTGGCATCGACCCTGCCCGACGCCGATGCGCCGATGCTGGCCGACTGGCTGGCCCGCCCCCATGGCAGCGGGCAGCCCGCGTTGACCGTGGGTCGCCTGTGGCGCAGCGCGGCGGGCCTGTGGCAACTGCCGGTGGGGCGCCGCATCAAAGACCGTGACGGCCGCGCTGCCGGGGCGCTGCTGGCGGTGGTGAACCCCAAGACCTTGCAGCCGGTGCTGGACGCGGTGGACACCGACAAGAATGGTTTCGTGACCCTGTTTCGAGCTGACGGCTGGATGTTGGCCACCGCGCCTGCCAATGAGGCCCTGTACAACAAGAACTGGAGCGATGCGCCGATGTTCAAGGAGCACCTGCCGCATTCGCCTGCTGGCACGGTGCGGCAAGTGGTGGCGCGCGACAACACCGAGCGCGTGTAAAGCTACCGCGCACTGGCCGACTACGCGGTGGTGGTCGCCATCGGTGTGTCCATGACTGACGTCCTGACAGATTGGCGCGCTCACGCCAACTGGGACGCCGTGCTGCTGGCCGTGGTGGCCTGCGCGTCCATGTGGGGGGCGGCGGCAATGTCGCGCGCCTCGGTGCGGCGCCAGGCCGCTGAACGCGACTCAGCGGAAGCGGCGCGCCAAACGCAGGCCATCGTCGACCACGCTGCCGACGGCATCGTCACCTTCGGCGCGCAGGGCCTGATTGAATCGGCCAACCAGGCCAGTGCGGCCATGTTCGGCTATGCCAGCGACGAGCTGATCGGCAAACCGATCGGCGCCCTGTTGCCGGCCCTGCCCGCGGTGGCCGCGAGCCAAGGGGCGGCACTGGACGACGCTGCCGATGCCCACTTCGAGAGCCAAGGGCGGCGCCAGGGCGGTGGCGAGTTCCCGATCGAACTGGCGCTGACCGCCGTGCCCCACGCTGGCCACACCCGGCACATCGTGCTGATCCGCGACATCACGGAGCGCCAGCGCGCGCAAGCCGCGATCAACGGTGCGCGCGTGGCGGCCGAGCGCAGCGAGCGCTTCTTGCGCGCCATCACCGACAACTTGCCCCTGCGCATCGCCTATGTCGACCGCGACTTGCGCTACCGCTTCGTGAACCACGCCCATTGCGAACGTTTTGGCTTGCCGCGCGAGGACATTCTCGGCCGCACCCGGGCCGAGTTGACGGGCCTGCCACTGCCGCCGCAGGCCTTGCGGCACATCGAGCTGGTGTTGCAGGGCCAGGATCAACACTTCGAGTTCGAGGAAGTGCAGGGCGGCAGCAACCATGTGCTGGAAACCTACCTCGTTGCCGACACCGACGGCGCCGGCGCCACCAGCGGCTTCTACGCCGCCAGCGCCGACGCCACCGAGCGCCATGCGCAGCAGCGCCGCATCGAGCGCGCGTTGGCCGAGCGGGACATCCTGTTGCGCGAGGTGTACCACCGCGTCAAGAACAACCTGCAGGTCATCCAGAGCCTGCTCAATCTGCAGCGCCGCGCCTTGCCCGAGGGCCTGGCCCGCACTGCGTTGGACGACAGCGTGCAGCGCGTGCACGCCATGGCCCTGGTGCATGAGAAGCTCTACCAGACCGGCCACCTCGACGCCGTGTCGCTGCACGACTACACCGCCGACTTGTTGCGCCACCTGGGCGACACCGCCGGCGCCGGGCGGCGCCGGATCGCGGTGCTGGCCGACGTTGAGACGATCGAGGCCTCGCTTGAAGTTTCGGTGCCGTTCGGCTTGCTCGTCACGGAGTTGGTCACGAACAGCTTCAAGCATGGTTTCCCGCCAGGGCGCGGCGGCAGCATCCAGGTCAGCCTGAAGCGGCAGGACAACGCGGTGTGGCTGAGCGTGCGCGACAACGGTCTGGGCTTGAGCCCGGAGTTTGCGCTCGAGCGCGCAGCGTCGATGGGGTTGCAACTGGCCGCCAGCCTGGCCGGCCAACTGGGCGGCACGCTGCAAGCGCACAACGACGGCGGCGCCGTGTTCACCGCCAAGCTCGCACGCATCAGCTGAGTGGCTGCTCGGGCAGGCCGCCCGCGCGCTTCTCAACAGTACTGGCCCGGTCTACTTGGAGAGCATGAACATGGAAGGTGGCACGATCTTGATCGTTGAAGACGAGGCGATCGTCGCGCTCGACCTCAAGCTGCAACTCCAGGAACTGGGCTACACCGTGCTGGGCATGGTGGCCAGTGGCGAGGCTGCGATCGCAGCTGTGGCGGCACGTGCGCCGCAGCTGATCCTGATGGATGTGCGGTTGCAAGGCCCGATCGACGGCATCGCCGCGGCGCAAGCCATCCGCCGCAAGCATGACCTGCCGGTGATCTTCCTCACCTCGCACAGCGATGACGACACCGTGCAGGCCGCTGCGCGCACCGCACCTTACGGCTACCTCACCAAGCCCTAGCAGATCAGGGAGCTGCGCGCTGGCATCGAAGTGGCGCTGACCAAGGCGCGCATGGAGCGCCAACTGCGCGAGGCCCACCGCTGGTTCGCGCACACCCTGCAATGCGTGGCCGATGGCGTCATCGTCACCGACCTGAAAGGCCGGGTGCGTTTCCTCAACCCCGCTGCCGAGCAGCTCACGGGCTGGAGCCTGGACGACGCTGTGGGCCAGGTGGTGGGCAACGTGGTGTGCTTGCGCGCCGGCGGTGCCGAATTGCCGGACGCCACAGTGCTGGTGGCGCAAGTCGTGCGCGACGGCCGCGCGCTACCGGTGGCACACGCCCAGACGCTGCTGCCGCGCGTCGGCGCGCAGCGTTCGGTGGACGATTCAGCCGGCCCGGTGAACGACGACGCCGGCCAACGCCTGGGGGCCGTGCTGGTGTTGCGCGACGCCGCGCCCCGCCTGGCACAAGAAGCGCTGCTGCGGGCGAGCGAGGCGCGGTTTCGCAGCACCTTCGACTTCGCGCCGCTGGGCATGGTGCTGGTTTCGTTCGCGGGTGAGTTCATCCAGGTTAACGATGCGATGTGCCGCCTGCTCGGCTTGTCGCGCAGTGCACTTCAAGGCCACACCCATACCGAGCTGACGCTGGCGGGCGACCGCGAACACGAAGCCCAGCGCCTGCGTGACCTCAGTCTGACCGAGGCCGGTGTGGTGCAGTTCGAAAAGCGCTACCTGCGCGTGCTGGGAGAACCGGTGTGGGCCTTGGTCAGCGTATCGATGCTGCGCAACGGCGACGAGCCTTCGTGCCACCTGTACCAGGTGCATGACCTGACCGAACAGAAGCGGGCGGCCGACCACCTGGCGCTGTTGGCCGATGAGCGCATGCGCCGCCAGGCCAGCGAACTGGCCACCGCGGCCAAGACTGATTTCCTGTCCCGCGTCAGCCATGAGATGCGCACGCCGCTGAATGCGGTGATGGGGTTTGCACAGTTGCTGCAGATGCAGCAACTGGCGCCAGAACCGGCCAGCGTGGGCAGGTACGCGAACCACATTCACGTCGCAGGCGAACACCTGCTGGCCCTGGTGACCGACCTGCTCGACCTGAACAGTGCGGCACAAGGCACGCTCAAACTGCAAACGGCGCCACTCGTGCTGGCCGATGCCGTGCGCGAAGCGCTGAACTTGATTCAGGGCCAGGCCGACGAGCACGGCATTGATATCGACACCCAGGTGGCGGGCGACCTGCGCGTCATGGCCGACGCGCAACGGCTGCGCGAAGTGCTGCTCAACCTGGTCTCCAACGCCATCAAGTACAACCGGCAAGGCGGCAAGGTGCAGCTCCGAGCGGCGCGCGTGAGCGAAGTGATGGTTGAACTGCGCATCGAAGACCATGGCATCGGCATGACGCGCGAGCAGCTCGACCATCTGTTCCAGCCCTTCGAACGGCTGGGCGCCGAACGCACCAAGATCCCCGGCACCGGCCTGGGCTTGGTGATCTCGCGCAGCCTCGTCGTTGAAATGGGCGGCACGCTCAGCGTGGCCTGCGAGTCGCGCTCGGGCACCACGGTGACGCTGGCGCTGCGTGCGCCTTAGAACTTGTCCGTAAATAGGAGGGCCCCGGCGCAGGGCCCTCCTATTCACGGACAAGTTCTTACCAGGCTTTGAGTCAGGCCCGGGTTGGGCCTGCAAAGTCGGTACGTATTCAGCCCCCACCTCGGCGCACTGACGGCTTGGATTTCGTTGTGCTCCGAGAAACGACATGAGGTTTCTTTTGTAAGCCATTGAATCGTATCGGATTATGTGCGAGCGCACAGTGATGATCAAGCATCCAGCTCAGCCGCGCTGCCCGCAGTGGCCAAGCCCGCGAAGGTGGCGCAATGCCACGCAGTGATCGATACCCTTGCGCAGCACATTGCTGCACTGCAAGAGCAGGTGGCGTTGCTGCAAGAACGTGTGAAGCTGAACTCGCCCAATTCATCAAAGCCCCCCTTCTTCCGATGGCCCCGCTGACGGCAACCGTGCCCAGCGCCGGGCCAGCACGCGTAAACGCGGTGCGCAAAAGGGCCAGCCGGGAACGTTCCGTGAGTTGTTGCCCGAGACTGAAGTCAACGGCGTGCACGACTGGGGCCAGATCGGCCCGCGCGCGCTGGCGCTCGTGGGAGTTTTGGGCACGCGCTACCACCTCAGCCAATCCAAGATTCGCAACTTGCTGGCGCAGATGGCGGGGCTGGACTTCAGCGTGGGCGCCATATCGCACGCGCACGGCAAGGTGGTCGCTGCGGTGAAGGCGTCGGTGGCTGAGTTGACCCGCACGCTGAGCACGGCAGCGGTCGTGCACATGGCACCGAGCGGGTAGTGGTGTAGGAGAGTCGCCGCCCGCGCGGGTGCGCTGCAGTTCGGCCGTGCCGGGGGGCTGAATAGGTACGCAAAGTCGCTCTACCCAGCCCGGCTCCAAAACGGCCAGGTACCCGGGCGGGGCGCGGTCACATGTAGTCGATCGTCACATGAAAATCGGCCCGCATCCCGCGCCAATCCTGGCCTCTGCCCTTTGAGCCCTGCTCCATCCCTCCAGATTCCCCTCCATTCGAATGAGACGTCCTGGGACGAAACCGGCCCATTGCTCGCGACTCAAACTGGAGTGGAATCCCTCGCCGAGCCCGAAGGCCAATGGCACGAAGGCCTTGGCGGACACACGCTGGCCTTCGCCTTGGCGCCACGTCCGCACGAAGTCGGTGATGCGGCTGTAGCTGCCGGCGTGACCCTCCAGCTTGATCTGCGCATGCAGCGCACGCGCCGTGCGCCGCTCATGTCGCGGGCGATGAGCGTCGACCTTGAGCGCCTGCTTGATCGCCTCAACGAACGGCGTCAGCTTGCCCGGCGCCTCGCTGCGCCGGTATCTGGGCTCCTCCAGTACCGGCGTCTTGAGTGGCAGGATAGGTTGAACACCCGGGTCAAATTTGAATCGGCAGCTATCGCTGTAGGTGGGTCAGTTCTCGGTCGGCGTCAACAGCCCGGTCAGCGGTGATCGGCTCCTATCCCGATGCACGGCCACCATTTCGCTTCGCTCATGGCGCCTCGATCGCATTCCACGTAACAGGTGGTGCCGGCGGTGTGATGCAACCTGCTGCCAAACCACCGTGTGCGCTTCACGCGCGTTTGGTCTTTCGTTGCCTTACATGTCGAAACAATCAAAGTTGTAACCAACACCAGAATCCCGCCCGCACCAGCTGCCCAGGTGTTTTCCCTGGAGTAAGCAGGCAGAACACGGGCGCAAAGCGCTCGCAGTCCCCGTTTCATGTCGATACAGCGCCCGCCAGGGTGCTTTCTAGACTGCGCAACGCGCGTCGGCACGGGGTCACACGCAATGGTTTGATTGGGATCTGGCAATGAATTTGAACTCGTCTGCACCGCCGCGCGGAATGAAGCGATTGCCTACGCGCCTATGCGCCAGGGGACTTCTGGCGCTGCTGCTTTATGCCGCTGGCGGTGCAATGGCGTCACACGTTGGTGATGTTGCATTGCTCGACGAGCAGGTCGTCAGCAGCACCAATCAATTGCTCCTGGCCATGCGCCAGCACGAGCGCACACCCAAGGAATTGCGCGCCACGCTGACCGAACAGCTGATACATCTGGCCGCGCAGCGCCGCGAAAAGATGCTGGCACTCATGGCGGCAGACCCATCTGTTGCGGCCCTGCGTGTCTTGCCAGCATCCGTTCGGGCACGCTTGCCCGCCGCGGCACAGCCGCACCTTGAACAGCCCGTCTTCATCCGCGGAACAGTGGCTGCCTCGGTGGCGGACGACTTCGCCCGGGGCAAGACTCATACAAGGCTTCAATTGCGGGCAGAGGTGGCCGGCGAGATGCTTAGCCTGCACGCCGCCGCCGCCAGCACCCACGAGCAACTGGCCTGGGTAGGCAAGCGCGGCGCGATATCAGCGCTGCGGCTCGGTGACCATTTGCTGGTGCTTGAGCGACGGCATATGCAATGGCTGGCAGCAGGCGGTTCGACAACCACCGCATCAGGCGCCGCAACCACTGCCGCGAGCGTTGTGCAAGGCGCGCAAAAAGCCTTGGTGGTCTTGCTCAACTTTGTTGACAAGCCTGTCGAGTGCACGCCCTCAGACCTGCATAGTCGACTGTTCGGCAGCTCGGGGCAAAGCATGACGCTGGGCTACCAGCAGTCGTCTGGCAACCTGGTGTCGTTCAGCGGGCAAGTTGTGGGGCCCTTCAACATTCCCTATTACGCTTCCGGCGCTTGCGATTCCAATGGTTGGGCCTCGGCTGCCACCGTGGCACTTCAAGCCGCCGGCATCAGCACCGCGGGCGTCGATCGCGTTTCATACGTCACGCCCGCGAACGCCAGCTGCGGTTGGACCGGGCTGGCCACCCTGGGGGGCACCGCACCGACACCTTCGTGGATTCAGGCGTGCACCTCCACTGGCACGTTCAGCCACGAGTTTGGCCACAACCTGATGTTTCACCATGCCGCCACGGCAACTTCGGAATACGGCGACTACAGTGACCCCATGGGTGGCGGCATGCTCGTTCAATTCAATGCCGCCAATCGCGTGATGGCGGGTTGGTTGGGCGCTGGCCGGGTACAAGACATTGTCTCGGCCGGCAGCTATCCCCTTTCCGCCCTCGAGGCGGGCACGCCGGCCTACGCTCAAGTGCTGCGCCTTGCCAAACCCGATACAGCGGAAACCTACTACCTCAGCATGCGCCAGGCCACCGGCATTGACACCAACTTGCTCAGTTCAATGCGCAACACCTTGATGGTTCACCGCGCCACGGGCTCCATGCCCGCCAAGACCTACTTGTTGGCCAATTTGATGGCTGGCCAGAGTTGGGTCGATACAGCCAACGGCATCACCGTCAGCCACGGGGGTGTGGCGGGCGAAACCGCCACGGCGGTGATCAGCGTTGGCAGCGCCGCCTGCGTGCGTGCCGCGCCTGCGGTGGCGGTAGCGCCCGCTGCGCAGGGCGCCGCACCGGGATCCAGCCTCAGCTACGGGTTGAATGTCAGAAACAACAACAGTGCTGCTTGTGGCAGCACGGCGTTCACGCTTTCACAAGTCTTGCCGGCCAATTTCAGCGCCACCTTCGGCAGCCAAAGTGTCACGTTGGCCGCTGGCGCCAGCGCTGATGTGGCCTGGAACGTTGCCGCCAATGCCACCGCTGCCGACGGCATCTACACCTTGACCGCGCGTGCCACCGATGCCACGGCCAGCACATCGGCCGAAGCGCATGGCAGCTTCACCGTGACCGCTGCACCGCCGCCGCCGCCGCCGCCACCACCACCACCACCGCCCCCACCACCGCCGACAGACATCACGGCTCCCAGCCTCAGCATCGACAGCCCCTTGGCGGGCAGCGTGCTTTCGCAACGGCAAGTCAAACTCTCGGCTCAGGCCACCGATGCGAGTGGCGTTGCTTCAGTGTCGTTCTATGTTGATGGCGTATTGCTGGCCACCACCACGGCCAGCCCCTACACCGCAACTTGGAACACCCGCAAAGCTAGCGCCGGCAACCATCAAATCATGGTCAAGGCGGTAGACAAGGTGGGCAACGTCGCGCAACGGGCCGTATCGGTTTCGCTGCTGAATTAGCGAAAAAAATGCTTGCCGTGCACTGGGTGCGCGGCAAGCACTTCACTGCCTAACGGTTAACGAGCGCAGCGCAAGCCGCTTGCGAACGCCGTTATTGGTTACGCCCGGCGCGTTCGTTGGTGATGCGGCCCACGGCATCGGCATTCGCCGCGCGTGCCGCTTGCAAGGCCGCCGCCTCGCGCTCTTGCTGGGCCGTTTGAAACACCGTGTCGCTGGAGTCGCCGCCACCACAGGCGGCCAGGCCCGCAACGCTGGCCAGACTTACGATGAGTGCAGCCCGCCGGACTTGCTTGAAGTAGGTCATTTCAATCTTCCTTTCCGACCAAACCTTTTCCAGTTCATGGGCAAGGTTCAGCTTGATTGTTTTGGCTTGCAGACCAGGCCACGGTTCAAAGTGGCCTGGTCGTGCTACTGGGGTTGGCTACGGGCAAACGCCTGCGAGGTTGTTGTTGTAGTTGTCCAGCGTCGTGGCCAGGGCATTGGCGGCCGCGGCATCCCCAGCGGTCAAGCTGGGCTGGTTGAAGCCGGTGAACCCGTACTTATCAAGCAGGGTATTCGCGCCGCTGATGGTGTCCGCCACCTTTTGGCAGCTGTACGCGCCGGCAGCCAGATTCAACTCCGCCGCCACGAGCTGCGCGGCCATGTTGTACAGCGGGTGGCTCGCCTGCTTCTTGCCTGAAAAGTCTTGCTTGTTCAACAGGCTCACAGCATGGCTGCAATCGCCGGTTGAGTTGGCCAATTCACCGAACAGGCCAATGCCACCCGGAACAACAACCGATGCCACTTGCCCGACCTTGATGCCACTTGGCAAGTAGTCGTACAAGGTTTGGTCAAGCACGGGCGCTTGCTTGCCGCCGCTTGCCTTGCATGAAGCCCAGTTCTTCCAGTAGCCAATGGTGTGGGCACGCCCTTGAGGCGGCGGCGTGTTGTTCACCGCGAACACCTTCAACCCCCCAGCGGCAACCGTGAAGTTCTCGCAAATCACGCTGTTGTCCGGGTTGGGCAAGCTACCGCCGGGCACGAATCCGACCAAGCTGGTTTGCCAGCCAGGTGACAGGTTCTCGCACATCTGGTACGAGGCGTTAGGCACCAGCCAAGTCGAGAATTCCAGATTGGCGCTGTTTCCCGCGTTGGCCACCTTGGTCTCCAAAACCGTACCCACGTTGGTCAGCGATGCATCCTTGCGCAGCGTGAAGGTGTAGGTCTGCAAACCGGTCAATGGCGCGCCGCTAACGGTCTTGATCACCTTCACCTTGGCTTGCTTCGTGTTGACAAAGCTGCACGAGAAGATCTTGCTGATGTCTTGCGGCAAGTTCACCGTGAAGCTGCACAGGTTGGTCACGGGGCTGGTCAGCGCCCAGGCAGCTCCCTTCAAGGTTTCGGTCACCGTGTAGTTGCCTTCCGGCAGCCCGATGGGAATGTTGGCCGCATCGGTGAACTGAACAAAACCAGCGCCTGCACCGGCTGTGGCCGTCGCAATCACCCCCGACGGGCCGGTGAGTGTGAAGAGCCAATTGAAGTCCGGGTCACCCGCCTGCAAGGATGGAACTGTCGTCTTCTCAACCTGCGCCAGCGGCAGCTTCACGTCAGGAATCTTGTTGACAAAGGTTGCCGTGCCAGTGCACTTGGTGAAGTCGCCACCGGTGACGTCCAGATTCACCGTGCGCAAGGCCCCGCCATCGGGCTCCAAACCAGATGCCACGCCCACGCCTGACCCCGCCGCGAAGAACAGGGCTGAAATCTCTTCAACCTTGTAAACGCCCGGCTGCAAGCTCGGAATCGTTTGCGATATGGTGAGGGCGCCACCGCCAAAAAACGTGTAGACCCTCTCAGATTCGCTGCCATCTGGCGCGGTGATCTTGAACTTGACCTCGATCTTTTCACCGGTACCCAGAATGAGCGGGATCGACTTCGTCAACGTCAGCTTGACCGACGCTGTGGACGAGATGCCCACGGTGATGGGCCCGGCAGTCGTTTGGAAGCTGCCATCGGTCGCCTTCAGCGTTGCCGTGTCCGTCATCACACCGTTACTCACGATGCGCTTCGGGTCGAGGTAGATCAGCTTGTCGAAAACAATGGAACCCGTTGCCGAGATGCCCGTCTGCCCCCATTCCACTGAATTCGCTTTGTTGGGCGAGGTGTACCCGATGAACGAGCCGCTGCTGGCAGGCGCCACCGAGAATGACAGGCCGGCGTTGTTCGCGTTGGCCAGGTCGATCTTTTCAAGATCAGCAACGTTCACCGTGCTGCCAGCCGTGGCACCAGCCTGGATTTGCGTTTCAGCCTTGGCCTCGGTCTGCCCCGGAACAGGAATTTGGGTGACCTTGTCAACATAGGTGGCCGTCGCCACGTCGCTGACGTAAGCACCCAGCCCGCCGGCCACCGCCGCATCAACCTCGACCGTGTGCGTCAATACGAGGACGTCACCATTGGCGCCAACATCGGTTGGCGGCGAGGTGGCCATGTCAAGCAGCACGCCGGGGCTGGCAATGGAGCCCGCATAGATCTTGTCGGTCACCGTCACCGTGATGGTGCGCGAAGCCGGGTTCTTTGCATAGACATGCGTGGTGATCGACACCTTTCCCAGCGTGGCGGCGTTCTTCGTCCACTTAACCGTGATCTTCACAGGCTGTGGTTGCGGATCGGCGGCACAAACGTCGCCAAAACTGACGTTCGTCGGCGTGGCCTCCTTGGTCAGCGACCAGTTGACGCTGCTCGCCGCAATCGCAGACATGTCTTTGTGAATCGACTGCGGCAGGATTTCCCTGACCGGTATCGACACGTCGCGCGCGCCAATGCCCGCCGTGGCGTAGGCCTGGTTCGTCAAGTTGGCGTGCAGCGAAGACCCCGGGAACAAGTGTGAGCCGAGTGCGAGCCGGCCGTAGTAGTCGTACACGCAGCTGGAGCCGCGGTTCTGGGTGATTTGAACCTGGCGTGCACGCGAGACATCGGTACCACCGATGCCCGGGGCGAGCAACACCTCCGGCCCCACGGTTGCCGCCGAGCACACGCCCGATGACTTGGCAGGATTCAACGTCGGCACCGACAAGACATCAAAGCCCGGTGCACCACCGTCCACGGCATCAAGCACCACGGCCACGGCGTAGGTCTGGCTCAGAGGTGCCGAATTGCCGGCATTGGTCGTGATGCGGTAAGGCACCAAGTCCAGCTCATTCCAACCTTTGCCCAGGTTGCCAGTGGTATAGGCCGCATCCGGGCAAATGAATGCGCCCGCACCGTTGGGCAAGCTGATGCCCCCGTTGTTGCGGCAACCTTCCAGCGTAAAGCTGACACTGTCCGGGTTAGGCGCCGCCAGCGCGGTGGCCGCCCCCGCACACCACAGTGCTGCGGTGAACAACACGCGCATTCGGCGTGCAATCGATTTGAGCATGACATCCCCTCTGCCACGGCCGCGGGGCCAAGGCAAAACGTTGAACAGAAATTCCTGCGTTTTGGAAAAACAGCGGCGATTGCTTCAGTGCCCGCGTTCGAAACAGCGGGGGCACCAGCGACGTAGCCACGGCGGCGGGCGTTCAAACGGGACGCTGCCCTTCATATTGGCCTCCTGACGGATATTCGATGCCACCGGGTCGGCACACCGAAAAAACCGTAACCAACCTGTGCACCAACTCTTGCAGAGGGCTGGTTACACATCGCCAATATAGGAACTTCTGTTTACAAAAGCTACGGCAATTCCCACTTGCGCCCTCCTCAAATTAGGGCCCCTACTTTCGATCCCTGAACAGGGGCCAGGGGCGTGTGTGCTGGCTCAATGGTTGCTGATGTGGTGTTGCACGCTCGGCGCGACATAAAACTGCGTCTTTCCGCTCCTGACGTCGTTATTGATCCTCGCGATGCCGTCTGGCGTTGCTGTGGTTGTGCGCCCAGCCACAAACGCAAATCGATTGGTTCTATTAGGTCTCTCCGAGCATGCAGCACCACACTGGCGGGCAGGCAACGCGCCGGGCAGGCGATCTGGGCGAGCCAGCAGCCGAGGGTTCTACACTCGGCGCACTCTGTGTTCCGTGCGAACGCAGCCAGGTGCAAACATGTCGCCCCACTCCGCTCCCAAACCCCTCGTCCTGCTACCCGGCTGCAACCGCATGTTCGGCCAGCATCCGTTCCACGTGGCCGGCAAGAAGTATGTCGACGCGGTTCGCCTGGCCGGCGGGTTGCCGCTCGTGGTGCCGAATGCCAGCGCGGTCGAGCAAGCCGCCTTGCTCGACTTGGCCGATGGCGTCTTCCTTACCGGTGCCGCGGCCAACGTCCACCCCAGCCACTTTGGTGAAGACGTGCACGACCCAACGTTGCCACTCGACCCGGAGCGCGACGCCTTCACCCTGCCCTTCATCCCACAGGTGCTGGCACGCGGCATTCCGTTGTTCGCCATTTGCCGCGGCGCGCAGGAAACGAATGTGGCGCTTGGTGGCAGCCTGCACCAGGCGGTGCAAGAACTGCCCGGCCACGCTGACCACCGTGCCGCGCCACAGTCTGATGCCGAAGTTCAGTACGGCCCGGCGCACAGCGTGGCGGTGGTGCCAGGCGGCGTGCTGGAGCGAGTGCTGGGCGCGGTGAGCTTCGACGTCAACTCCGTGCACGCCCAGGCCGTGAACCGGCTGGCCGAAGGTGCTCGCGTCGAGGCTCGCGCGCCCGATGGCCTGATCGAAGCCAGTTCCTTCCCCCATGCACTTGGGTTTAACTTGTGCGTGCAGTGGCACCCCGAATGGCAGGCCGCGGGCAACGCGGTTTCAATGAAGCTCCTGCAAGCCTTTGGTGCCGCCTGCCGCGCCTTTCAACAGCGCCGCGGTGGCGCGGCCCGTTCCAACACCTGACCCGGGAGCAACATGGTTCAACGCCAAGACTTCACCTTCAGCGACCTGGAGCAATGGTTCAACCAGCACCGCGTCACCGAAATCGAATGCCTGGTGCCCGACCTCACCGGCGTGGCCCGCGGCAAGATCCTGCCGCGCGAAAAGTTCACTGAAGACCGCGGCATGCGCTTGCCCGAGGCCATCGTGGGCATGGGCGTGACGGGCGAGTTCCCGGCTGAAGGGCCGTACTACGACGTGATTGCCCCCACCGACCGCGACATGCACCTGCGCCCCGACGCCACCACCGCGCGCATCGTGCCCTGGGCCACTGACCCCACCGCGCAGGTCATCCACGATTGCTACGACCGCCACGGCACGCTCATTCCTTTCGCCCCGCGCTCGGTGCTGCGCCGCGTGTGCGATCTGTACGCCGCTGAGGGCTGGAACCCGGTGGTGGCCCCTGAACTCGAGTTCTACCTGGTGGCGCGCAACACCGACCCCGATGTGCCGCTGAAGCCGCCCATTGGCCGCAGCGGACGCAGCGAAACCTCGCGCCAGGCCTACAGCATTGACGCGGTGAACGAGTTCGACCCGCTGTTCGAAGACGTGTACGACTACTGCGAAAAGATGGAGTTGAATGTCGACACGCTCATTCACGAGCTGGGCGCCGGGCAGATGGAGATCAACTTCTTCCATGCCCACCCGCTGGGCCTGGCCGATGAAGTGTTCCTGTTCAAGCGCACCGTGCGCGAAGCGGCGCTGCGCCACAACATGTTCGCCACCTTCATGGCCAAGCCGATTGCCGGCGAGCCCGGCAGTGCCATGCACATTCACCAAAGCGTGGTGCGCACCTCAGACGGCGGCAACATCTTCAGCAATGAAGACGGCACGCCGACCAAGGAATTCTTCTGGTACATCGGCGGCCTGCAGAAGTACATCCCGTCGGCCATGGCCTTGTTCGCGCCTTATGTGAACAGTTATCGCCGCCTGGCGCGCTTCACCGCCGCGCCCATCAACATCCAGTGGGGCACCGACAACCGCACCGTGGGCATCCGCTCACCCGTGGCCGAGCCTTCAGCGCGGCGCATTGAAAACCGCGTCATCGGGGCTGACGCCAACCCCTACGTGGCCCTGGCCGCCACGCTGGCCTGTGGCTACCTGGGCATCAAGAACCGCATCGAGCCGGCACCTGAATGCAAGGGCGACGCTTACCTGGGTGAATTTCAACTGCCGCGCAGCCTGGGCGAAGCGCTCAACCTGCTGCGCGAAGACGCTGACCTGGCCGAAGTGCTGGGCCGGCCCTTCATCACCGTGTACACCGAGGTGAAGGAAACCGAGTACGCCGAATTCATGAAAGTGATTTCGCCGTGGGAACGCGAGCACCTGCTGCTGCATGTTTGAGATCAGGCCATGACCCAAGAAACAGCAAGCTCCAGCGGCCGCAGCACGGCGCAATGGCGGGCGGCTGACGCCGCACACTTCCTGCATCCGTTCACCGACTTCAAGGCCCTGGCCGCCAAGGGCTCACGCATCATCACCGGTGCCCACAACATCTACCTCACCGACAGTGAAGGCGCGCGCATCCTCGATGCCATGTCGGGCCTGTGGTGCGTGAACGTGGGCTACGGCCAGCAGGCCTTGATCGACGCGGCCACGCAGCAGCTCACCACCCTGCCCTTTTACAACGCCTTCTTTCAAACGGCCACGCCGCCGGCCATTGAACTGGCCGAGTTGCTGGCGCAGGTCAGCCCGCCATCGTTCGAGCATGTGTTCTTCAGCGGCTCGGGCTCTGAAGGCAACGACACCATCGTGCGCATGGTGCGCCGCTACTTCGATGTGCTGGGCCAGCCGCAGCGGCAAGTCATCATCAGCCGCCACAACGCTTACCACGGCTCCACCATGGCCGGCGCTTCGTTGGGCGGCATGGCCGGCATGCATGCACAAGGCGGCCTGCCCATTCCCGGCATCACGCACATCGGCCAGCCGCATTGGTTCGCGTCCGACAGAACCTTGTCGCGTGAAGCCTTCGGTTTGCAGGCGGCGCGTGAACTTGAAGCGAAGATCCTTGAACTGGGTGCCGACAAGGTGGCCGCCTTCATCGGCGAGCCCGTGCAAGGCGCCGGCGGCGTGATCGTGCCGCCTGAAACCTATTGGCCTGAAGTCCAACGCATCTGCGACCAATACGGCGTGCTGCTGGTGAGCGATGAGGTCATCACCGGCTTCGGCCGCACCGGGCATTGGTTCGGCTGCGAGCGTTTCGGCTGCAAGCCCGATTTGATGACCTTCGCCAAGGGTGTGACCAGCGGCTACATCCCCTTGGGCGGCGTGCTGGTGGGTGGGCGCGTGGCCAAGGTGCTCATTGAGCAAGGCGGCGAGTTCAATCACGGCTACACCTACAGCGGCCACCCCGTGGCATGCGCGGTGGGGGTGGCCAATGTCAAGTTGATTCAACAGTTGGGGCTGGTGCAGCAGGTGCACGACGACACCGGCCCGTACCTGGCGGAGCAGTTCAAGACCCTGGCCGAACACCCGCTGGTGGGCGAGGCGCAAACCTGTGGCTTGATGGGCGCGCTGCAGTTGGTGCAGAACAAAGCCACGCTGGCAGCGTTTGCCGAGAGCTTGAGCGTGGGCATGGTCTGCCGCGGGCACTGCTTCAGCAACGGCTTGATCATGCGTGCCGTGGGCGAGCGCATGATCATTGCACCGCCGCTGGTCATCACCCGTGCCCAGATCGACGAGATGGTGGCCTTGATCCGCCGCTGCCTTGACCTGACGCTGGCGGACGCCCAGCGCAACGGCTGGTTGAGCTGAACCTTCGGTGCCCGCTGCCAACGTTTCATAACGAAAGACATAAGCCATGAAAGACTTGCTGCAATCGTTGCGCGACGCTGGCGTGCACACCTTGCTGGCCCAGTTCACCGACATCCATGGCGTGGCCAAGGGCAAGTACGTGCCGCTGGATCACCTTGACGACTTGCTGGCCACCGGCGTGGGCTTTTCCGGCCCCAACATTGCCGGCACGGGCTTGCCGCGCACGGGTGCACGCAGCGTGTACCAGGCCCGCGGCAATGGCAGCACGGCCATTTCACTGCCTTGGCAACCGGGCGTGGCGCGGGTGGTGTGCGACGGCTTTGTTGACGGCGAGCCGTTCGAGGCCTGCCCGCGCCAGGTGTTGCGGCGGGCCCGCGCCCGGCTTGAAACCCATGGCTGGCATTTGCGCACCGGCATCGAGCCCGAGTTCTTTTTGCTCAAACGCGAAGGCAACAGCTTCGTCGGCGCCGACGAGCAAGACCGCTTGGGCAAACCCTCGTACGACCTGAAATCACTGGCCCGCCAGCGCGAGTTCCTGCAAAGCCTGCACCAGCAGTTGGCGCAGTGCGGGCTGGACATGCTGCAGCTCGACCATGAAGACGCCAACAGCCAGTACGAAGCCAACATCGGCTTTGATGAGGTGCTGGTCAGCGCCGACCACTTGATGCTTTTCAAGCAAGCCGCGCATGCTTTGGCCGAAGCGCGCGGTATGGTCTTTTCCACCATGCCCAAGCCGTTCGCCAACCAGTCCGGCAGCGGCATGCACTTTCATGTTTCGCTGTGGAAGGGCGAACGGGGCGACGCGCGCAACCTGTTCGTGCCGCACACGCGCGACGGTGGCATCGATGTCAGCCGCGAGCTTTCCACCCTGGGCGGGCATTTCGTGGCTGGCGTGCTGGCGCATTCGGCGGCCCTGTCAGCGCTGGCTGCGCCCACCATCAATTCCTTCAAGCGCCTGGTGGTGGGGCCCACGCTGTCGGGCATGGGCTGGGCCCCGGCCTTCGTGGCGCATGGCTCGAACAACCGCACGGCACTCATCCGCACATTGCCCGGTCGCTTTGAGTGGCGGCTGCCCGATGCCAGTGCGAACCCCTACCTGGCCAGCGCGGCGCTCATTGCCGCCGGCCTGGACGGCATGGCGCGCGAGCTGCCCTTGCCGCCAGCATGCGGCGAAGACCTGTTCGAGATGACGCCCGCCCAGCGCGCCCAGCGCGGCATCGAGCCGCTGCCGCAGAACCTGGGCTTGGCGCTCGATGCGTTGCAAGCTGACGATGTGATCGGCGCCGCACTGGGTAGCACGCTGCTCGAACAGTTCATCATGCTCAAGCGCGAAGAGATCGTCAGCTTCCGCCGCCACATCAGCGATTGGGAAATGCAGCGTTACGGCGCCGCGTTCTAACGCCCGATGCTCACCACGCCCTGGCGCGCCTATGCCGCGCTGTCTGCCAGCATGGCGTTAACCGGCAGCTACGTGGGCCTGTCGAAGTTGCTGGTGGCGGTGTTCCCCATCTTCTTGCTCGCCTGGCTGCGCTTTGGCATTGCCGCGCTGGCGATGCCGCACTGGCTGAAGCGCCAACCCGGCGAGGCGCCGCTTGCTGCGCACGACCGCAAGCTGTTGTTCTGGGAAAGCTTTCTCGGCAACTTTCTGTTTTCCATTTGCATGCTGTATGGCGTGGCGCTCACGTCCGCGCTGGCCGCCGGCGTGGTGATGGCCGGCATGCCCGCCGCGGTGGCGCTGCTGTCGCGCCTGTTCCTGGGCGAGCGCATTGCGCCGCGCGTCCAAGCCTCCATCGCCCTGGCGGTGGCGGGCATGGCCTTGCTGGCCTTTGCGCGCAGCAGCGGTGTCGGCGAACCCACTCCCTGGCTGGGCTATGCGCTGCTGCTGGCTGCCGTGTTCTGCGAAGCCAGCTATGTGGTGATCGGCAAACGGCTGACGGCGCAGGTGTCGGCCAAGCGCATCAGCGCGCTGATCAACCTGTGGGGCCTGGTGTTGATGACACCCTTTGGTCTGTGGCAACTGCACAGCTTCGACCTGGCTTTGGTGAGCGTGCCGACATGGGCGCTGCTGGTGTTCTATGCCGTGGCGGCGAGCACCGCCACCGTGTGGCTGTGGATGCGCGGCCTGCGCGAGGTGGCGGCAGCGCAGGCCGGTGTGTTCACGGTGCTGCTGCCGGTGAGCGCGGCCTTGGTGGGCGTGGCCGTTTTGGGCGAGGTGTTCACCCCCCTGCGCGCCGCGGCCCTGACGTTGGCCCTGGCAGGGCTGCTGTTGGCCACTTGGCCCATGCGGCGGCTTAACGTTACAAACAAGCCAGCAGCCCACGGGTGACGATGGCGCGGCTCGCGGCCAGGCCAGGCCAGGCGCTGCGTGGTGGCCGCGGCAGCGGTGTTGCCGCGCCGTCTCATGGCGGCAAGGTGCCCGGTTTTGCCATGCAGGGATGCTGGCTGACCTGCCACGACGGCCAGCGCGACATGGCCAAGCCATTCACCAAGGAAGAAGCGGCTGCCAATGCATTGCTGCAGGCCATCAAGAAGAGCGACGTGCGCAAATACCTGCCCGAAAGCCGCAACGATCCGCGTGACTGGAAGTCAGGTAAGACGATCGATGAGATCGCCAAGATCAAGGCCGCCGGCGGCTTTGTCGACCTGATCCAGTGGCGCGCTCATCGCAGCCACCCGGTCGGCATGGCCGACGACGGCTACGTCCTCGAGTATCGACTCGGCGACGCCGGCAAGGAAATGTTCGGCGGCAACGCTGACGCCGCCACCCGCGCGCCGAAGCTCATGTGGGTGGCCGGCCTCAACTATCTTGGCCGCCGGGGCCACCATGTGTCGTTCGTGCGCACGCTCGGCTTTGGCGCCAAGGCCGACATCGAGGCTGTCAAACTGCCTTAGCTAACGGTTCAAACCAGCCGCCAGCGTGCGGGTGATTTCAGCGGCGCTTGTGGCGCGGCAAGCCGAGGCATTCTGGCCTGCCCACAGCGGTGAAAAATCGCTGCTGCCCTGCGCTTCAGCCGCCTTGCGCAGAGCCGCCAAGGCCGTTGCAGCCAGCGGGAAAGCCGGGGCCAAGGGGCTGATGGGCCCCAGCTCGCGCATCAGCCGGTTGACAATGCCGCGCGCCGGGCGGCCGGTGAACAAATTGGTCAAGGCCGTGTGCGCCGCTGCCGGGCTGCACAGTGCTGCGCGATGCAGGGCCGAAGTGGTGGCCTCAATGCTGCACAAGTAGGCCGTGCCCACTTGCACGCCGCTGGCACCCAGCGCCATGGCGGCGGCCACACCGCGCGCATCGGCAATGCCACCGGCCGCGATGACGGGGACGCGCAGCGCACGAACCGCCTGCGGCAGCAGGGCAAAGGTGCCCATCTGGCAGCTCAAGTCATGCGTTAAGAAGTGCCCGCGGTGGCCGCCGGCTTCCAGGCCTTGGGCGATGACGGCGTCCACCCCCTGCGCTTGCAGCCACAGCGCCTCGGCCACCGTGGTGGCTGAACTCAGCACCTTGGCACCCCAGCCACGCACCACAGCCAGCAAGGCCGGGCTGGGCAGGCCGAAATGAAAGCTCACCACCGGCGGGCGGAACTCACTCAGCACCGCGGCGGTGGCGGCATCGAAGGGGCGCCTTGCACCGGCCCCGGCCGGCGCATCGGCCGGTATTCCGTGCTCTGCGCAATACGGTGCCAGGGCCGCACGCCAGCCGGCCTCGCGCGCCGTATCGGGCGACACCTCAGCGTGGCAAAAGAAGTTCACACTGAACGGCCGCTGCGTGGCCGCGCGAATCGCCGCCAGCTCGCTGCGCAGGGCTTGCGGCGAGAGCATGGCGCCGGGCAGCGAACCCAGGCCGCCAGCGCCGCACACGGCAATGGCCAGCGCGCTGCCCTGCACGCCCGCCATCGGCGCCTGAACGATGGGCAGCTCCGTGCCCAGCAGTTGTGCGAGTTTCATTCGACACGCTCCAAGCTGCTGCCGGCCAGGCGTGCCGCGCGGGCCTGTTGGGCCACAACCGCCGGCGCCAGGTCTTTCAGGCGGTGGTCACTCCACACTTGGCGCCAAGCGCGCGCGCCGGGCGTGCCATGCCACAGGCCCATGATGTGCCGCGCCGCGCGCGACCAGGGCTGGCCGCTTTCCACCAGGCGCTGCATGTAGACCACCATGCCTTGTTCCACCGCTTCGCGCGTGGGCGTGGCGGCGCCGGCAGCGCCCAGGAACTGCGCGTCCCAGGTGGCCATGGCCCAGGGCTGGTGATAAGCCTCGCGGCCGAGCATCACACCGTCCACTTCAGCCAGATGTTTGGCGATCGCTTCCTGGCCAGCCACGCCGCCATTGAGCACGATGGTCAGCCCGGGAAAGTCGCGCTTGAGTTGATAGGCGAAGTCATAGCGCAACGGCGGCAATTCGCGGTTCTCTTTCGGCGACACGCCCTTGAGCCAGGCATTGCGCGCATGCACGATGAACACCTCGCAGCCCGCCGCGGCCACGGTGCCCACGAAGTCACGCACGAAGGCGTAGTTCTCGCCGCGGTCGATGCCGATGCGGTGCTTCACCGTCACCGCCAGTGCAGCGGCGTCCCGCATGGCCTTCACGCCATCGGCCACCAGCGCGGGCTCGGCCATCAGGCAGGCGCCGAACGCACCGCGCTGCACGCGCTCGCTTGGGCAACCGCAATTCAGGTTGATCTCGTCATAGCCCCACTGCGCGGCCAGCTTGGCGCAATGCGCCAGCTCGGCGGGCTCGCTGCCACCAAGCTGCAAAGCCAGCGGGTGTTCGCTGGCGTCGAAGTCAAGGTGGCGCGCCACGTCACCATGCCGCAGCGCGCCGGTGGTCACCATCTCGGTGTACAGCCGCGTGCGCCGGGTGATCAGGCGGTGGAAGACCCGGCAATGGCGGTCGGTCCAGTCCATCATCGGGGCCGTACACAGGCGCCAGGGGTTATGTGGTTGATTTGATTGCACCGATTTCTTCTTTGTCGGTCGACACTTGGGCGCGCGTCAAGGTAGTTGTCGCCTCGTTTATGCAGCCAACGGTTGTTTAAGGTCTGCTTGCGTGTGGGCCGCGACGACCGAGTCGCGTTCGGGGTTGAGGGTGACTGCGCCGATGGGCGTCCAGTCGCAGGTGGTGCCGGACCAGCGCGCGGGGTTGCGCTCACGGGCCCGCAGGTACAGCTCGTGTCGAGGCGCCAGGATGGCCTGATCTTCGCCGCAATGGCGCTGGCCAGGGGTGACGTAGCGGATGCCGCTGTGGCGGTGCTCATCGTTGTACCAACGCACGAATTCAGCTGCCCAGGTCCGAGCGGCCTGTAGGTCGGCGAAGCCCTTGGCAGGGAACTCGGGGCGGTACTTCGCGGTGCAGAACAGCGACTCCGCATAGGCGTTGTCATCGCTCACACGGGGCCGCGAGTACGACGGCTTGACGCCCAGCCAGTACAGCATCGCCAGCACCGTGGTGGCCTTCAGCGTGGTGCCGTTGTCGCCGTGCAGCACGGGCTTGGCGGGCATCGTGGCGATGCCCTCGGCCAGCGCGGTACGGCGCACCAAGTGCGCGGCGTGCACGGAGTCGTCCGTGGCGTGCACTTCCCAGCCGACGATCTTGCGGCTGTACAGGTCCAGGATCAGGTACAGGTGGAACCACATGCCGATCACCGTGGCCGGCAGATACGTCATGTCCCAGCACCACACCTGTCGCGGCGCCGTGGCCACGTGCGTGGTCGGCGGCCGCACGGCGCGGGGCTGTTTGGCGCGACCTCGGTGCGCAGCCTGCCCCTCATCGCGCAGCACGCGGCTGAAGGTGGACTCGCTGGCCAGGTACACGCCGTCATCGGCCAGCATGGGCACGATGCGCGCCGGCGGCACGGCCGCGAAGCGCGGCTCGTTGGCCACGCGAACGAGCTCAGCGCGCTCGGCACTGCTCAGGGCATGGCTGGGCACCGGGCGCACCGCAGCAGGCCTGCCATCGCCCGCCGTGAGGCCTTCGTGGGCCTTCCAGCGCTGCAGGGTGCGCAGGTCAATGCCAGCGACCTCGCAGG
>JANOXU010000236.1:0-23810 GCA_031418595.1 Burkholderiales bacterium
GCACGCAGCGCCACGTCCCATCGTCCATCACGACTTTGCGATTGCGTATCGCCGCAGCCTTACTCAAGACGCTGCCCCGATGTCCGTGTTGCCTGCGCGTAAACGCAAGGCTTCTTTTTTGACACAGTAAGACTAGGCGCGTGGGCGGCAGAAGACCGGTTTGTAAGCAACAACCTCGCTTCGCGGGGCCCGCGTATCCGGGGGCCCGGCGCGCCGTTCGTGATCCACGTCGCACTTCAGCGCTGGCCTCCCCGCGGCGCGGGGGTGCACAGCACAGCGGCCAATTTCTACAGTGCCACCCATCGCAACCACTCCCGGTTGCTTGCATGGAGCACTCAACATGAACCGCCCCCGTTTCGCCGCCACGCTGGCCGCCGTTGCCCTGGCCGCCACGGCCGCCCTGCCGGCCTCGGCCGACACCCTGAAGCTGCTGACCACCAGCCAGGGCCACCAAAACGTAGACACCAGCATGACCGGCCTGGAAGCCGTGGCGCAGTACGTGGCGCAGTGGAACGGCACCACCTTCCTCACGTACTGCACCGACCTGTTCGAGCCCTTCGCTTTCAATGTGAGCTACACCGACTACGCCCCCGCGGCCACCGGCTCGGCCGGCGGCTTCACCTCGCGCCAGGCCGACTTGCTGGGCAAGCTGTACACCGTGGCCGACAACGGCGGCAGCGCCAAGGTCGACACGCTCGACGAGACCGTGGCGTTCCAGCTCTCGGTGTGGGAGATCATCAATGAGACGGCATCTAGCCTGCGCGTCAGCGGCAGCAACAAGGGCGAGTTCTTTGTTGAGAGTGGCGCCACCGCCAGCCAACTTGCCATGGCCAACGAATGGCTTGAAGCGGTGGGCGAGACGCGCAGCAGCGTCTTCAGCGTGACCCGCCTGTACAGCGACGGCCACCAGGACATGCTCAGCGTCACCGCCGTGCCCGAGCCTTCCACCTACGCCATGCTGTTGGCCGGCCTGGGCGCCATGGGCTTCATCAGCCGGCGCCGCGCGTCGCGCTGAGCTTCAAGCGTTCATGTTGGGGTTGTTGGGCGGTCAGCTTGACCGCCCTTTTTTCGTTTGCGCGCCGGGCGCAGAGCGTGCTGGTTCTAAGATGGCCGCCACCCTTGCCGTGGAGCCCGCATGAACACCTTCCTTCGCTGCCTGGCCGCCCTGCTGCTGTGCGCCGCCACGCTGAATGCCGGGGCGCAGACCCGCAGCCTGCGCATCGCCACTGCGTTCGACCCGCAGACCATGGACCCCCAGGCCCTGGCCTTGCTGTACCACTCGCGGGTGGTGTACCAGCTCTACGAGTCTTTAGTTAGCCGCGATGCCAACTTTCAGCTTGAGCCGGCACTGGCGCTTTCCTGGCAACACCTGAACCCCACCACCTGGCGCTTCAAGCTGCGCCCCGGCGTGAGCTTTCACGACGGCTCGCCGATGACCGCCGACGACGTGGTCTTCACCATTGAGCGCACCTTGCAGGCGCCGTCGCAGCGCGCCTTCCAGCTCAAGGGCGTGACCGGTGCCAAGAAGGTGGATGCGCTCACGGTGGACATCGAACTGGCCACGCCCGACGCCGTGCTGCCCGAGAAGCTGCAATTCGTGGGCATCATGAGCCAGGCCTGGGCCAAGAAGCACGGCGTGGAAAAGGCGCAAGACTTCAACGGCAAGCAAGAGACCTTCGCGGTGCGCAACGCCAACGGCACGGGGGCCTTCATGCTGGAGCGTTACGAGCCCGATGTGAAGACCGTGCTCAAGCGCAACCCGCGCTGGTGGGGCTGGGCCGACAAGCGCGCCGGCAACGTGGATGAAGTGAGCTGGATCACCATCAAGGCCGACGCCACGCGCCTGGCCGCCCTGGCCTCGGGAGAGGTTGACCTGGTGATGGACCCGCCCTATCAAGACATCGAGCGGCTGAAGAAAGAGCCGCGCATCACGCTGGCGCAAATGGCCGACATCGGCCAGCAATACCTCACCTTCGACCAAGCGCGCGACGAGCTGGTTGAAGGCAGCGTGAAAGACCGCAACCCGTTCAAGGACCTGCGCGTTCGCCGCGCGGTGTACCAGGCGATTAATGTCGACCTCATCATCAGCAAGGTGCTGCGCGGCGCGGCCGTGCCCACCGGGGCGTTCCTGTCCACCAAGGTCGACGGCTCGTTGCCCGAACTCGACAAGCGCCTGCCCTTCGACCCGGTCAAATCGCGCGCCCTGCTCGCCGAGGCCGGTTACCCGCAGGGCTTTGGTGTGACGCTGGATTGCGTGAACGTGGCCTGGCGCGAGAACGTCTGCCTGGCCATATCGGGCATGCTGTCGCAGGTGGGCATCCGTACGCAACTGCGCGCCTCGCCCACCAACCAGTTCTTCCCCAAGCTGAGCCAAGGTACGGCCAGCTTCATCGAATACGGCTGGACGGCCAGCCCCGACGCCTGGCAATCATTGAATGGCTTGTTTCGAACGTTTGACAAGAGTGGCCTGGGCACCTTCAACGCCGGGCGCTATTCCAACCCCAAGCTCGACACGCTGATCGACAACATCCGCGTCGAGCCCGACCTCACCCGCCGCCGCGCCATGGTGGGCGTAGCGTTGCGGCTGGTGGGCGACGACCTGCCCTACATCCCGCTGTACCGGCGCGTGCTCACCTGGGCCATGCACAGCAAGGTCAGCCTGACGCAATGGCCGAACGACACACTGGAACTGCGGTGGGTGAAGATCAAGTAGCGCCGCCGCGCCGCGCGTGGCATGCAGTGTGGCGCTATGGCTGGGCGGCGCCGGCCAGTGTGCTGGGCTTGATGTTTGTTGTGCCGGCGTTGTTGTTTGGCGCGCGTGCCAAGCACGTGGCGGGCACGCTGGAAGTGAGTGGGGGCGGCTTGTGCCACGTCATCGCGCGCCAGGCTGGCTTTGACGCCATCACGCTGGGCCATGTGATCCTGGGTCGGCATCACCGTGATCTGGCCCGGCTACGCTGCCACGAACAGGTGCATGTGCGGCAGTACGAACGCTTTGGTGTGTTGATGCTGTTGCTCTATCCCTTGGCCGGTGTTTGGGCGTTGCTGCGCGGGCGGCGTGCGTATTGGGACAACCCGTTTGAACGGCAGGCTCGGTATGGTGAGGCGTTGGCGCGGCGCTCTGAACGAAATACCATCTGATGACTATGTGTAGCAGGTAGGATAGCCACTGCCCGCACCAGGACAAGCCAATGGAAATTTTGGTTCAAACAGCCCCAAACAGCCGCTACAAAGCCATCACCGAAGACAAGGCGGCAGGCGCAACTTACACCCCAAGGAAGCTGGCTGACTTTGTGACGGCGCAGGTGTTCAACGCCGCGCGCATCAAACCCGGTGGCAAGATCAAAGTACTTGACCCGGCTACCGGCGACGGTGAGTTGTTGATGAGCCTCTTGTCGCAACTCGTTGGGCGGGGTGTCAATGCAATCGAGGTGCACGGCTTTGAAACGGACGCCCGAGCACTCAACACAGCAGCTGAGCGCATCAAGCAACACTTTCCGAAAGTCGGGCGGCACCTGACCCATGGCAACTTTCTCGACTTCGTGCTTGGCGAAGTACAGATGCATGACATGGGCGGCTTGTTTGAGAAAGTCGGGACTGCACCTTCCTATGACCTCATCATTGCCAACCCGCCCTACGTGCGCACCCAAATCATTGGCGCGCAGCGCGCCCAATTGCTAACCAAGCAGTTTGGACTCGCTGGCCGCGTTGACCTTTACTACGCCTTCATTGTCGGCATGGCGCATGTTCTCAAACCGGGCGGTGTCGGTGGAATCATCGTCTCGAACCGCTTTATGACAACGAAGTCTGGCGGATCGGTGCGCCAGGCCATCCGGGAACACTTCCACGTGCACCACGTCTGGGATTTGGGCGACACCAAGCTGTTCGACGCTGCGGTTCTTCCTGCCGTGTTGCTGGTGGAAAAGCGCGCGAGACAGGAAAGCGCGTCCGCTGCCTTTACTTCTATTTACGTCACCAGCGACGAGCCGACGCAGCGAGCAACCGATGTCATTGCCGCGCTCGAACTCGACGGAGTGGTACAGATTGCAGACGGCCGCACCTTCATGGTGAAGAACGGCAGGCTTGAGATAAATGTGTCAGCCGAAGCCGTTTGGCGGGTAGCTTCAGAAGCAAGCGATGGCTGGCTATCAACTGTCGAAGCGAACACCTGGCGCCGTTTCGGCGATATTGGAAAGGTCAGGGTCGGCGTGAAGACTTGCGCGGACAAGGTTTTCATTCGCACTGACTGGCACGACATGCCTGCCGCTTCGCGTCCTGAACTGCTACGGCCACTCATAACCCATCACATGGCGCGAAGGTTTCGCGCCGTTTCAGCTACGAAGACGCGGCACATTCTTTACCCGCATGAATGCGTCAACGGAGAGCGGATGGCGGTTGACCTCGCAGCACATCCGCAATCAGCTGCCTATCTTGAGCAGCACCGCAGCGCACTTGAAGAAAGAACTTACCTCATCGAAAGCGGTCGCCAGTGGTTCGAAATCTGGGTTCCTCAAGACCCCTCAAGCTGGGACGCGCCTAAGTTGGTATTCCGGGACATTTCCGATGAGCCGACCTTCTGGCTTGACCTCGAAGGCAGCATCGTCAACGGCGATTGCTATTGGCTAAGGTGTGCAAAACCGTACAGCATTGACCACTTGTGGCTGGCCGCTGCCGTAGCCAACTCGTCGTTCATTGAAACGTTCTATGACCACAGCTTCAACAACAAGCTTTATGCAGGGCGCCGTCGTTTCATCACGCAGTATGTTGAACGGTTCCCGCTGCCCGACCCGGAATTGCCAAGCAGCCGCACCATCGTCGCGCTGGCAAAACAGATTTACATAGCGGCCGGCTCAGTCGAAGCCGACGCGCTATCCAAGGAGCTAGGTGAGCTGGTCTGGGAAGCCTTCGGTGTCTCGGTCAAAGAAGTCACTCGGTAGTGGGATTTGCAGCTTCTTGTTGAGTACCTTGCCCTGAAATTGCGGAAAGCGGCTAAAAAACGCCTCACCTGTTGTGAGGAACAGGTGAGTCAAGGTTACCCACTCGCCGTCAGTGCGCGCGCAAAAAATTGCATATCGCACGTCGCAGTGCCGCACAAGCCGACCCGCAATTTTCGGTACGTCGAGTGGCTCTGTGCTTGTCGGCAGAACCAGGCCAAGGTCAACGGTGGGGCTGGTTTGCAGCTTCACTTCCAACAGTTGATGACGCACGTCCGGGAACTGTCCGTCGTCTTGGTAACTGGCATAACCCAGCGACGCGCACACCAGCCTGAGCAAACTCGCGCCCCGATTTCGCTCCTGATCGAAGCCGGAGTCCTTGAACGTGGAACCAACCAGGCTCGCCAAGCGGTAATGCAACATCGCAATCGGTAGGAGCGCACCGGCAGCCGGATCGCTGATCGGCGTGGCAACGTGCTGAAGATCAACGTCCGCAGCAGTGAATTGACGCAGACGCTCGGTGTCGTCGGGAGAAATCAACTCCGCTGGTGCCGCACCAAGAATGCAGCGCGCCTGGTACTTTTGCGTCAGCGTGCCGGTGGTGTCCAGCTTCGCCAAGGTGTCGCCAGAGACAACCTTGACCTTGGTGACGACATCCGCTGACGACAACCGAATCAGCACATAGCGGCGACTCGGCGACAACTGTTCATTCCAAACTTGAAGGTTGTTCGACTTCTGCACATACGTGTCAAAGAACTGGCCCAAGAAACGAGGCTGCGTTCTTTTGAACGAAGCAGGGACAGGGTAGCCCAGCACGCGACAAACATGTTGCTTGGCAAGCTTAGATCGAGTGCGCAGCGCAAGCCCGGTGAGAGAGACACCGCGCAGCCCAACATCGAGCAAGCGTTCCAGCTCAGTGGTAGGAATCCATAGCGCAGGATCACCAAGTTCGATGGTGTCGTAGATCGTGAGGCCGGCAGCCTGAATATTCTGAACGTAGGGAATGAGCCCAGTGCTTGGGCTATCGGTCATGCTTCGGCGTGTGCTTAGTAAGAAGTTGGGGCACGGAGACGCCCATGACCGCAGCAATTGCCTCTAGAGTGCTGAGCGTGACATTCCGCTCGCCACGTTCGACCGAACCAACATAGGTGCGATGCAAGCCGCACAGATCAGCGAACTCTTCTTGCGAGAGTGCATTCGCCGCGCGATAGGCGCGGACACTCGCGGCCAGGGTGGCTGTCAGGCGAGGACTGGGTTTTCGGAGCGCTGTTGTCTTTCTCATTCACTGGCTGGCCTGGTAGCGCACGGAACGCGCGCCAGTGTCGTGAATTGATGCCTTTGAATCTACAGACCATGAGTAGAGTACCGACAAGACCGGTGCGCGTGGGCGCACCGGTGGAAGTTCAAACCGCGTTCCGCGTTTCACACTCAAACCGAGTCACCCCTACAGCCGCGCCTGCGCCTCCCGCACCACCCGCGCCAGCCGATCGGCCAGCTTTTCGGTGCTCAACTGCTCACGAAAGCGTTCCACCATCAGCGGCAGGCTGAACGGGCTGGGCGCGGGCAGCTCCACCAACACAGTGCGCAGCTTGCGCATGCGTTTGAGCGCGGCGCGCAGGCGCGGCAAGTCAAGCTCCTGCGCCAGCACCTCGCTCTCGGCCTGGCCCAGCAGCCGGTTGGCCGGGTCGTACTTGCGAAAGACTTCAAAGAACAGCGAGCTGGATGCCTGCAACTGCCGCGTGCTCTTGGGCGCGCCCGGGTAGCCGCTGAACACCAGCCCGGCCACGCGCGCAATCTCCCGAAAGCGGCGCTGCGCCAGCTCGCCACTGTTCAGGCTTTGCAGCACGTCTTGCAGCAGGTTCTCATCGTCGAACAAGGCTTTGTGGCGCAGCCTCTCTAAGGCCACGGGCTCGGCACTGAACAGCTCGAAGCCATGGTCGTTGACGCTGATGCTGAAGCTGTTGGGCGCCTCGCGCGCCAGCCGCCAGGCCAGCAGCGAGCCCAACCCCAGGTGCACCGTGCGCCCGGCAAAGGGGTACAGATACAGGTGATGGCCTTCGCCCGAGTGCCAGCGCTCGATGAGCAGCGTGTGCGGCGTGGGCAGTTGCGACAAGCGCTGCTGCGCGTGCAGCATGGGCTGGGCGGCCTGCAATTCGGGCTCGAAGAAGTCGCCCTGCGCGCAGCCGGCCAACACCGCCAGGGTGGCATCGGCCAGATCGCTGGAAAGCGCCATGCGCCCACCGCTCCAGGCCGGCACGATGCCGCGCTTGGCCGCGCTCTTGCGCACATAGGCGGCCATGTCTTGCGTGCGCACGTATTCGAGCATGCGCCCGCCGAACACGAACACGTCGCCGGGTTTGAGGCGGGCGATGAAGCCCTCTTCCACCTGGCCCAGGGTGCCGCCGCTGAGCCACTTCACGTTCATCGACGCTTCGCTGACGATGGTGCCCACTTGCAGGCGGTGGCGCAGCGCGATCTGGCGGTCGGGCACGTGCCACACGCCCTTGACCTGCTGCACGCGGTGGTACTGCGGATAGGCACCCAGGCTGCCGCCGCCATGGGCCACGAAGTCCAGCGCCCACTGGAACGCGGCGCGATCAAGTTTCCTGAAACTGTAGGCGCGCTTGACTTCTCTGAACATGGGCTCGGTGCGAAAGCCGCCGCCCAGCGCCACCGTCACCAGGTGCTGCACCAACACGTCGAGCGGCGCATCCGGCGGCGGGCGCGATTCGACCCGGTCGGCCAGCGCCGCGCGGCGCGCCGCCACGGCCTCCACCAATTCAAGCGTGTGCGTGGGCACCAGGGTGATGCGGCTGGTGCGGCCCACCTGGTGGCCGCTGCGCCCGGCGCGTTGCAGCAGCCGCGCCACGCCCTTGGTGCTGCCGATTTGAACGACACGCTCGACCGGCAGGAAGTCCACGCCGAGGTCGAGCGACGAGGTCGCCACCACGCAGCGCAGGGTGCCGGCCTTGAGCTGCGCCTCCACCCATTCGCGCACGCTCTTGTCGAGCGAGCCGTGGTGCAGCGCGATGCTGCCGGCCCAATCGGGCCGCTCTTGCAGGATCAGCCGGTACCAGGCCTCGGCCTGCGAGCGCACATTGGTGAAGACCAGCGTGGTGCCGCTTTGCTCCAGCGCCTGCACCAGCGGCTTGACCATCTGCGCGCCCAGGTGCCCGGACCAGGTGAAGCGGCCCGGGTCGGCGGGAATCAGGCTGTCAATGACCAGGGGCTTGTCGAGCCTGGCCTGCACCAGCAAGCCCTTGCCCCGCGGCGGCAGCAGCGCGCGCAAGGCTTCATCGAGGTTGCCCAAGGTGGCGGAAAGTCCCCATACCGTTAACTTCGGGAGCCAACTGCGCAGGCGTGCCAGGGCAAGCTGCACCTGCACGCCGCGCTTGTTGCCCAGCAGTTCGTGCCATTCATCCACCACTACCACTTGCACGCCCCGCAAGGCTTGCGCGGCGTTGTCGCGGGTCAGCAGCAGGCTCAGTGTTTCGGGCGTGGTGACGAGCGCGTCGCCCGGGTGTTTGTCTTGCCGCGCCCGTTCAGCCGCGGCGGTGTCGCCGCTGCGCAGCGCCACGCGCCAGGCCGGGGCCAGCGCGGCCAGCGGGGCTTGCAGCGAACGCGCCGTGTCGGCGGCCAGTGCGCGCATGGGCGTGAGCCACAACACCTGCCAGCCCGGCGCGGCCGCGCCCACGCGCAGCAACGCGCCTAGCCAGGCGGCCAGGGTCTTGCCGGCGCCGGTGGTGGCGTGCAGCAAACCGCTTTGTCCAGCGGACATGGCGGCCCAGACCTCGCGCTGAAAAGCTTGCGGCTGCCAACCTTGGGCGGTGAACCAGGCTTCGATCTGTTCCTGGCTGAGGGCGTGCATGAGCAAGTGTGGATCTGCCGCTTTGCTCAGACCCCCTTGGGGGGCGGGCGACGTATTCGTCGGCCTGGGGGCGCGTTCAGGCACTGACGATCCAGCCTTCCAGGGCGTCCACCTTGGCCGGCTGCCCGAAACGCGGCCGCGTGGTGGCCCAGGCCGCTTGCATCAGGCACAGCACGGCGTCCAACCGGTCGCCCTGCGCGTCATCAACCAGGCTCTCGCGTTGCGCCGGGTTGAGCTTCAGGCGCAGCTTCAACCGGGTGCGGCCCTGTTCGAGCGCAGCCACGATGTCCTGCCGCGCCAGCAGCCGCTCGCGGCTCTGTTTGGCTTTGGTATCACTCTTGTAGCTGCGCCGCCCCACCAGTTCGCGTGCCAGCAAACCCGGGTAGCCCTCCAGCGCCACGCGCTTTTCATCGCCGGCATGCAGGCCTGGCAGGTGAACGCCAGCGGCCAGCAGCCAGGGCACGCCGGCGTGCAGCATGAAAGCCACCGGCGGGTTGACCCACTTCATGCTCGGGCTGGAGCCGGCCGGGCCATCGCAGGCGCGGTGCGCGAACTTGGCACCCACGGGCCGGGCGGCGCAGAAGGCCTGGAAGGTGGCGCGGATGTCTGCACGCGACAGCGCGGCGTAGTGCTGCATCAAGGGCAACCACGGCTGCGGCCAGCTTAGGCCCAGCACCAACTCGCGCGGCAGGCCGAAGGGGAAGTCGAACGCACCCGTCCATTCACCAGGCTGCGCCAGCCAGGCACCGAAGCTGGCCAAGCTGGCATGGTGGTCGATCTGCTCCAGCCGCACCGCACCGAGCCTGTACACGCCACTGGCCACCACGATGGGCTTGGCCGCGCGCGGGCTGCTTGAAAAATCAACGCCGACGCATTTCATTCGTTAGCCCAGCACCAACATCACAACGCCCGCCGCCATGGCCAGCGCGCCGAGCAGCCGCGCGCCGCGGTCGGCCTCGCCCAGCAGGTGCCCGCCCAGCAGCGCGGCGAACAGCATCGACACCTCGCGCGCCGGCGCCACGTGTGAAAGCGGCGCCAGGCGCATCGCATACAGCACCAGCACATAGGCCAGCGGCCCGAGCACCGCGCCCAGCAGCGCCACCTTCCACTGCATGCGCCAGTCGCGTGCCGCTGTGGCGCGCTCGCGCCAGGCGGCCGGCAGCATGAGTGGAATGCGCAGCAGGTTGCCGAGGTAGTCGAGCACGATGGGGGACACCAGCAGCAGCTTCACGGCAAAGCCGTCGAGCACGGTGTAGCTGGCGATCAAGGCGCCGGTGAGGGCGCCCCACAGCAGGCCGGCGCGCAGGCGGGCGCGCTGCGCGGGGTCATGGGCGCGGTGCCACAACGCCGGGCCGCCGGCGATGAGAAACACGCCCAGCGCCATCATCACCACGCCGGCAGCCAGGCCCCAGCCCGCAGATTCGCCCAGCAGCAGCACGGCCGCGGCAGAACTGAGCAAGGGTGCGCTGCCGCGCGCCACGGGGTAGACCACGGTCAAATCGGCTTCGCGGTAGCCGCGCAACAAGGTGTTGTAGTAGATGAGGTGCAGCAGCGCACTGGCCAGCACGGCGGCCCATTGCGTGGTGCCCCATTGCGGCACTTCGTGCACGGCCAGCCACAGGCCCAGCGGCGCCCACAGCACGCCCACGAACAGCGCGCCCATCAAGACGAAATGCGTGCCGCCACCGGCCTTCTTGGCGCCGATGTTCCACACCGCGTGTGCCAGCGCGGCCAGCAGCACCAGTGCGAAGGCTTGCCAGGGCATGGCGGCATTGTGGGTGCCGGTGCGGCGCCGCATTGCAAGCCCAGGCGCGACCCAACCCGACCATGAACCCGTCCGCGTTGAAGCCCGGCGCGGCAACCTGTTGGCGTCGTTTCACCGCGGCGCCATCGCCATCGTTGATGCCTGCGGCCGCCCGCTGCTGGAATGGGGCGCTGCACAACTGAACCGGCCTGCGGGTGCGCCGCCTGGGCGCCAGGCTGGCGCTGCGCGAACGGCTGCCTGCAGCGTGACTTCGTACCGGGCTAACGGCCCCCTTGGCGCGCGCCGGCCCCTGTGCCATGGCGCGCAACGGCCGATAGAGCCGGTATGCCCCCAACCCCGCGCCAACCATGAGCTCAAGCTTGATCAAGAGGCTGCCCAACGAGCGCAGCGTGCGCCGCCAAGTTGCGCTGTTCCAGACCGAGTTGGATCAGGCGGTCGGTGCCGACGGCTTGAAGGTCTTGTCGCCCGAAGCGATGATTCCCGACTACTGGGCGCAGCGCCGGCGCAGGCCCACCGCGGCCGACCGCGCCTTGAAGGGCAGCACGCTGGACTGGCTGGTGAGCCTGCCCAAGCAGGTGCGCCCCGATGGCACGGTGGACCGTTACGCCCGCGTGGCAAACCAGCTGGCCGACGCCTGGCACAACCCGATCAGTTGCCGCGTGGCCTTCGACACGCTGCTGCACGACAAACGCCCCGGCCGCAAGGGCTTCCCGCCAGACATTCGGCGCGAGCTGAAGATCCTGCGCTTTCACCGCGCGAACACGCCGTTCGACGCGCCCTGACGGCCGCGGCGCCGGGCCTTGTCCAGCCCGCTACAGCCCGCGAAACAGGTGCGCGTACAGGCGGCTGGCGCTGAGCCGTTCACTGCGCCCGCGCAGCGTGAGCGCCACCTTGCCTGATTCGTCGCGCTGCGCGGTAGCGATTGCCCCGGCGCGCACCACCAGGCTGCGGTGCACCTGCCAGAACACCTGGGCATCGAGCTGCGGCAGCAACTCCCGGATGGACAGGCGAATCAGGTGCTCGCGTTCGGGCGTGACCACGCGCAGGTACTTGTCGGCCGCTTCAAAGTAGATCACGTCGATCAACGGCACCATGTGCACCACGGCGCCCACGCCGGCGGGTATGAATTCGAGCCGCGCGGCCGGCGCGGCGCCGCCCGCGGCATGCAGCAACTGGCGCAACTGGTTCAGCGTGCTGTCCAGCTCGTGCTGGGTGCCGGGTGCACCGAGCAGCTGAACTGCGGCCAGGCGGGCCCGCAAGCGCGCCACGCAGGCCGCCAGGCGCTGCGGCTGCACGGGCTTGACCAGGTAGTCCACCGCCTGGGCGTCGAATGCCGCCAGCGCGTACTGGTCGTACGCCGTCACGAACACGAGCAAGGGCATAGGCCAATCGGCGGGCCAGTCTTCGGCCAGGGCCTGCGCCGCTTCCAGGCCACTTTGCCCGGGCATGCGGATGTCCAGGAAGCAAACATCCGGCTTGAGGTGCAAGGCCTGGGCCACGGCACTGGCGCCATCAGCCACGGTGGCCACGATGCGCAACTCGGGCCAGCACGTGGTTAGCTCGGCCTGCAGCGCGGCGGCCAGCAAGGGCTCGTCTTCGGCGATCAACGCACTGGGCGTCATGGCTGCGCCACCGGCATGCGGATGACGGCCCGCGTGCCACCCTGTGCATCACCCGCCGCACTCAGCGTGAGCGAGGCGGCGCCACCGAACAGCGCGGCCAGACGCTCACGCACATGGGTGGTGCCGAAGCCCTGGCCGGAACCCTGGCCCACCGCCGCCCCTTCAGCCAGGCCCAGGCCGGTGTCGCGCACGCACAGCACCAGGGTGCCACCTTCGCGCTCGGCACTGACCTCGATGCGCCCGCCATCCAGCTTGGGCTCCAGGCCGTGCTTGATGCTGTTTTCCACCAGCGGCTGCAGCAGCAGCGTGGGCACCGGCAGCTCGCGCAACGCGGCCGGCAGGTCGAGCGCCACGTTCAGGCGCGGCCCCATGCGCACGGCCATCAAGGCCAGGTAGTCGGCCACGCGCTCGAACTCGGCGCCCAGCGCGTGCGTGGGCTGGCGCGTGGCTTGCAGCGTGCCGCGCAGGTAGGCGATGAGGTGGTCCAGCATGGCCTGCGCCTGCGCCGGGGCCACGCCGATCAAGGCGCGCAGATTGGCCAGGGTGTTGAACAGCATGTGGGGCTCCAACTGCGACTGCAGCAGCAGCAACTGGCTTTCGGCCGCGGCGCGGCGCGCGGCCTCGGTGCTGGCCGCCAAGGTGGCCATGCGGCCGCGGGCATAGAAAAAGTAGGTCGTCGCGGCGGCCACCGCCACGCTCACCCACAGCACCAGCGCCAAGGCGCGCGGATTGGCGCTGAACAGCAGTTGCTGGCGCTGGCTGCCGATGAGGGCGTCAGCCAGCAGCGAGCCCAGCACATAACCGCCCACTGCACTGAACACCACCCAGGGCGCCATGAAGGGCCAGCCGGGCCAGTTGTTGCGCAGGCTGGCATCGGCATGGCCGCCACGCCGGCGCCAGGCCGACATGCCGTGGCGCCCACTTTCAACCAGCAACTGGATGCTGCCGCCGATGCACAGCGAATAGACCAAGCTGCGCCAGAACGGGTCGTTGAACAGGATGCTGACAAACCCGGCCACGGCCACGCACAGCGGCAGCGCCACGCGCAGTTCGCGGCCCAGCAAGTTGAGCGTGGCCCTGGCAGCGCTTGGGGCGAGTGGCGTGGGGTGCATGGCGGGGGCGAGCATAGTGGGCCGCGGCGCGGGCGTCAGAGGCTGAGAGTTTTTCGAGCGTGGCCGAGCAGCGCCCCAAGTCCGACAGGCTCCAGACGCAAAACACAGACATAGCCCGGGCTATGGCGAGCATTTGCAACGACGAGCGGGCGTGTTTTGGGGTGATCAGCGGGCATGATCGAAAGCCTCTCAGCCTGTCAGGCCGCGGCCAGGCCGCTGGCGCGTTCACGCAGCGCCCATACTCGCGCCGCACGCGCCGCCAGCACGCCGATGGACAGCCCGTACAGCGCACAGGCCACGGCGCCGAACAGCAGATCGGCCTTGAGCTGGGGCGTCAACACCAGCGCCACCGAGGCCACATAACGCAGCATGAACACGCCCACGATCAAGGCCAGGGGCGCCCAACTGCCGCCGATGGCAAAGCGGCCATCGGGCAAGGCCTGCGCCTGCCGCGGCAGGGCCAGCCAGCGGTTCAGGGCCAAGCCCAGGGCCGAGCCCAGCACCCATGCGGCCAACACATGGGCATGCCAGCCGAAGGCCTGCACGGCGCCCCAGCAGGCGAAGGCCCCCATGGTCAGAGGTTGCAGCAACAGCCGCGCCGGGGTGACGACATGGTCGCGCGCCTGGTGCAGGCCCAGGGCGATGAGCGCGAGCAACAGACCCCATACCCAAACCGGCGTGTGGCTGATGACAGTCAGGATGAACGTGGCAGACATGGCGGGCGGCTTTGAAGTGGCGCTGGCGGCATCTTCAAACCCGCCGCCGTGCGGCACAACGCCGCTGCGACGAAACGCCCGGCACCGGCGCCAAACGCGGGCGCCGCGGCGCCAACCGGATCAGGCCCGCTGCGCCGCCAGCACCTGAGCGCGCACGCACTCAGTCAGCTCGGCCTTCAAGGCGCTGAACTCGGGCGTGGTCTTCATGGCGTAGTGGCGCGGATAGGGCAGGTGCACACGTTCATCGAGCAGCACCCGGCCCGGGCGCGCGCTCATCACCACCACGCGGTTGGCCATGAAGATGGCTTCGTCGATGTCGTGCGTGACGAACAGCACCGTCTTGCGCTCGGCTTCCCAAATGCCCAACAGCAGCTCTTGCATCAGCTCGCGGGTTTGATGGTCGAGCGCGCCGAAGGGCTCGTCCATCAGCAAGATGCGCGGGTTGTTCACCAGCGCGCGGGCCAGCGCGGTGCGCTGCTGCATGCCACCGGAAAGCTGGCGCGGGTAGTGTTTATCGAACGCCGCCAGGCCCACCTTGGCCAAGAAACCGCGCGCCAGCGGCAACTGCTCGGCCAAGGGCATGCCGCGTTCGCGCAGGCCGAAGCAGACGTTCTCTAACACCCGCAACCACGGGAACAAGGTGTAGCTCTGGAACACCATGCCACGGTCGGCGCCGGGGCCGCGAATCGGCTGCCCATCGAGCAAGACTTCACCCGATGTGGGCACATCCAGCCCGGCCACGATGCGCAGCAAGCTGCTCTTGCCGCAGCCACTAGGCCCCAGGATGGTGATGAAGTCGTTCTCGGCCACGTTCAGCGCCGTGGCCTGCAAGGCCAGCGTGTTGCCAAAGCGGCGCTCGACGCCGCGTACCGTGAGCACGGGCTTGCCATCGCTGGCGCGGCGGTGCAGGGCGTCAACGGTCATCGAGTTGGGCCCAGGGATACAGGCTGCGGTTGACAGACTTGAACAGCAGGTCGCTGCCCAGGCCGATGAGGCCGATGACGATGATGCCGAAGATGATCTGGTCGGTGGCCAGCAGCGCCTGGCTGTCGGTGATCATGTGGCCGATGCCGCTGGATGCGCCGATGAGTTCGGCCACGATCACATACGTCCAGGCCCAGCCCAGCACCATGCGCAGGGTTTCGGCAATCTGCGGCGCCGCGCCGGGCACGAGCACGCGCTTCACCAGGCTGCGGTCAGTGGCGCCCAGGGTGTAGGCGGCTTCGACCAGATCGCGCCGCGTCTGGCCCACGATCACCGCAATCATCAACACCAAATTGAAGAAGCTGCCGATGAAGATGACCGCAAGCTTTTGCTTTTCACCGATGCCCGCCCACAAGATGAGCAGGGGGATGAACGCACTGGCCGGCAGGTAGCGCGCAAAGCTGATGAAGGGCTCGAAGAAGGCTTCGATGGGCTTGTAGGCGCCCATGGCCACGCCCAGCGGCACGGCCAGCACCGCGGCCAGGATGAAGCCGCCGAGCACGCGCCACACGGTCATGCCGATGTCGCCGGCAAAGCCCATTTCAGTCAGCAGCGTGTAGCCGCTCTTCACCATGGTGAGTGGGTCGGCCAGGAACGTTTTGCTCACGTAGCCGCCCAGCGTGGCCAGCGCCCACACGGCCACAAACACCACGAAGAAGCTCACGCCCAGCGCTACGCGTGCGGTGGGCGAAACGGGCGTGAGCGGCTTCATGGCGCGGTGCCGTTCTTCAATTCAGCTTCCGATGCTGCCCAAGAGGTATCCGCCTCGCACGCATCCGTGCCACCAAGCGACTGCCGCGGATCCGGCTCTGCCGGGCCGCTTGCAGTGCCCCCTTGAGGGGGCGGCCGAAGGCCGTAGGGGGTGTTTCACTTTAGGAAGCGCGTGTCAGCGAGCTTTGACATGTCGGGCAGCGCCTTGATGATGCCGGCCTCAAGCAGCAGTTCGGCCGCCTCTTTGCTGAACGCGGCATGCTCGCCGGCAAAGAACTTCAGGTTGGCGTCACGGTCTTGCCAGCGCAGGTACGAGGCACTCTTCTCGAACGCCTCGCCGCTTTGCTTGACATCAGCGCCCATGATTTCGAAGCTGCGCTTGGGGTCTGATTTGATCAGCGCCACCGCATCGAAATAAGCATCGGCCAGCGCCTTGGCAGCCCTGGGGTGCTCGGCCAGAAACTTTGGCGTGCAGCCGAAGGTGTCCATGATCATCGGGTAGTCGAGCGTGGTGGCGATGATCTTGCCCGCCTCGGGCTTGGCGCGCACCGCGCTCAGGAAGGGCTCATACGTCATGGCGGCGTCAATGCCGTCGGTGCCGGCGATCATGGCGTTGGCGGCGGCCTGCGGCTCCAGGTTCACCACCTTCACGTCCTTCATGCTCATGCCGTTCTTGCGCAGCATCCAGGCCAAGGTGAAGTACGGCGCCGTGCCGGGTGCGCTGGCCGCCACGGTCTTGCCCTTCAGGTCGCTGATCTTGGTGATGTTCGGCTTGACCACCATGCCATCGGCGCCAAAGCTTTTGTCCAACTGGAAGATCTGCGTCGTGGCCACGCCGTTGGCGTTCCACACGACCCAGGTTTCCACCGTGGTGGCGGCGCATTGAATGTCGCCCGAGGCAATGGCCAGGTGGCGGTCCTTTTGCGGAATCTTCTTGATGCTCACGTCAAGCCCATGCTTCTTGAACAGGCCGGCTTCCTTGGCCAGGGTGAGCGGGGCAAAGCCGGTCCAGCCCGACATGCCGATGACCACTTGGGTTTCTTGCGCCAGGGCTGGTTGGGCCAAAACGGCGAGGGTCGCGCTGACCAGCAAAGCGGTGTTGGTGAGGAACTTCATGCGTGTGACTCCGAGTTGTGGAAGTGCCAGGTGTATGAACATTGTTCCCGTTCCGGCCCGCGCCGGGTGCGCAAGCGCATTATTTTCACGAACCGGCGCCATGGCATTGCTCGCAAGGCGCCCCCGTGGTCTGCCCACCAAAGTGCTGCTGCGCTGCTTCGACGAGTGGTTCACAACCACCTTGATCGACGCCCCGGCTGCCTCGGTGGCGCCAGCTTCCTGGCGCCATGGGGCTGCACACCACCCAGCCCAAGCGGGCGAGCTGATTCGCGTGCTGCCAGCGCGCCCACTTGGGCACCGGGTTCGAGTTGGCGTGCCGGTGCCGACTTACACCACTCGTGGCGCGGCATCTGCGGCCACCTCGGGATCAAGATTGATTTGCAACATTCTGTAAGTGACCTCAATCTAGCGGTTATGACATGACAATGCATCGCCAACCGGCTTTTGACGTTTTGCGGCTGCGCGGAGGGTTGTCCTGTTGAAAGATCGGTCATGTGTGACTGCCGGCCAACAGTTTGTCGGTCTAGGCGCAGTTGACTTGTCTAGACAATGAGGCGCAAGTAGCATCAATCCATGGCAGTTCCCCACCCCTACGAGCGCGTCAAACTGTTCCTGAAAAAGGGTCTTGAAAAAGGCCGTTGGCCCCCCGGCAAGCTGATGCCCTCCGAGGCCGAACTGGTGCATCAATTCAGCGTCAGCCGCATGACGGTGAACCGCGCCATCCGCGACTTGCAAAACGAAGGCTTGGTCAACCGCACGCAGGGGCTGGGCACCTTCGCGGCGCCACGGCACAAGCTGGCGTCCACCCTGACCATCCGCGACCTGCACGACGAAATCTCGCAGCGTGGCCGCACCCACCAGGCCCGCGTGCACCTGGCTCGTGAAGAAACGGCCGGCACGCGCCTGGCCGCACAGTTGGGCCTGGCCAAGGGCGACACCGTCTTCCACACCCTGGTGATTCACTTCGAAGACGGTGTGCCGTTGCAGTCGGAAGACCGCTTCGTCAACCCCGCCTTCGCACCCGACTACCTGGAGGTCGACTTCACCACCACCACGCCCACCAGCTACTTGCTGCAAGTGGCGCCGTACTGGGAGGCGCAGTACGCCATCGAGTCCAGCCTGGCCACGGCGCAAGAGGCGTTCTTGCTGCGCATCCAGCGCACCGACCCCTGCCTCATCGTCACCCGCCGCACCGCGGCGCGCAACGTGCCCATCACCCTGGCGCGGCTGGTGCACCCTGGCAACCGCTACATTCTGAGCGGTGAGTTCAAACCTTGAAAACCCCGTCACGCCCGAGCTGATCGAGCACTACGCCCGCGACGGCGCGGTGTGCATACGCGGCCTGCTTGGCGCCGCACAAATCGCCCGTTTGCGCGAAGGCATCGACGCCAACCTGGCCGCACCCAGCCCGCGCGCCAAAGTGGCCAGCCCCAGCGGCGAGCCCGGCCTGTTCATTGAAGACTTCTGCAATTGGCAAGAGAACGCGGCGTACCGCGAGCTGGTGTTCGATTCCGGCCTGGCCGCCGCTGCTGGCGCACTCACACGCAGCCGGCGCATCCGCCTGTACCACGACCACATGCTCACCAAGGAGCCTGGCACGCGCCAGCGCACACCCTGGCACCAGGATCAGCCTTACTACAACATCAGCGGCCACCAGCAATGCAGCATGTGGATTGCGGTGGATGCCGTGCGCCGCCATTCCACGCTCGAATTTGTGGCCGGCTCGCACCGCGGGCCTTGGCTGATGCCGCGCAGCTTCATGGACCAGCAGGCCAGGTGGTTCCCTGAAGGCAGCCTGGCTGATTTGCCCGACATCGAGGCCCAGCGCGGCCAGCACCGCTTGCTGGGGTGGGCGCTGGAGCCGGGCGACGTGGTGTGCTTCCACATGCTGGCGCTGCACGCCGCGGCGGGGGTCGATGGTGATGTGCGCCGGCGCGTGTTCTCGGCTCGCTTCATCGGCGACGATGTGCGCCATGCACCGCGGGCGTGGAAAACGTCGCCTGAATTCCCGGGCCTGGTTGACGAGCTGCCCGCCGGCGCTGAAATGGATCACCCCTTGTTCCCCATCCTTTGGCAAGCCAAAACATGACGCTGCACGTGATCGACGCCAGCCGCATCGACCCTAAGCCCTGGCGCAATGGCGGTGGCACGGCGCGCACCCTGCTCAGCTGGCCCAGCGCCGCGGCGCTGCGCGTGCATGTGGCGCTGGCGCACATCGGGCGCGACGTGGCGTTTTCCGATTACCCGGGCATGCAGCGCTGGTTCATCTCGCTGGGCGAACAAGCTGTGCTGCTCAAGCACCGCCAGCACCAGGCCGTGCTGACTGTAGACAGCCCGGCGTATGAATTCGACGGCGGCGACGCGCCGTACTGCGAGCTGCTTGAAGGCCCGATCGACGATGTGAGCTTCATGGTGCCACGCGCCCATGGCGTGGCCTGCGCCGTGCGGGCCGCTGAAGACAGCGAGTTTGCCCAGCCCGGCACCTGGCGCGGCGCCTACACCGCACAGCCCGCAACGCTGTGGGTTGACGGCCTGCAAGGGGCCACCCTGCCCGCGCACAGCCTGGTGTGGAGTGGCGAGCCGCAGCCCGGCCGCTGGCAACTGCGCAGCACCGGTGCGCCGCTGCGCGCCTGGTGGCTGCAGTATCTTGAGCACGATCGTGAGCAGGTCGGCGCATGAAGACCCTGTGGCGCAATGGCAGGCTGTGCACGCTGGCCGGCGCCAGCGGCTGGGGCTTGATCGACGACGCCGCCTTGCTGGTTGACGGCGAGCACATCGCCTGGCTGGGCGCGCAGTCGCAGTTGCCGGCGGGTCTGGTTGCGGATCAAACACATGACTTGAGCGGCGCCCTGGTCACACCGGGCCTGGTCGATTGCCACACCCATTTGGTCTATGGCGGCCAGCGCGCCGATGAGTTCGAGTTGCGCCTGCAAGGGGCGAGCTATGAAGACATCGCCCGCGCCGGCGGCGGCATCCGCGCCACCGTGGCGGCCACGCGCACGGCCGACGAGCAGGCCTTGTTCAGTAACGCGGCGGCGCGGGCGCGGGCATTGATGGCCGAGGGCGTGACCACGCTTGAAGTGAAGTCCGGCTACGGCCTGAGCGCTGAACACGAGGCGCGTTGCCTGCGCGTGGCGCGCCGCCTGGGCACGGAGTTGCGCTTCAGCGTGCGCACCACCGCCCTGCCCGCCCATGCTTTGCCGCCTGAGTTTGCCGGCCGGGCTGACGACTACATCACCGCGGCCTGCGGCTGGCTGGCCGAATGGCAGGCGCAAGGCCTGGTCGATGCGGTGGATGCGTTTTGCGAAACCATCGGCTTCACGCTTGAACAGACGCGGCGCATGTTCACCGCCGCGCAAAGGCTTGGCCTGCCCGTCAAGCTGCATGCCGAACAGCTCAGCGACAGCGGCGGTGCGCAGTTGGCCGCAAGCTTCCAGGCCTTGTCTTGCGACCACCTCGAACACCTGTCACCCGCCGGCGTGGCCGCCATGCGCGCCGCCGCCAGCGTGGCCGTGCTGCTGCCCGGGGCCTTTTACTTTTTGCGCGAAACGAAACTGCCGCCCGTGCAGGCCTTGCGCGAAGCCGGCGTGCCCATGGCCATCGCCAGCGATCACAACCCCGGCTCGTCGCCCGGCCTGTCTTTGCTGTTGATGCTGAACATGGCCTGCACGCTGTTTCGCCTGACGCCCGAAGAGGCGCTGCGCGGCGTCACCGTCAACGGTGCACGGGCCCTGGGTTTGCATGACCGCGGCCGCCTGGCCGTGGGGCAACGCGCCGACTTCGCGGTGTACGAAGTGAACCACCCCAACGAGCTGGCCTACTGGTTCGGCCACAACCCGTGCCGGCGCGTGGTGTGCGGTGGTCTGGAGCGCAGCACATGAATGGCGACACCTTTCAATTGCACCGCGGCCGCACGCCGCTGCTGCTGAGCCTGCCGCACTGTGGTGAAACCTTGCCTGAATGGTTAACCCCGCGTCTGGTGCCACGCGCCTTGCAGCTGGAAGACACCGACTGGCACCTCGCCCGCCTGTACGCCTTTGCGCAGGCGCTGGGCGCAAGCGTCATCACCCCCGTGCACGGCCGCTACCTGGTTGACCTGAACCGCCCGGCCGACAACCAGCCCATGTACCCCGGTGCCAATAACACCGAGCTGTGCCCCACGCGCTTTTTCACCGGCGAAGACCTGTACCTGCCTGGCCAAGCGCCAGACCCGGCTGAAGTGCAGCAGCGCGTGCAGCGCTACTGGCAGCCCTATCACGACGCCTTGCGTGGCGAGCTGGCGCGCTTGAAGCGCGAACACGGCCATGCCGTGCTGTTCGACGGCCACAGCATCAAGTCAGAACTGCCCTGGTTGTTCGAAGGCCGCCTGCCCGACCTGAACCTGGGCACGGCCAACGGCGCGGCCTGCGCGCCCAGCCTGCGCGCGGCGTTAGCCGCTGTGCTGAGTGGCCAGCATGCCTTCACGCACGTGGTGGATGGCCGCTTCAAGGGCGGCCACATCACCCGCCACCATGGCCGCCCGCACGAAGGCGTGCACGCCGTGCAACTCGAAATGTGCTGGCGCTGCTACATGCACGAAGCCCCGCCTTATGCCTGGAGTGAAGACCGCGCCGCTCGGGTGCAGCCGCTGCTGCGCCAGTTGTTCCACGCGCTGCTGGCCTGGAGGCCGGCTTGACCGCAGGCCTGTACTGGGCGCCGCAGGCCTGGTTGATTAATGGTTGGCATGAGTCGGTCGTGCTGCGCGTTGGCGCCGATGGCTGCTGGGCCGACATCGCCCCCGGCCAGGCGGCGCCGCCGCAAGCCACGCTGCTGGCCGGCCCGGTGCTGCCCGGCCTGGTCAACGCCCACAGCCACGCCTTCCAGCGCGCCTTTGCCGGCATGAGCGAGCGGCGCGAGCTTGAAACGGACGATTTCTGGAGCTGGCGCGAGCGCATGTACCGCGTGGCCTTGCGCATCGGCCCCGACGCCTTGCGCGCCGTTGCCGCCCAGCTCTACGCCGAGCTGCTGGCCGGTGGCTACATAAGGTCTGCGAGTTCCACTACCTTCAACACCAGGACAACGGCCAGCCCTATGCTGACCCGCTCACGCTGAGCTGGGCCCTGGCCGATGCGGCGGCACAAGTAGGCATCGGCCTGACCGTGCTGCCCGTGCTGCCCGTGCTGTACGAACACGCGGGTTTCGCGCAGCCCAAGCTGCGCACGGAGCAGCGCCGCTTTGCCGCGGATGCGGCAGCGGTGCGCGCGCTGCACCAAGGCGTGGCGGCGGCGCGGCGGCCGCTGGTCAATGCCGGTGTGGCGGTTCACTCCTTGCGCGCGGCGCGGCCACAGTCCATTGCCGAACTCACCAACGATCTCGGCGATGTACCCATCCACATTCACGTGGCCGAGCAAACCGCCGAGGTGGACGACTGCCTGAAGGCCACCGGCTGCCGCCCACTTGAATGGTTGGCCCGCCATGCCGGCCTCGATGCCCGCTGGCAACTCGTCCACGCCACCCACAGCACGCAGCAGAGATTGAAGCCGTGGCGCGCTGCGGTGCCGGCGTGGTGCTGTGCCCCAGCACCGAAGCGAACCTGGGCGATGGCCTGTGTGACTTACCCGGTTGGTTAACGGCCGGTGTGTCGCTGGCGCTGGGCTCAGACAGCCACGCCACGCGCGACTGGGCCGAAGAGCTGCGGCTGCTGGAATATGGTCAGCGCCTGTTCAAGCAACAGCGCAACACCAGCGCCAGCGCCGAGGAGCCGGCCACCGCGGCACGCCTGTTCAAGCGCGTGTTAGCGGGCGGCGCCCGAGCCGCGGGCCTGGCGCAATGGGGCTTGCAAGCCGGCGCCCGGGCGGACTTGCTGGTGGCCGACGCGCAGGCCGGCGCGCTGCTGGGCGTGCCGCCTTCGCACCTGCTCGATGCCATGGTGTTTTCCAGCCCGGCGCGGCCATGGCGCGATGTGATGGTGGCGGGGCGCTGGGTGCGGCGCGCCCACCAGGCGCAAGCGGCGCCGCCCAGCGGCGCAAACTTCGAGGCCGCCATGGCGGCGTTGTGGCAAGTTTGAACCGGGTGCTCAGTCTGCAGCGGCCCAGTTCTCCAGCCGCAGGCCCGGCACACGCGCAAATTCGCGCATGTTGTTGCTCACCAAGGTGACGCCCAAGGCTTGCGCATGGGCCGCGATTTGCGTGTCATACGGGCCAATGGGCGTGCCCTGCGCCGCCAACCAGGCACGCAGTTGGCCAAAGACATGCGCGGCGGCATCATCGAAAGGCGCCACTTCCATCTGGGCCAGGAAGTTGGCCAACGCTTGGCGGTTGCGCGCCGAGCCTGTGCGTTCAACGCCGAAGTGCAGTTCGCCCGCCGTGACGGCCGACACACCCAAGCCCTCGGCCGCGTGTTGCCGCAAGCGCGCCAGCACGCCGGCCGGGCGCTCGTTGATGGCATAGATGCAAATATCGGTATCGAGCAGGTAGTGCATCAGCGGCGCACCTTGATGGCGGCACGTTCTTGTTGCGCCGGCTGTTCACGTTCAATCTTCAAGCCAGGCTCGAATGCATCAAGCGCTTGCATGAGCCCCTCGGGCGAAGACGCCGGGCGGGCGCTCAACACCACGTCATTGCCGACCCGGCGCACATGAACTTCGGTGCCAGGAAAGCGAAATTCCTTGGGCAGACGAATGGCCTGGCTGCGGCCGTGACTGAAGATTTTGGCGATCGACATGGCGGTTTGAAGGGAAATGGTAGATATCAAGTATCCACCACCTCGAATCAAACCGTCAATCGGCCTGACAAGCCCGTCTTCTTAGGCCCTGGCTTGAACCCGACTTTGCCGGCGCGACATGAACCCCACGGCCAGCAAACCTAGTGTTGCGGTGCAGAGGTTTCGGTACAAATGAAAGCGATGGATTCGTTCGTCAGGCTAGGCGCAAACCACAGCCATAGCCTTTGCTATGGCGCGGATTTGCAACGACGCATGGCGGACGAAGACGCGGTTTCATGTA
>JANOXU010000237.1:0-3620 GCA_031418595.1 Burkholderiales bacterium
AAGGCTGCCGCGGCGAAGGCGCCATTCTGCGCAACGTGAACGGTGAACGTTTCATGGAACGTTATGCGCCCACCTTGAAGGATCTGGCGCCGCGCGACTTTGTGTCGCGCTGCATGGACCAAGAAATCAAGGAAGGCCGCGGCTGCGGGCCGAACAAAGACTACATCCAGCTCGACCTCACCCACCTGGGTGGCGACACCATCATGAAGCGCCTGCCCAGCGTGTTCGAGATCGGCCACAACTTCGCCAACGTCGACATCACCAAGGAAACCATTCCCGTGGTGCCGACCATTCACTATCAAATGGGCGGCATCCCTACCAACATCCACGGCCAGGTGGTGGTGCCCAGCGGCGGCAACCCCAACAGCGTGGTCAACGGTTTTTACGCCGTGGGCGAGTGCTCTTGCGTCAGCGTGCACGGCGCCAACCGCCTGGGCACGAATTCGCTGCTCGACTTGCTGGTGTTTGGCAAGGCGGCGGGGGATCACATCGTCGCGGCCCTGCAGGGCGACGCGGCGGCGCACCAAGCCTTGCCGGCCGATGCGGCGGGCCTCTCATTGGCCCGCATCGCCAAGCTCGACGCCAGCACAGAAGGCGAGTACGCACAGGTGGTGGCCGACGATTTGCGCGCCGTGATGCAGCAGCATGCCGGCGTCTTCCGCACGCAAGCCTCGATGGACGACGGCGTGGCCAAGGTGGCGGCGCTGCGCCAGCGCGTGGCGGGCATCACCTTGAAGGACAAGAGCAAGATCTTCAACACCGCGCGCATCGAGGCGCTGGAGGTTGACAACCTCATCGAATGCGCCCAGGCCACCATGGTCTCGGCGGCGGCGCGTCAGGAATGCCGCGGCGCGCACACGGTGAGCGACTATGAGCGAGCGGCCGACGACCCGCAGTACCCGCTTGGCCGCAACGACGCGCAGTGGATGAAGCACACGCTGTGGTACGCGCAGGGCAACCGGCTCGATTACAAGCCGGTGCAGCTCAAGCCGCTCACGGTGGCGAGCGTGCCGCCCAAGGTTCGCACCTTCTAACGTCTCGAATAGCAGGACAACATGATCACCAGGACGTTCCAGATCTACCGCTACGACCCGGACGCGAACGCCAAGCCCTACATGCAGACGCTGCAGGTGGAGCTTGACGGCAGCGAACGCATGCTGCTCGATGCGCTGATGAAGCTCAAGGAACTCGACCCGTCCTTGAGCTTTCGCCGCTCCTGCCGCGAAGGCGTGTGCGGGTCGGATGCGATGAACATCAATGGCAAGAACGGCCTGGCTTGCCTGACCAACCTGCGCAGCCTGCCCGCCACCGTGGTGCTGCGCCCGCTGCCTGGCTTGCCCGTGATCCGCGACCTGATCGTCGACATGACGCAGTTTTTCACCCAGTACAACTCGATCAAACCGTACTTGATGAACGACAGCGTGCCGCCTGAAAAGGAACGCTTGCAGTCGCCCGAAGAGCGCGACGAATTGAATGGCCTGTACGAGTGCATCCTGTGCGCGAGTTGCTCCACCGCCTGCCCGAGCTTCTGGTGGAACCCCGATAAATTCGTTGGCCCGGCCGGCTTGCTGCAGGCCTACCGTTTCATTGCCGACAGCCGCGACGAGGCCACCGCCGAGCGGCTGGACAACCTCGAAGACCCGTACCGCCTGTTCCGCTGCCACACCATCATGAACTGCGTGGATGTGTGCCCCAAGGGCCTGAACCCCACGCGGGCCATTGGCAAGATCAAAGAGTTGATGGTGCGTCGCGCGGTGTAGTGGTGTGGCGCTGAAAGAAGTCGATCTGACATGAGCACCAAGGCCGACCTGCTGGACGAGCGTTCCCTGTCCAAGCTGAAATGGCGCTGCCGGCGCGGCCTGCTGGAGAACGACCTGTTTATCGAACGCTTTTTCAAGCATCACGAAGTCACGCTCACCGTACAACAGGCCGGCGGGCTGACTGCCTTGATGGACTTGGCCGACAACGATTTGCTTGACCTGTTTTTGCGCCGCACCGAACCTGGCCCCGAGTTGGCCGGCAGCGCTGCGGCGCAGGTGCTGGCCCTGCTGCGCCAGCCCCACACGAACCCACTGCCCCGAGGAACCACACCATGATGACCCCCGCAGACACCAAAGCCACGCTGTCGTTTTCAGACGGCAGCCCGAGCATGGAGTTGCCCGTGTACAAGGGCAGCGTCGGCCCCGATGTGATCGACATCCGCAAGCTCTACGCCCAGACCGGCAAGTTCACTTACGACCCCGGGTTCCTGTCTACCGCCGCATGCAATTCGACCATCACCTACATTGATGGCGACAAGGGCGAACTGCTGTACCGCGGTTACCCCATCGAGCAGTTGGCCACCGAGTGCGATTTTCTCGACACCTGCTACCTGCTGCTGTATGGCGACCTGCCCAGCGAGCAGAAGCAGAAAGACTTCCACAAGCTCGTGACCAACCACACCATGGTCAACGAGCAGATGCAGTTCTTCTTGCGCGGCTTCAGGCGCGATGCGCACCCGATGGCGATCATGACCGGCCTGGTCGGGGCGCTCTCGGCCTTCTATCACGACAGCACCGACATCAACAACCCGCAGCACCGCGACGTGGCGGCCATCCGCCTGATCGCCAAGATGCCCACGCTGGTGGCCATGGCCTACAAGTACAGCGTCGGCCAGCCCTTTATGTACCCGAAGAACAAGCTGAGCTACGCCGCCAACTTCATGCACATGATGTTCGCCACGCCGTGCGACGACTACGAGCCGAACGACGTGCTGGTGCGCGCCATGGACCGCATCTTCATCCTGCATGCCGACCATGAGCAAAACGCCTCCACCTCCACGGTGCGCTTGTGCGGCAGCTCGGGCACCAACCCCTTCGCGGCCATCGCCGCCGGCGTGGCCTGCCTGTGGGGCCCGGCGCATGGCGGCGCCAACGAGGCCTGCCTGAACATGCTGGAAGACATTCAGCAAATGGGCGGCGTGGCCAAGATCGGCGAGTTCATCGACAAGGTCAAAGACAAGAATTCCGGCGTCAAGCTGATGGGCTTTGGCCACCGCGTGTACAAGAACTACGACCCGCGCGCCAAGCTGATGCGCGAGACCTGTCATGAAGTGCTCGCCGCCACCGGGCTGCACAACGACCCGCTGTTCAAGCTGGCCATGGCGCTGGAGAAGATCGCGCTGGAGGACGAATACTTCGTGGCCCGCAAGCTGTACCCGAATGTGGACTTCTATTCCGGCATCGTGCAGCGCGCCATCGGCATCCCGGTGAGCCTGTTCACGGCGGTGTTTGCCCTGGCCCGCACGGTGGGCTGGATCGCCCAGTTGAACGAAATGATCGGCGACCCTGAATACAAGATCGGCCGCCCGCGCCAGCTCTACACCGGCGCCACCAGCCGCGACGTGAAGCCGCGCGAGCAACGCTGACGCGGCACTGTCACCATCAAAAGGCCGTCGTTGCGACGGCTTTTTTCTTACAGCGCTGGATGCCCGTGCTTGCCCTAGTGTTGCGGTGCAGAGGTTTCGGTACAAATGAAAGCGATGGATTCGTTCGTCAGGCTAGGCGCAAACCACAGCCATAGCCTTTGCTATGGCGCGGATTTGCAACGACGCATGGCGGACGAAGACGCGGTTTCATGTA
>JANOXU010000238.1:0-10810 GCA_031418595.1 Burkholderiales bacterium
TGTGGCTTTGCCACTTTCCTTGATCCCCGCGGGGGACGGCCGGCTTTGGCCGGCCTTGGGGCGCTCTCAAGGAAATGTGGCTTTGCCACTTTCCTTGATCCCCGCGGGGGACGGCCGGCTTTGGCCGGCCTTGGGGCGCTCGCTGACGGCGGCCATGACCTGCGCCTTGTTGGTGGCTGCCTGTGCCACCGAGCCTGCCGAGCCGCCAGGGCCAGCGCCCAAGCCCGTGCCCGGTGCCGGCCAAGTGGCAGGGGTTGCCCCAGCCAAGGCCGCCGAGGCGGCGGCATCGTCCGCTGCGCCGGCTGGTTATGGCGAGCGTGACATCCCGGCCACGTTGCAAGGCGTGCGCGACCTGCTCAACGCCGGCCAGGAAGACCAGGCCGTGGCTGAGTTGCAAAAGGTGTTGGCCGCAGAGCCGCAGCAGAAGACCGCGCAAAGCTTCATGCGCCAGATTCGCGACGACGCCACCGCCCTGTTGGGCCGTGAATCCTTCAGCTACAAGGTGCAGTCGGGCGATGTGCTGGCCACCATCGCGCAGCGCTTCTTGAACGACCGAGACCTGTTCTACGCGCTGGCCCGCTACAACGGCATCAAGGTGCCCCGGCAACTGCAAATTGGCCAGGTGATCCGTGTGCCCGGCAAGCAGCCGCCAGCACCGCAACCGCCGGCCAAGGCGCCGCGCAACACGGCGGCCGAGCCCCCTGTGAGCGAGCCGGCCACGGCGCCCGTGACACCCCCTGTGCCAGCGCCTGTGGCCACAGACAACCCTGCCGAAGTGGCCAAGCGCGAGCGCGAGCGCCAGGCCGGCATCAGCCGCTATGCGCGCGATGCCCGCACGGCCATGGCCAAACAAGATGTGTGCGGCGCCATTGCGGCATGGAGCGAAGTGCTCAAGCTGGACATCGAACACCGCACCGCCCGGCTGGAGCGCGAAAAGGCCTACGAGCTGAAAAAGCGCCTGCCGGCCAGCAAGTGCTGAGCGCCTGAGTGCGCCCAGGGCTCAACGCCGGCTGGGCGCTGGCGCAACCGGCGCGACACGCCATTCCTTGAGCCGGGCTGCTGCCAGCCGGTGCCCCGGTTGCCACTGCAGGCTGCGCTCCAGCGCGGCAACGGCCGCCGGCCGGTTGCCCGCGCCCAGGCTTTCGGCGTGGCGAAAGTGCAGCTCGGCCACGGCGTTGCGCAGGCCCGAGTTGTCGCGTTGCGCCTCGGCCAGGGGCTGCAGCAGTGCAATGGCGGCTTCGGTTTCGCCTTGCTGGGCCAGCAGCATGGCGTGTTCGAGATCATTGCGTTCGCTGGCGTCGGCGGTGCTGCGTGGCGGCACCGTCTGGCGCGCCAACTGGCTGCCGCGCTGGGAGCGCATGCGCTCAAGGTCGCGCAGCGCATCGGCCGCGCCGCTGTGGCGCGGCACCGCTGCCAGCACCTCCAGGTACAGGCGCATGGCCAGATCCAGCTCACCACGCTCGCGCGCCTGGCGCGCGCGCGGCAGCACCTCGTTCAGCAAGGCCAAGCTGGCCGATTGCGCCAGCTCGCGAATCGAGCGCGCCTCGATGTCGCCGGGTGCCACGGCCAGCACCACTTCCGCGGCCCAGGCCGCGTCGGCCCAATGGCTGGCCGCGGCGGCGCGCACGGCGGCCTGACGCTGCTGGTGCACGAACTGCACCAACGCCAGGTCAACCGTGCCGGGCGCACTGGCGGCCGCCTCGGGCGCGCCGGCTGGCGCCGGCAAGGGGCCGGGCAGGTTGAAGGTGGGCATGGGCGTGCCGCAAGCGCATAACGCCAGTGTCAACAGGGCGGCGGCTGCAGCCTTCATGGCCGCATGGGCCCGCGTGCCGGCTGCACCCGGGCCTTGAAGGCGTCGAGGTCATGGTCGCCAAAGATCATGGTGCGCCTGAGCAGCAAGGGCCAGGTGTAGAACGGGTTGCTGCCCGCGTTCACCGTCAGGCCCAGCTCGTAGCCGTTGCGTTGCAGCGCCTCCAGCACCGGGGCATTGGCGTCGCCGTACGGGTAGGCGAACTGCCGCACCTTCACCGGCAATGGCGCCAGGTTGCGTTCGATCACGCTGCGCGCCTGGCGCAGCTCGGTGTCCAGGCGCTGCCGGTATGCGCTGTCGCTCTCAGCGGCATGGCGCTCAACCAAGTTGGTATGGGTCTTGGAGTGGGCCTGAATGTCAACCAGCCCGGAGCGCTGCATCTCCTGGATCTGCGCCCAGCTCAGCGCGTCACGCCCGCCGATGAAATCGGTGTAGACGAATACCGTGGCCGGCAGGCCGTGCTTTTTCAGCAGCGGGAAGGCCAGGCGGTAGACCGATTCATAGCCGTCATCAAACGTCAACACGGCGGCCTTGCGCGGCAGGGCCTGCTTGCCGGCCAAGAAAGCCTGCACCTCGCTCAGACGCAGCACCTGGTAGTGCTGGACCAGCAACCATTCGAGCTGGGCTTCGAAGCGTTCTGCCGTGACGGTCATTTTCGATGCCGGCGTGCCCAGCCGGTGATAGGCCAGCACCACAACGCCATGCCAGCCCTGTGCCGCCACACCCAGCGGGTTGGCCGGCACCAGCGGCACGACCAGCGGCGTGCCGGGCGCAACGACCCAGGTGTCGCCGTTGGCCTGGGCAATCTGCCAGGCTTGCTTGGTGTCGCCCAGGTAGCGCCCGGCAATGCTGGCCAGCGTGTCACCGGCCACCGGCCGGTACACCAACAGGCGCTCACTGCGGCCCAGCACCGCGCCGGTTTGCGGCGCGCCGGCCGGGCTGGGCGACGTGTTGGCGGCCGCGGCGGCCATGGCGGCCACGGCGGCGATGGGCACGGCCGGTGCCGGGGGGTGACCCGCACAGCCGGCACCCAGCGCCGCGGCAAGCAGCAGCATAGGGCAGCGCGGCATGAATGACCCGGCTTGCCGGCCTGTCACGGCGCTAAACCTCGGGCGTGCGTGCAGGCACCGGCGTCACCGCAGGGGGCCCCTGTGTGGGCAGCGTTGACGGGCGCGGCCGCGGGCCGCCGTAGCGTTGTTCGAGCGCCATGGCCATGGCGTCGTAGGCGGCGAACAGCTCGCCGAATTCGTCTTTGCGCTGCTCGCCGATGCGGTGGTCGAAGCGGCCCTTGGCCAACTCGCCCATCGATTCGCTGACCAGCCGGATCGGCCTGGCAAACCAGTCGCCCAGCAGGTACATCGCCGCGGCCACCGCGGCCACCGTGACCAGGGCTAACACGACCATCAAGGTGATCGACAGTTGCGCCACCTTCAGCAGCGGCTGCTCGGGCAGCCCCAGGGCCACCTTGCCCACCAACTTGTCTTGGAACATCAGCGGCGCTTCGAAGCCGAGCACGCGCTCGTCGTTGGCGCTGTACCGCACCACCGCGGCATTGCCGCCCAGTTGCTCCAGCGGCGTGATGCCGGCCGAGCGATAGGGCAGGTTCACCAGGCCGGGCAGGCTGGAGGCGCGTACCACGCCGGCCGGGTCGATGACCACGATGCGCTCGAAGCTGCCGGTCTTCATCATCTCCTGCACCGCCACGTCGACCACTTCCCACTCCTCACCCAATGCCGCCTGGGCGTTCTGGCGGGCGATGAAGCGGGCCAATGCGGCGCCGTTGTCGATGGCCTGGCCCATCATGGCGGCGTACTGGCGCTGGGTGATCACGGCGGCCGTCAAGCCCATCACCACGGCCACCACAGCGGCCATGGCCAGCGCCCACTTCACGCGCAAAGGCACGCGGCGCGACTGGCTGCGTGCGCGCGCCGCTTCATCCAGCTCGGCGACCACCTTGCCCAACGCCGCGGCCAGCTCCTTGCCCGACTGATAGCGCTGCGCCGGCGCCTTGGCCAGGCAGCGGTCGACCACACGGCGCAATGACGCCGGCGTGTCCGGGCGCAACAGCGCCAGCGCGGGCGGGTCTTCGCCAGCAATGCGCGTGGCCAACGCGACCAGGTTCTCGCCACGGAACGGGCGCTCGCCAGTGAGCATTTGGTACAGCACGATGCCGGTGGAAAACAGGTCGGAGCGGCCATCGAGCTTGTCGCCGCGCGTTTGCTCGGGCGACATGTACTGCGGCGTGCCCAGCACCGCGCCCACCTGGGTGTGCTGGTGGGCGTTTTCGGCCATGTGCGCAATGCCGAAATCGGTGACCTTGATGCTCTGGCCATCGCGCAGCACCATGATGTTGCCGGGCTTGATGTCGCGGTGCACGATGCCGTGCGCATGGGCATAGTCCAACGCATCGGCGAGTTGCCGCGCAATGGCCGCGGCCTGGCGAAACGGCATCTGGCGCGAACGCTCCATCACGTCGTACAAGGGCACGCCGTCGATCAGCTCCATGGCCATGTAGGGCCGGCCTTCGATCTCGCCCACGTCATGCACGATCACGATATTGGGGTGCGACAAACCGCCCGCTGCACGCGACTCTTGCAAGAAGCGCGAATGGCATTCACCCTCCTGCGCCAGCGCGGCATGTAGGAACTTGATCGCCACGTCGCGCCCGATCTGCGGGTCGTGCGCGCGGTACACCGTGGCCATGCCGCCGCGCCCCAGACGCGACAAGATTTGGTAGCGGCCCACCTGGCGCATCACGGTGTCGCCGCTGCCGCCCGCGTGCGCGGTCGTCAAGGCCCCGGCGGGCTGCGCACTCATCAGGGCCCCGGGGACCGTGACCGGGAAGGGCTGTGCCGCGGCGTTGCGCGCCGCAAGCGCGGCAGGTGTGGCCGGTGTGGCCGGTGTGGCCGCAGCCGGGGAAAACGTGGGTGCAGGGTCGGCGGTGTAGCCGGGGCGCCGGCGCAGGCTCGCCTTGCCCGGTGCGGCGCCAGACAGGTCGGTATCGGCCGCGGGCGTGCGCTCGGCGTGCCGCGACAACGCCGTATGGCCGCTGTGCACCTGGGTCGTCATGGCTGCAACATCAGGTTGGCAAGAGACGCTCGAAATGAAGACATGTGCATGGGTCGAATGCTGGCACAAACCGGGCGCCGCGCAGCATGCCTGCTGCACGGGTGTGCGTCACCACCTAGAACCGGTGCGACGAGGCAAGCTGATCGACGCTGTGCACACGCGCTCGGCATCGAAGCTCGCGGCATCGGCGTGGCAGCGCCGCTGCCAGGGAATTGAACGAAGGCCATCTTTGCCCCTGGCACACTCGGGCCGGCTACACCTGTTGAACGATCATGCTGAAAAAACTCAAGCTGCTCAGCGCCTCGCATGGCCCGTTGCAACACGGGCACGGCATGGTCACCGGCGTGATCGCCCTCACCCTGGCCGTGCTGTGTTTTCTGGGCGTGCTGGCCTTTCACTTCCCCGAATACCTCACCACGCCGCAACTGCGCCAGGCCTACGACGTGGCGCTGCTGCGCCAGTTGCTGTTCGGCGCGCTGGTGCTGGCCGGCGGCATGGCCTTGTTCAACATCGTGCTCGGGCGCGTGCGCTGGCTGTCAGCCGTGGCCTTCGCGCTGATCGGCCTGAGCCTGGCGCTGGGCGGGCACAAGGTGCCGGTGAACGACTTCCCCGACGGCACGCCCTACATCGGGCTGGACTGGTTCATCCTCGATTTGCTGGGCTCGGCGCTGATCTTCATCTTCATTGAAAAGCTCTTTGCCCTGCGCCGCGAACAACCGGTGTTCCGCCCCGAGTGGCAGACCGACTTTCAGCATTTCATGGTCAACCACATGGTCGTGGGCTTCGTGCTGCTGGCCGCTAACCTCTTTGTGCACCGGTTCTTCGGCTGGGCGGCCAAAGACGGCCTGCAGGCCTGGGTGCGCGAGCTGCCCTTCGCGGTGGCCTTGCTGCTGCTCATGCTGGTGGCTGACCTGGTTCAATACTGGGTGCACCGCGCCTATCACGAGGTGCCGGCGCTGTGGCGGCTGCACGCCGTGCATCACAGCGTGAAGGCGATGGATTGGCTGGCCGGCTCGCGCCAGCACTTGCTTGAAATCATCCTCACCCGCAGCCTGGTGCTGGCGCCGATCTTCGTGCTCGGGTTCAGCAAGGAAGTGATCGACGCCTACGTGGTCATCGTCGGTTTCCAGGCCGTGTTCAACCACGCCAACGTGAGCGTGCGTCTGGGGCCGCTGCGCTATGTGATCGTCACGCCCAACTTCCACCACTGGCACCACGCCCAAGACGCCGAAGCGATTGACCGCAACTACGCCGCCCACTTCGCGTTTCTGGATCACCTGTTCGGCACCGCCGTGCAATCCACCCGCGAATGGCCAAAGCAATACGGCGTGCTGGGCGACTACGTGCCCAACGGGTTTTGGGCACAGATGAAGTTTCCGTTTGTTTGGAAGGGGTGAGGGGGCGTGCAGCCACGGTGGGCGGATAGAGGGTGCTATACTGCGAGGCTCTAGCGCGGGGTGGAGCAGCCTGGTAGCTCGTTGGGCTCATAACCCAAAGGTCGCAAGTTCAAATCTTGCCCCCGCAACCAAGAATTCTCGAACAATAAAAATAACTTAGTGAATAGACGAACGCCGGCCTTGTGGTCGGCGTTTTGCTTTGTGCCAAGGGTCTGACAACGATGGCTGGTTGTGCGCTGCCTGTGCCTTGGTTGAAGGTCGGCCAGGCTCACCCCGATCTCCAACCTTCTTACGCCGCAGCAGCATGAGCAAACTCCAACTCTCCATCGCCATGGGCGACTACGACCGCACGCGCGCGTTGTTCGACGGCCGCGTGCAGATCGACGGCGTCGATCCGGTGTGCATGCTGCTCAGCCCCGAGGAAATGTTCTTTCGCGCCATGCGCAGCGTCGACTTCGACATCGCCGAGCTGTCGTTTTCGAGTTACCTGGTCAAGCACTCGCGTGGCGACAGCCCTTACATCGCGCTGCCGGTGTTCCTGTCGCGCGCGTTTCGGCACACCTCGATCTATGTGCGCAAAGATCGCATCCAGACACCGGCTGACCTGAAGGGCAAGCGCGTCGGCCTGCCCGAGTACCAGCTCACCGCCAACGTCTGGGCGCGCGCGCTGCTGCAAGACGACCACGGCGTGCGGCCTGAAGACATGAGCTGGGTGCGCGGCGGCATCGACACCCCCGGCCGGCCCGAAAAGATCAAGCTGCAACTTCCGCCCGCCGTGCGCATCGAGGCCGCGCCCGAGGGCACGACGATTTCCGAGTTGCTCGACCGCGGTGACATCGACGGCTTCATTGCCCCGCGCCCGCCCAGCCGCGGTGCGCTGAACAACCCGAACATCGGCTGGCTGTTCGACGACCCGACCGCCGCGGCCAAGGACTACTACCGCCGCACCGGCGTGTTCCCGATCATGCATGTGGTGGGCATCCGCAAGGAACTCGCGGCGCAACACCCCTGGCTGCCCGGCGCGGTGCTGAAGGCCTTCACGCAGGCCAAGGCCGCTGCCCTGGAACTGCTCGGCGACACCTCGGCCACCAAGGTCACGTTGCCGTTCGTGGAAGAACAATTGAAGGCGGCACGCGAGACGATGGGCCCAGACTTTTGGTCTTACGGCGTTGCCGCGGCGCGCAACACACTTGAAGCCTTTGTGCGTCACCATCATTCGCAAGGCCTGTCAGCGCGCCTCATGGCGGTTGAAGAGCTGTTCCACCCGGCCACCTACGAAAGCTACAGCGTCTGAGTGGCCGCCGTACAGTGGCCAGCGTTGCGGTCCGCCAGCCCGGCGCGCCGCCGCCCTACAAAGAGTCGCCCCATGAGTGAATCAACACCGTATGTGCCGCCCAAGGTTTGGATCTGGAACAAAGAAAGCGGCGGCCAGTTCGCCAACATCAACCGCCCTGTTTCCGGCCCCACCAAAGAGCAGCCGCTGCCCTTGGGCCGCCACCCCTTGCAGCTGTATTCACTGGCCACGCCGAATGGCGTGAAGGTGACGGTGATGCTGGAAGAGCTGCTGGCGCTGGGCCACGCGGGGGCTGAATACGACGCCTGGCTGATTCGCATCAACACCGGGGATCAATTCGGCTCGGGCTTTGTCGAAGTCAACCCGAACTCAAAAATCCCGGCGCTGATGGACCACAGCGGGCCACAGCCGATTCGCATTTTTGAATCGGGCGCGATCCTGCTGTACCTGGCTGAAAAGTTCGGCGCCTTGCTGCCCACACCCGCTGGCGAACGCGCCGAATGCCTGTCGTGGCTGTTCTGGCAGATGGGCAGTGCGCCCTACCTTGGCGGCGGCTTCGGCCATTTCTATGCCTACGCGCCGGCCAAGTTCGAATACGCCATCGACCGCTTTGCGATGGAAACCAAGCGCCAGATGGATGTGTTGGACAAACGCCTGGCGCAGCACCGGTTTCTCGCGGGCAACACCTACACCATTGCCGACATCGCCGTATGGCCCTGGTACGGCGCCCTGGCCAAGGGGCTGCTGTACTCGGCGGGGGAATTTTTGCAGGTGCAGGCATACACCCATGTGCAGCGCTGGGCCGAAGACGTGGCGCAACGCCCCGCCGTTCAGCGCGGGCGCATGGTCAACCGCACCTGGGGCGAGCCATCAAGCCAGTTGCATGAACGGCATGAGGCGGGGGATTTCGCAACCAAGACGCAAGACAAAGTGGCGGTTGCGGGGTGAACCCGTAGCGGCACGCGCCGGCACGCCAGGCGACCCCGCGGCGCCCACGCTGGCGGCCGGCGTGCGCATTCATCACTGCTGCGTCGTGCCTGCCGCCGCAGCGCTGGGCGCCCAGGATTCGGGCACCCGGTTCTTCAGCGCTGGAACGGTGCGCAGATAGCGGTAGATTGCCTCCAGATCCTGGTCGCTGAAGTTGTTGTACACGGGGATCGGCATCGGCGGCAGGATCGCGCGGCCACGGCCCAGGTGGCGCCCGGTGCGGATCGTGCTCATGAAGTCGCGCAGCGTCCAGTCACCCAGGCCGGTGGCGGCATCGGGCGTCAGGTTGGCGGTGAAGCTCACGCCCCACGGGCCGGCCCAGGCGGTGTTGGTGCCGGCTGAAACGATCTGCCACGGGCCCGGCGGCAACTTCGGCACCGGCGGCATGATCAAGGCTTCGGGGTGGCCCGACAGCATGCGGCTCATGTCTGGCTCGGCACCATTGGGCCCCAGTTTGAACGGCGTGTGGCAATCGTGGCAGCCCGCGGTGTTGACGAGGTATTTGCCGCGGGCCACCAGCTCGGCCGTGGCTTTGACCGCAGGGTCGGTCTCGGCGGCGGGCGCAGGCGCCGCGGCCAGCGTGAGCGCGGCACTGACGCCCAGGGCGGCGAACAGGCGGGTTGCCAGGGTGGAAGGGGTGACGTTGCGATTCATGGCAGGGTCTCCTTGCGTGAGGGCAGGTCGTGGCTGATCCAACGCTCGATCAAGGCCAGGCCTTCGGCGTCGGGCTGGTGGGAACCTAAAGGCGGCATCTGCGACAGCGGTTGGCGCGAACGCATGCGCAGGGCCAGCACGCTGGCATCAGGCTGCCCGGGCGCGACGAGCGCCGTGGCGCCTTGCGCTTGATAGCGGCCGGTCACGTTGAGCAGCGACTGCAGCACGCGCTCGGTGCCGGCCGCACCAGGCGCCACGGTCTGCGCCAGCACCAGCTTCACCGGCACCGGTGCGCCGTTGTCGTTGTGGCAGTGGCCACAGTTGCCGTGCAAGTAGCCCAGTGCCGCACGTTCGGTTGGCGTGGCGGCCGCGATGCGTGGCGCGTGCTGAAGCAGCGCCGATGGCAGGTTGCGCAGCCAACCGCGGGCCACCAAGGCGCGCAGGTCTAGCTCGGCACCCTGTGCCCTGCCGCCATGCACGGCCAGCGGGTCACGGTCGGGTGAAAGCTGCAAGGCGCCCACACCGAGCAGCGGCGCGGCAGCACCCTCGTGGCAGGCCAGGCAATCGAAGCGCCCCGGCACCTCGTAGCGCCCGCCCGGCGCCGCCGCAACCGGCAGGGCCTTGACCCCGCTTGCGGGCGCCAGCGCGGCGTCGCTGCCGTCGGCATTCCACACATAGGTGGCGAACAGCCATGAGCCGTCGGCGCGACGCTCGATGTAGCGCGTCTCGATCGCTCGCTCGTGGGCAAACTCCTTCCACACCCGCGTGCCGCGCGGGAACTCCCAGGCGTCGGGCCGCGTGGCGTCGATCGCGCTGCCGGGGGGCAGGTACAGCCAGCGCCGCTTGCGCGTGCCGTCTGACCACAGCGGGTACTGCGGCGTGAACGGCAGGTTCTCGGCGCGCACCTGGTTGGCCGAACCGGGCTCGTACAAGCCGGTGTCGCGCAAATGGGTGGGGGGTGCGGCTTCGGTTGCGGCGTTGACCAACCCACTGACCAGGGCCAGCACGGTCGCCCCGATGCGCAGGCTGTCGCACAGCATGCGGGCGTAGCGGTAGGGGTTGAGCGACATGCTGGCTCCGTGTCGATGTGGTGTTGCCGTGATCCTGTTGGCAGTGAAGTTAATGTGCCGGCGCCGCGTTGCAGCGGCGTTGCAGGTGGCCCCGTTCGGGTTTCATTTGCAATGGGGCGCACGCAGCGCGCTGGCCAAACCTGGCCACCGCGCTGCCGCTGTTGCGGCCACATCGGGTTGGCCAACGCCCGGCCAGCGGGTCAGACTGATGTCGAACGTTGTAAGGCCAGGGCCAGGCCGCGCGCCATGTCGCCCCGCACCAGCGGCTTGGGCAGCACTTCAAGAATGCCCAACTCACGCGCCCGTGCGGTGAGTGCCGGCGTGACGTAGCCGCTCATCAGCACGATCGCAATGTCGGGCCTGATCTTGCGGATCTCGCGCGCCAGCTCCTAGTGTTGCGGTGCAGAGGTTTCGGTACAAATGAAAGCGATGGATTCGTTCGTCAGGCTAGGCGCAAACCACAGCCATAGCCTTTGCTATGGCGCGGATTTGCAACGACGCATGGCGGACGAAGACGCGGTTTCATGTA